>USAV01000035.1 GCA_900552715.1 uncultured Veillonella sp.
GGTTTTTTATTATACCATTTAAACCACTCTTGCATTAAACCTACACGATATCTAAATGATTCTACGCTACTTTTTTCATTAATATTAAGCATTTAAATTTCCTCAAATTTACTTTCTATTATTGATTTTAATTTATTTGTCCTAACTCTTAAATCAATGTTACTACTTAGAATAATAGAATTAACTTTATCCTTTAAATTTCTAGTTCTACATTCAGAATCATAAATAAAATCAAGAAATTTCGATTGAACTATTTTGTGTAATTTTTCAGCATTAATTATATTTACATCAATATCAAGATCAGCACCTTTATATTCAATCTCAGCTCGCAACCCTTTTTGTAAATGTTCTGGTAATATAACATCTTTAAACTTAATTTCAAGCTCAAATAATTCTCTTAGATTTTCGGCTTCAACCTGAATACTTGGTTTACCAAAAATTCCAATATATCTAATATTTTTAATTTTTTTATTGATAGTATAAATTTGGTTTTCATCAGCACATAAATAAATTAGTTCGGGTTTCTGAATAACTAATTCATCTAATTCTTGTTGATTAAATACTATATTCTCTACATTAACTAATATATTTTCATCAGATGTTAAACGACGCAACCGCTTTAACTTTTCTTCATTTTTCTGAATCTCATGTACTTCTATATCTAGATTTTCATACTTAATACCAAGAATATTGCATAATGTATTAACATAGGAGGTATCATAAGTATCAATCGAGAGAATCTGAGATACTATATCATTATAATCACGTGCATCTAACCACGTTTGTAATTTACCATTATGATAATATCTCAATATACTTTCAACATCAGCATATTCCTGCAATTCTTCTAAAGTTCTAACTTTTACACCATTAGAAAACTCTAATGGGAATTTTATTTTTTTAGCCATATATCTTATTACCTTTTAAAACCAGTTTAATGGATTTAAAGCCTTCGCTATAGATTTAACACCACTACAAATTGTACTACCAACTGATTTAACAGTACTTAACGCACCTTTTACAATTCGTTTTGCTCCATTATATACTGCCTTACCAACAACTGACCCAGCAATAGCACCAACAATACCACCTATTACATTACCAATACCAGGAGCAATAGATCCTAATGTCGCACCTAATTCGAAACCAGATAAAAAACCAAAATGGCTCGCTACTCCTATAGTAGTAGCTTCTCCCATGCCATCAATCGCTTCTATAGGTGTAATATCTCCATTCCCTAATTTATATAATACTTTTGCATTTTCAATAATTATCGCACCAGCTAATCCTAATGATGCAGCAGAAGTATTCTTAGCTATTGGTAACATGCCTTTTCGTGTTGCAACTACAAGTGCTCCTGTTGTCGCAGCTTTAGCACCCGAATCTGCACCGGTAACTAATGCTGTTTCTATAACTTTATCAGATTTAATATCTTTACCGCTCAAAAAATCGCCCATAACTTGAATGGAAGCTCCTAATGCTGCACCGGTAACACCAGCAAGCATAGTTTGTTTTCCAATATTAGTAATCAGTTGCTTATTTTCGTAATAGCTCCAGTCCTTTTTTCGTAAAGATTTTCCATCTTGCACCTTATTTTGCAATGTTTTAGCTTGTTTTTTACTTAATGCATCAGAAGAAACCCCATCATCTGTTTGAATTTGATCTGATACTGTTTTCTGTTTACTAAGTTTAGACTTAACGACATCAGTTTGATTTTTAGGGACTAAAATACGTTGATTATTATAATTTTTATCATTTACCATATTGGCAGTTGCATTTGCATCTTTACCAAATTTTACTTGGTGTCGCTGTATATTCTTTTGACCCCAAAACTTATCATCAACAGCTATATCTACAGAGTTTTTACCATATGTTTGTCCTGCTTCTGGTTGCAAAACACGTGCTCTAAAATTAGAATTCTCTAATGCTGCATTGGCATTAAATGTATTTACTAACTCTTGTTCAGCTATAAAACCATCTAAATTAGGATTTTGATTAATAGTACCTGCTTGTGTAGTTACTACATTAATCATATCCACATTACATCTTGCAAGTGTATTGTCAATCTCAGATAAATATTGTGTGAATCTTTCAGCACTAAAAGCTTCTCCACCTTTTAAAATTGTATTATTAAGCCATGCACTTCTACTTACATTATTGGATTTAGACTTCTTATAATCATCTTGAGCTTGATCATAACGTTCTAGTGATTCTATACTAGACCTTGCAAGTTCATCAGCCTCTTTTTCACTTATTTCAGGCATTTCTGATTTAAAATAATCCTTTAACCATACTTGGTTAGATACACCTGATTTATTTACAGAATTATCATAAGAGATAGTAGCTTTTTTAAGTAAACCTTCAAATGCTTTCACATTAATAGTATTTGCCATGATTCCTCCATTATTTTGAAGCATTCTTAAATTTCTTTTCTTTATACATCTTAATCATGTCATCTATAGATTTACTCATTATAACCTTCAGTGAATGTGTATTATCAATAGATTTAATAATGTCTTCAGTTGTAACTACGTTACGTTCAGATGTGAAAGCTAGCTCTATAGCATCTTTTACAACACCTTCAATATCTGCACCACTATATCCATCCGTTTTACTAACAATTTTCGATAAATCTATATTAGCTAAATCTGTTGGTCGTCTTTTTTCTAGATGAATCTTAAAAATTTGTTCTCGTTCTCTATTATTTGGAAACTCTACAAAAAATACTTCATCAAGGCGACCTTTCCGTATCAATTCTGCTGGTAACTTATTCACATCATTTGCAGTCATAATAACAAAAACTTGGCTTTTTTTCTCCTGTAGCCATGTTAAAAAAGATCCAAGTAATCGATTAGTAATATCACCTGTAGATGAACCTCCACTGACACCAGAAAAAGCTTTTTCAATCTCATCAATCCATAAAACACATGGAGATATATCTTCAGCTATCTTTATTGCTTTACGCATATTTTGTTCAGATTCACCGACATACTTCCCCATAATGCGTCCCATATCTAACCGTAACAATGGAGTATTAAAAAGTTTAGCAGTCGCTTTAGCACTTAAAGACTTACCACAACCAGGAATACCTGCTATTAAAACACCTTTTGGCATATCTACACCAAAAGCTTTAGCTGCATCAATATCTTTATATATCTTTGCCTTATTTTGAATCCATTCCTTTAAAACCTCTAAGCCACCAATATCATTCATCGTTTCATCTAATGCAATCATCTCAAGAACACCAGACTTCTTAACAATTTGTTTTTTTTGTTCTAATACTAACTCAAGATCATTAGATGTGATTTCACCATCATCTGCATAAGATAATGCTAGAATATTTTCTATCTCATATTTTGATAGCCCTCTAAATGCATTAACAAGTTTTCCCTTTAATATATTATCAACAGGAATATCTTGCTCATTACAAAATTGTTCAATACATAAAGCTATCTCATTTGGTTTAATTGCATCTTCATCTATAATTGTTACAAATGGCTCCAACTCAACTGGTAGTTCAATATTTTCCCCCAGTAAAACTAATGTACACTCTTCAACGCTACCTGTAGTAACTAACTGGGCAATATATTTTAAAAGACCAATAACTTTTGGATTACTAATATGATGTCTAATATCTTTCAAAATAACAATAGAGGAAGTTAAATCCTCAACACCAGTAGATACCAACAGTTGTAACATGGAATCTAAAGTTATATCATTAGCATCTGATTGATTTACTACCATACCAATCTCTGACCATTGAATAACAGTTCTACTATCATCCAAACTTGCTAATGTATTAATAGCATTAGGCTCATCATACGTGTTATACATTAAAATAGGGAAACCTGCATCCATATATCTAGATAGTTTATCTTTTGATGTGTTCATAATTATCTCCCTTACACCTAAAAATAATACCCCAAATACAATTTCATCTAAAGTTCATGAATTATCATATCATATAATCATATATTTGAACACTTTATTATGAGTTGAAAAATTCACATAACATATTAATACAAAAAAAAGCCGCCCAACATAAGTTGAGCGGCTTTCACCATTCTATTCAGAATTGTATGTAGTTTACATTGTACCAGTACTACCGATACCACCTGTACGGACACCTGTTGCATCGTCATCGTTTGTGAGTAGGTATTTAGAGAATATACCTTGCGCAACGCGTTCGCCTTTTTCAAGGGTAACGGTTTCTTTGCCAAAGTTTAGGAGGGCGATCATGATATGACCTTCATTCTCCTCATTATTGTAGTAATCGCTATCGATGATACCAGTACTATTCACAAGTGCAAGATGGCGTTTAATAGCCATGCTAGAACGGATATGAATAGCAAGATATTCGTCATATGCCATGAAAGCTTTAAGCCCTGTTGGAACGAGTACTACTTGACCTGGTTCTAATGTAACAGCTTCAGCACATTCAATATCGTACCCTGCGCTTTCTGTTGTTTTACGGGTTGGTAAATTGATATCTTGTTCTTCAAAAGCAGAAACTACTTCAAAGCCACGAATATCCATGTAACACCTCTTATTTTAAACAATCCTTACGAGACAAGTTGATACGGCCTTGTTTATCGATTTCGATAACTTTTACCATAATCTCATCGCCTACATTTACTACATCTTCTACATTTTCAACGCGTTCTTTTGCAAGTTTGGAAATGTGTACAAGACCTTCTTTACCAGGTAATACCTCTACGAAAGCACCAAATGCCATCAAACGAGTTACTTTACCAAGGTATACTTCCCCTACTTCAACTTCTTTAGTAAGGTTTTCAATGATTTGTTGAGCTTTAGCAGCACCTTCTTGGTCTACAGAAGCAATGAATACTGTACCATCATCTTCGATGTCAATTTTTGCACCTGTTTCATCGATGATACCACGAATTACTTTACCGCCAGAACCGATTACATCGCGAATCTTATCTGGATCAATTTTCATAGTAATGATACGTGGAGCGTATTGAGACATTTGTTGACGTGGTTCAGCAATTGTATCAAGCATGATGCCCATAATATGCATGCGACCTTTATGAGCTTGTTCTAATGCTTCATGAAGAATTTCACGGGACAAGCCAGAAATCTTGATATCCATTTGAATAGCAGTTACGCCCTTAGCTGTACCAGCAACCTTGAAGTCCATATCGCCAAGAGCATCTTCCATACCTTGGATATCTGTTAAGATTGTGTAGTGTTCGCCTTGAGTTACAAGACCCATTGCGATACCTGCTACAGGAGCTTTAATAGGTACACCAGCATCCATCAAGGATAATGTGGAACCACATACAGATGCCATGGAGCTAGAACCATTAGATTCCAATACTTCGGATACTAAACGCAATGCATATGGGAATTCTTCTTCGCTTGGAATAACAGGTACCAATGCACGTTCAGCCAAAGCACCATGACCAATTTCACGACGACCAGGACCGCGGGAAGAACGAGTTTCCCCTACGGAGAAGGATGGGAAATTATAGTGGTGAATATAACGTTTTTCTGTTTCTAATCCAATGCCATCAATTGTTTGAGTTTCAGACAATGGTGCTACAGTGGCAACGTTCAATACTTGAGTTTGACCACGAGTAAATAAGCCAGAACCATGTGTACGAGGTAAGACACCTGTACGGCAAGAGATTGGACGAACTTCATCAAGTTTACGACCATCTGGACGAATTTTTTCAACAGTAATCATATGACGAACGATTTCTTTTGTCATTGCGTCAAATGCTTTATTTACATCAGCTAAGTTATCTGGATAGATTTCTTCAAAGTGAGCTAATACATCTGCACGTACTTCGCTTTCTTGCGCATCACGTTGTTGTTTATCTGCACAACGTACTGCTGCATCAAGTTTATCATGACCATAGGCACGAACTGCATCAGCGATTTCAGCAGGCACGTCTTTGCTTTCAAATACGCGTTTTTCCTTGCCTACTTGAGCTTTCATGTCTTCTTGGAAAGCTACGATTTTTTTGATTTCTTCATGAGCCGTCATGATAACTTCAAGAATAGTTTCTTCTGGAACCTCTTGAGCACCACCTTCAACCATGAGGATAGCATCTTTTGTACCAGCTACAACGATATTAAGGTCTGTTGCTTCCAATTGTTCTTTTGTTGGATTAACAACAAATTCACCATTGATACGGCCCATACGAACGCCTGCGATAGGACCATTCCAAGGAATATCAGAAATAGATAATGCAGCGGACGCACCAATCATGCCACAGATTGCAGGATCACAATCTTGGTCAACAGACATAACAGTTGCCACTACGTGTACTTCATTACGTACACCTTTATCAAATAATGGACGAATAGGACGATCAATCAAACGGCTATTCAAAATCGCAGATTCAGGTGGACGTGCTTCACGTTTGATAAAGCCACCTGGTAAACGACCAACAGCATACATTTTTTCTTCATAGTCTACTGTAAGTGGGAAGAAATCGATATCCTTCGCCTCTTTAGAACCTGTAGCGGTAACGAGTACACGAGTATCGCCATAACCAACCATTACAGCACCGCCAGCTTGTTTTGCAAGTTCCCCAGTCTCAATCGTAAGCGTACGACCAGCTAGGTCCATTTGGAATTGTTCCATTCCTATTCCTCCTAAAAATCTTCTTATATGTATACCTTCTTATTATATATCATCAAGAAAAAATAAGCTAATTATTATAGCAATTAGCACAATAAAAAGGACAGAGTTGCCGCTCTGTCCTTTTTTTCGTGTTTCCACAATAGATTATCGGCATTCGTTTCCCTTTGCCTATTGTTATTATAACATAGAGAAATCAAATAAAAAAAGCCGTCCTATGGGACGGCTAGTTTTATTATTTACGAAGACCAAGACGTTCGATAAGGGAACGGTAACGTTCAATATCTTTACGACGAAGGTAGTCAAGCATGTTACGGCGTTGACCAACCAATTTCAACAAACCACGACGGGAATGATGGTCTTTTTTGTGTTCTTTCAAGTGATCTGTTAAGTATTGGATGCGGCTTGTCAAAATCGCAACTTGTACTTCTGGAGAACCAGTGTCACCTTCATGAGTAGCGTATTCTTTAATTACTGCTAATTTAGCTTCTGTAGTTAACATTAATGTTACCTCCTAAAAAATAAATAATCCCGATAAGCTTAAGTAACCGTTGGAGATTCGAATACTTCGCTTACGATATGTCTTACGACCTTATTTAGTATACAGTATCTACCTTATCTTGTAAAGAATAAATACAGGAAATAAACAAAAGAGGGCCACAGCCCTCTTTTATTATTTCGCACCTAGCACCATGCGGTCGCTCAATGCATTTTCTCCAGCTACTTCGAATTTTTGTAATAAATCGGCAACTGTTAATTTTTTCTTTTCTTCCCCTTTTACATCATAGATAATGCGACCAGCATCCATCATGATGAGGCGATTACCAAAGCGCAATGCATCGCGCATATTGTGGGTAATCATAAGAGTTGTTAAATTATGTTCTGCTACAAGTTTATCTGTTAATTGCAAAACATTTTCTGCCGTCTTAGGGTCAAGAGCTGCTGTATGTTCGTCTAGTAATAAAAGTTCTGGACGGAGCATAGTAGCCATCAATAATGTAATAGATTGGCGTTGACCACCAGATAATAAGCCCATACGAGCAGACAAACGTTCTTCAAGGCCTAAACCTAATAATGCAAGGCGTTCCTTAAAGAATGCTTGTTCACTATCTTTGAAAGCCCATTTAAGACCTAAGTTTTTACCACGGCGCATAGCAAGAATCAAGTTTTCCTCTATTTGCATATTACCTGCAGTACCCACCATAGGATCTTGGAATACACGACCAATGTATTTAGCACGTTTGTATTCTGGCATTTTTGTGACATCAATATCATTAATAGTAATGGAGCCTTCATCAACTGGGAATACACCAGCAATGGAGTTTAGCAACGTACTTTTACCAGCACCATTACCACCAATTACAGTACAGAAATCGCCTTCTTCTAAACGAAGATCAATACCTTGAAGAGCAGTTTTTTCATTGATTGTGCCCTTAAAGAAGGTTTTTACCATATTTTTTACTTCTAACATAGTGTCCTCCTTAACGAGCCAACCATTTTGCTTTCAATGTAGGCAAGGAAAGCGCGATGGCAACAAGAATAGCAGTGAATAATTTCAAATCGTTTGGTGGCATACCCATATAAAGTACAGCCGCAATAACGATACGATATACGATAGAACCAAGTACTACAGCGATGAGGCTACGCACGAAGGATTTTGTACCAAATACTACCTCACCGATAATTACGGAAGCCAAGCCAATTACGATAGTACCAATACCCATACCTACGTCGGCAAAGCCTTGGAATTGACCAATCAATGCACCAGACATACCAACAAAACCATTGGAAATCAAAAGACCAAGAACGATCATGTTGTCAGTATTTACGCCTTGAGCGCGAATCATTTGAGGATTAACACCTGTTGCACGTAATGCTGTACCAATTTCTGTACCGAAGAACCAGAATAATAATAAGCATACAACAACAGCTACAATAACACCTACGATAGCTGCGGACCACATATTTGGTGTGTGGAGTACACTACCGATAATTGAATAAATGGTATCCATACGAAGCAAGGATACGTTAGCTTTCCCCATAATATGAAGATTAATGGAATATAAAGCAATCATTGTTAAGATACCGGCGAGCAATGCAGGAATCTTTAATTTTGTATGAATCCAACCTGTCACAGCACCTGCAGCCATACCACCAATGCCGGCAATCAAGATAGATAGGATTGGGTTCATACCACTTGTAATTAAAATTGCAGAAATGGCTGCCCCCATTGGGAACGTACCTTCTACGGTTAAGTCAGCCACATCTAATACACGGAAGGTAATAAAAACACCAACCGCTAACAAAGACCATAAAAGGCCTGTCGTTATGGTGCCTACCACTAAATCTAACATCAAAATCTCCTCTATTGTTTCATATCTTTACGAAGTGCTTCAGGAATTGTGATACCTAATTTTTTAGCACGTTCTTCGTTAACAGTTAACTTAATATCTTTTTGTGTTTCAATGGCTAAATCAGAAATTTTAGCTTCACCAGAAAGCACTTTTGCAGCCATTAAACCAGTTTGATAACCTAATTTATAGTAGTCCACAGAATATGTTGCCACACCACCAGTCATTGTCATACCTTCATCAGCAGCAAATACTGGAATTTTAGCAGCATCAGTAATTTGAGCTAAGTTAGCCATAGCAGATGCCAATACATTATCAGTTGGTGTATAAATTGCTTGTACATCTTGGTTTACAAGATTTGTAGCCGCTTGTTGGATATCATTTACGTTAGAAACAGTTGCTTCTACAACAGTGATACCTTTAGTAGCTGCATAAGCTTTCATTTTTTCAACTTGAAGTTGGGAGTTGATTTCAGAAGATGTGTAAATTGCACCAATACGTTTTACATTTGGTACTAATGCAATAATAAGATCAACCTCTTTTTCTACAGGTGTCATATCAGATGTACCAGATACATTACCACCTGGATGTTCGTTAGATTGAACGAGTTTTGCTGTAACGTAGTCTGTAATAGCAGTACCCATGATAGGAATATCATGAGATGCGTTTGCCATAGTTTGTGCTGCTGGCGTTGCAATGGCTAATACTAAATCTTTTTTATCAGATACAAAGCGTTGAGCAATACTATTCAAGTTAGATTGGTCAGCTTGAGCATTTTGTTGGTCTAATTTGATGTTTTCCCCATCTTTATAACCTTTAGATGCAAGGCCATCAACAAAACCTTTATTAGCAGCATCAAGGGATGGATGTTCTACCAATTGAATAACGCCGATTTTCTTTTGATCATTAGTTGCTGTATTGGAACCGCAACCAGCTACCATTGCCATAATAGAGATAGCACTAAGTGCTACTGCAATACCTTTTTTCCAGTTCATATGTAACTCCTTACCAGTGTGTATTAAATCATAGTTGCTTTGTTCATCAATTCTTCTGGTAATGTGATGCCCAATTTTTGTAATTTATCTTTACTTACAACTAATTTAAATTCTTTTTGCATTTCAATAGGCATATCTTCAATTTTAGCTTCTCCAGTTAAAATTTTAGCTGCCATTAAACCTGTTTGGTATCCAAGTTTGTAGTAATCTACGGACAAGGACATTACAGCACCACCTTTTACGTGGTTATCTTCGCCGCCAAACACAGGAATTTTTGCTGGGTCGGTAATCGCTACAAGATTGCTCATCGCAGAAGCTACAACATTGTCTGTTGGTACATAAATTGCGTCTACCCGTTGAGATACGAGGTTTTGTGCTGCTTGTTGAATATCGTTTACATTAGAAACGGTAACCTCTTCAACCTTAATACCTTTTGTAGCTGCGTAAGCTTTCATTTTCTCGACTTGAATTTGAGAGTTTACTTCACTAGAGCTATAAATAGTACCAATTGTCTTAGCATTTGGTAATACTTTTAAAATTAAATCAACTTGTTGTTCTACTGGGTTCATATCAGATGTACCAGATACGTTACCGCCAGGATGTTCATTAGATTTAACAAGTTTAGCTGCTTCATAATCAGTAATAGCAGTGCCCAAGATTGGGATATCATGAGTTGCATTCGCCATAGATTGAGCTGCTGGTGTTGCAATGGCTAAGATTAAGTTTTTACGATCAGATACAAAACGCTGTGCAATGCTGTTCAAATTAGATTGATCTGCTTGTGCATTTTGTTGGTCAAAGGTAATTTTATCAGCTAAGCCCTTTTCTTTTAGAGCATCAACAAAACCTTTGTTTGCTGCATCTAGTGCAGGATGTTCTACCAGTTGTACTACGCCAACCTTGTATTCACCATTAGATGTTGTTCCATTGGAGCCACAGCCTGTGAATGCCATCAATGCTGCCGCCGTGAGCGCTAGGGCAATACCTTTTTTTAAATTCATGGGGATTTCCTTCCTATCTGCAATGACTATAATACATCTATTATAAACAAATTTCTTCACTACATCAATGTAGCAGATTAAAGTATTTTACATTTGTCCATTTATAGGACACATAAAAATGTGAAATCCTCTTATTTTTCAAGAGATGCTAGCATGTCTTCTGTTAGCTCATTGGCCGCTAAAATATAGTCTTTAAGAGTCCCTTTATCGAGAGCAACCTTCATAACAGGAACTTCAAATGGGTCGAGGATGACACACATTAAAATTTCACCCGTTACATAATAACCAACTACAGCTTCCCCTTCTTCAGGATCTAATGTTTCACGTTTTACCGTTACACAGTAAGGTTTCATTACCTGTGCTGCAGCTTCTGCTACTTCCTCACGATTAGCAATATACTCTTCTGCCTTTGTTTCAGGAATATCAAAGATATCGACCTTTACCGTCTTAACCTCTGTGGCCTCACCCTTAGCTGCCTCTATAGCTGCACCTAAATCTGTTTGCTTCATATATACCTCACATAGAATGGACTTTCACCAATGGTGAAAGCCCCATAATTTTAGATTGATTCATCAGCTGCATTTAAAAACGCAACGTAGCATTGTTTTGCCTCGTAAATATCCGCCTTGGATGTAACCTCCCATGGAGCATGCATGCTAAGCACAGCCACGCCACAGTCGATAACATTCATTCCATATAAGGCCATGATATACGCAATGGTACCACCACCGCCGAGATCAACCTTACCAAGCTCTGCAGTTTGATATGTTACATTATTAGATTCCATGACACGACGAATAAAGCCCATATATTCAGCATTGGCGTCATTGGAACCAGATTTACCACGAGAACCAGTAAATTTATTGAATACAACCCCCATACCTAGGTAAGATGCATTTTTCTTTTCGAAAGCAGATGCATATAGCGGATCATAGCCAGCACTAACGTCGGAAGATAACATACGAGAATTTTCCAATGTACGTCGTACACTTACAGAATTAGGTTTGCCCATAAGGGTAAGCACTTCTGCTACTGCATTCTCAAAGAAACGAGATTGCATACCTGTAGCTCCCACAGAACCAATTTCCTCTTTATCTACAAGCAAGCAACAAGTCGTACGTTTTACATTATCAACTTCAAGCATAGCCACTAAAGAAGTATATGCACATACGCGATCATCTTGACCATAAGCCATAACCATGGAACGGTCAAAGCCCATATCACGAGCCTTGCCTGCTGGTACGATTTCGAGCTCTGCAGATAATAAATCACGTTCCACAAAGCCATATTTTTTTTCAAGAAGGTTATTAATAAATTTAGTAACCCCTTCTTTTTCTTCATCTTTTACAGGACGGCTACCGATAAGTAAATCAAGGGCCTCCCCTTCAATTACCTTCGCTGCATTCTTTTGCATTTGTTCTTGGCCCAAATGAGGTAACAAGTCAGTAATGCAGAATACAGGGTCATTTTCTTTATCACCAATATTAATATTGATACGAGTGCCATCTGTTTTAACTACTACACCATGAATAGCAAGAGGCATAGCAACCCAATGGTATTTTTTAATGCCCCCATAGTAGTGAGTATCCCAAAATACTAAATTACTATCTTCATATTGTGGATTTTGCTTTACATCGATACGTGGAGAGTCAATATGAGCACCTAAAATATTCATACCCAATTCAATATCATCAGTACCAATGTTAAACAAAGCAATGGATTTATCCATATGTGTGTAATAAATCTTGTCACCCGCTTTAATTGGTGTATTGGATTTAATAATATCTTTTAAGTTTACATATCCTTTTGCTTCTGCAAATTCAACGGCTTGTACAACGCATTCACGTTCTGTTTTACCATTATCTAAAAATTGACGATATGTATCACTTAAGGCATATACCTTTTCCATTGTGGCATCATCATAATTATGCCAAGCATATTTACGTTCCATAATCTATCCTTTCTATAAGCTCACACTCTAACCATTACGGCTCTATTGTTGTGAACCTGTATTAACAACATTATTTTTGGCGGTCCTTTTCAAGTTCCGCCTTGCGAAATTCTAAATATTTTCGCTCTTTTTCTCGATTGATTTCAGACTTCTGAGTATATAGAGAACGAATTTCGTCCGTACAATGGGTTAATACCTTTGTAACGTAGAATTTAGTACTACCGGACTTAATCGTATATTTTCCAACTTTTAATTGCACTGCAAAATCGCCGTGTTTCGGACAAACGCCGATGGCGAGATGCTTGTCCCCTTGTAATCGTTCTGGCCGAGTCATTTCTAACCGTGTCTGACAATATGGACAGAACGATAATCGAACACGTCGATCATGAACGATACGCTTCTTCTCAGGGAAGTTTTCATACATAAAAAATGTCAAAATCGGTGGATATAAGAAAGGATTATTGCTTTCCTTTCGAATTTGATCATAATGTAAAATACCTTGTGGTATATCTAATTTTTGACATATATGTGCCGTAAACACAGCATCATGTAACGCATTATGAGCTGATAAATGCTCGGTAGATATATTGAGGTCCTCCATAGCATGAGCCACAGAATACTGTTGACTTGTACCATATCGCTGATACGCATAAATCATCTGTGCATCAACCCATTGATCATAGGATAAAGCTTTCATCCTATGAAGCATGAGATTTTCACGCAATATGAGAATGTCATCAGATCCCCAAGATAACAGCATATACTCATCACCACACCAGTTTTGAAAGTACTGCATAGCAGTCTTAAATGGTACACCATGATCGAGTTCTCGAGACGTAATACCTGTCAATTCACGAACATGTTTGTGCATCCGTGGCAGATATTGTGGTTTGATGAACATTGTAAAATGATCTACAATGTCCATCTTTTCATTCAGTTTTACCGCTCCGATTTGAATGATTTCCCCTGTTAGCGGCATTTTAGTGCGTTTCATAAAGCTAATATCATTGCTATAGGGTTGATTCCACTCTAAATCAAATACAATATAGTTCATATGTTTATTTCGATTCTGAAAGTAACGTTTCCGCCGCTTTAATAACCTGTTCTTCAGAAATTACGGACAAACCTTTGTAATTTCCTTCTTTAATAATCTTCTTCATGCTTTTACCAACCTCATAGGAGTCCATCGTTTCAAGAACGATAGCATGAGCTTGGTACGGACCATAAAAGAATGGGTTTGATGGACCGTAAAGCGCCACAATTGGCACCTTTTGGCTGATGGCCACATGCATAGGACCAGAGTCATTTGTAATCAATAGATTACAGCGGCTCATTGCCGCCGCCAACGGTCCTAACTGGAATTTTCCGGTAGCCACAATCGGTTTCGTTTCCATTTGTTCTACTACAGGTTGCACCATTTCGAGATCCATAGGGCCGCCAAAGAATACTGTTTTATATCCTAAATGACCCAAATAATCAGCTACATGGGCAAATCGTTCAGCAGGCCATCGTTTCTCAGGAACAGCACTACCAATATTAAAACCGATGAGCGTATCACTATCTGTTAAACCATGACTAGCATAGAACTCCTGAGCCTCACGGCGCCATGCCTCACAAGTTTCAATATGTAAACCAGAGTTAGAAATATCCGTTACACCTAATTGTTCTAGTACATTGATGTACATATCTGCAGCGTGGCGAGTTTTACGGTCTAGACGGGTATACTTTGTCATAAATGGTCTAAATAAAAAATGACTCATACCAGTCGTAATGGGCGCATGAATCTTCCAGGCTAAATAGGAAGTACGTTCATTGGGATGTAAATTGATAACGATATCAGGTTTACCCTTTGCATTAATCTCTCGAGCTATCTCATTGAGCCCAGAAATACTATTATGACGCCCCTTTTTATCTACAACGATAAGTTCATCAATATTTGGATTATATTGCATCACTTGTTGCAGTTTTTCATCTATTACATATGTAATATGACTATGTGGAGCCGCTTTACGTAGCACCTCTAAGAATGGAGTCGTTAAAATAACATCACCTAAGTGCATGAGAAAGGTGACCACAATGCGTTTATAATCAAGTTCCATTATAGTTCCTTTCCAATTACTTGCTCATATACAGACCACACAGCATCTACAGGAATTTGAGCCATACAATCAGGATCATCTACTAATGGCTGTTCAGGTGTAGCCTTTGATGTAGGTGAAATAATAAGATGTACGTGGCTACCGCCATACGGCCCAGTACGTTTTGGAGATGTGGTTCCAAATAGTGCAATCAAAGGGCGCTTAAGGGCATTAGCAATATGCAAAGGCCCCGTATCAGCACTGATAAAAATTTCGCAATGTCGAATCAACTCAATCAATTCTGGCATAGAGGTAGATCCTACTAAATTGACGAGATTCTTATTTTTTACATAGTTTTCTATGAAAGCTCCTTTTTCTGCATCATCAGGAGCACCGGCAATAACAACTTTTTTACCAGATTCACATAAGCGGATACATAGCTCGCCAAAGTTAAGAAGTGGCCATTCCTTAACAATCCACCGAGCTCCAGGTACTACAACTACATAATCTTCGTCAATGCCATGACATTCTAATTTATGTTTTATTGATTTCTCAGCATCTACATAAGCAGGCATAGGAAACTCTATACTATCTACATCACCACCGAGTGCTCGAACAGTATCTAAGTAGCGTTCAATGACATGGTCAAATTTATGCTCACCTACTAACGCTTTATTTACTAAATTACTACCTTCACGAAGCTCCCAGTAGCCATATTTTTCCGGCGCACCAGATAATAATGATACTATGGCGCTCTTTGCAATACACTGAAGATCCAAAGTCATATCAAAATGACGGTTATGTAAATCTTTACGTAATTGCCATAAATAGGCCGGCTTTTTAAGTTGTTTCTTGTCGATAATAATTACATCATCCACCCATGGTTTACCAGGTAGGAGGCTAGCAAATTGCTCATGAATAGCCCAAGTAATATGTGCATTAGGCCAGTTTTTACGCACTGCATACAAGGTAGGCAATGCATGAATCACATCACCTAAAGAACT
>USAV01000036.1 GCA_900552715.1 uncultured Veillonella sp.
TGAAGTTACTTCCATTAAAGACGTAACTCCAATTCCTCACAATGGTTGTCGCCCTCCAAAACGCCGTCGTGTATAATTAATAGCGGCCGATTTGATACGGTGCTATAATTAAACTATGAACGTGTGTTGTATAGGAGGATGTTCCTGATGAGCGAAGAAAAGAAACTTAAAATCGAGAAGGTGGACATCGCCGAAGGCGGTCGCTATGGTAAGTTCGTATGTGAACCATTAGACCGTGGTTATGGTATCACTCTCGGTAATAGCTTACGCAGAATTTTGCTTTCATCCTTGGATGGGGCAGCTATCACCTCTATCAAAATTGATGGAGTTCTTCATGAATTCTCTACTATTCCTGGTATTCGCGAAGACGTTACGGATATCATCCTTAACTTAAAGCAATTGTGCATCAAAGTTGAAGAAGATGTACAACTACCATTGGAAGTTCACTTTGACTTCCAAAAGGATGGCGTATTGACAGCTGGTGACTTGGCTGAGCAATTCCCACCAGAAGTGGAAGTATTGAATCCTGAACTCGTGATTGCGACTATGGATGAGACAGCTCATTTCGTAATGGACGTAGTGATTGAACGTGGCAAAGGTTACGTTCCTTCTACGAAGAATAAAAAAGACACAGATGTAATCGGTTGTATTCCAATCGATTCCATCTTCTCTCCAATTCTTCGTGCCAAATACGAAGTGAGTGATGTTCGTGTAGGCAATGAAATGGACTTTGACAAACTTACATTAGAAGTTTGGACTGATGGTTCCATTACTGCTGCTGATGCAGTGGCAAAATCTGCTGCCATTATGATTGGTTATTTAGGGAACTTCACTAAATTAGCACACTCTGCAGATGTTGTAGATGTAAACACAGGTGAAGGCGGTATCGTTGTTGATCCAGTAGGTTCCGATAATGAAGAACCAGCTGTTGATGACGGCCCAGCAAAGATTTCCATCGATGAGTTGGAACTCTCTGTTCGTGCGTACAACTGCTTGAAACGTGCTGGCATTAATACAATTGCAGATTTGCTAGACAAAACCATTGATGACTTAGGAAAAGTTCGCAATTTAGGCAAAAAATCCATCGATGAAATTGAGGAAAAACTCAACAATCATCCAGGTGGTTTTCAACTTAAACAAAAAGGCGAATAAGGAGGAAGACGAATGTACAGAAAATTAGGCCGCGACAGCTCCGCTCGTAAAGCGTTGTTCCGTAGCATGTTAACATCTTTCTTCCAATATGAGCGTATTGAAACTACAGAAGCTAAAGCGAAAGAACTTCGCTCTTTAGCTGATCAAATGGTAACTTTGGCTAAACGTGGTGATCTTCATGCACGTCGCCAAGTTCTTGCATACCTCATGGATGAAAGCGTAGTAAAAAAATTGTTTGATACAATTGCTCCAAAATATGCAGACCGTCAAGGTGGTTACACTCGTGTAATCAAAACTGGTCTTCGCAAAGGTGACGCTGCACCTTTGGCTATTATCGAGTTAGTTTAATCAAACTCATACGGTGTTGTAACTTATGTTGCAGCACCGTTTTTTTATTGTCAATTTTATGGTACAATCGATGAGTAAAATATCGTAATATATTAGCAGTTATCGTAAATATTAAATATCTATTGTTAACCTTTTACAGAATACCTTAGATACTATTTCATTCTAAGTGTATGAACAGGACATATTATATTGATGCTAGTAGGCTCAATATAGGAATGATTAATTTGTAAATGGTTATACTTTTATAGAAACGAAATTGACTAGAAAGATATGAGGTTATCCATGAATGAAAAAGACATTATGATTGAGGTCAATCATATGAGTCATATCTATACCGATGAAAATGGCAATGATGTACATGCATTAAATGATGTAAACTTATCTATTAAGCGCGGTGAGTTTGTTTGTATCATCGGTACGAATGGTAGTGGTAAAAGTACACTAGCTAAGCATTTTAATGTGCTATTACAACCTAGTGAAGGTTATATCAATGTATGTGGCTATGATACGCGCGATGAAGCGCATATATGGGATATACGCCAACATGTAGGCATGGTGTTCCAAAATCCTGATAACCAAATTGTAGCAGCTGTCGTAGAAGAGGATGTTGCCTTTGGTCCAGAAAACTTAGGTATTCCTAGCGCAGAAATTAGAAAACGCGTTGATGCAGCATTAGAGGCTGTAAATATGACTGAATATAGAGAACATGGTCCTCATTTGTTGTCTGGTGGTCAAAAGCAACGCATCGCTATTGCCGGAGTACTTGCTATGAAACCAGATTGTATCGTTCTTGATGAGCCAACAGCTATGCTCGACCCTAAAGGTCGCAGTGAAGTACTTGAAACAGTTCATAAACTCAATAAAGAAGAAGGTATTACTATCGTATACATTACACACTTTATGGAGGAAGCTGTTACGGCTGACCGTGTGGTGGTAATGAAAAATGGCGTGAAGTTACATGATGGTACTCCTCGTGAAATCTTTAGCCATGTAGATACCTTAAAAGGCCTTGGCCTCGATGTACCAGTTGCTTCTGAAATTGCTTTCAAATTGAATGAAAAAGGTTATGAAGTAGGTAAGAGTATCATCAACAATGAAGAATTAGCAGAAGGTCTAAAACATTCTAAATTGGCTGATCAATTACTAAGTGAACATAAAGGTGCTAATACGGTTAGTTCTCCTATCAATGAAAATTCAGATGTAGTAAGAGGGGAGGGCGTACACTAATGGCGATTGTATTAGATAATATTACCTATACCTATGGTGTAGGTACTCCATTTGAAAAAACGGCCCTTCATGGTGTATCTCTTACTGTTGAAAACGGTGAGTTTTTAGGCATCATTGGTCATACAGGGTCTGGTAAATCTACCTTTGTACAACATTTGAATGGCTTATTACATCCTACTACAGGAACCGTTACCGTTAATGGTGTAGATATTAGCGCTTCTACAGAGGAAGCTAAGAAGATGCGTCATAAGGTAGGCATGGTGTTTCAATACCCAGAACATCAATTATTCGAAGAAACCATTGCCGAAGATATTGCCTTTGGTCCTAAAAACTTAGGCCTTAGTGCAGATGAAGTGGATGAACGCGTACGAGATGCCATGAAGTTTGTAGGTCTTGACTATGACACTTATGCAGAGCGTTCTCCATTCCACCTATCTGGTGGTCAAATGCGTCGCGTTGCTATTGCTGGCGTAGTAGCAATGAATCCGGACTTCCTAGTTCTTGATGAGCCATCTGCAGGTCTTGACCCATTTGGTCGTGAAGAAATCTTTGAAGAAATTATTCGTCTTCATAAAGAAAAGGGTATTACAGTAATCCTTGTATCTCACAATATGGAAGATATTTCGCGCATGGCATCTCGCCTTGTAGTCCTTGATAAAGGTCGCATCGTTCTCGATGGAGAGCCGATGGATATCTTTAATAATCATCGCGATGAATTACAGGCTGTTGGTGTAGATGTACCACCAGTATCTGTCACTATGGAATATTTGCGTGAACAAGGACTAGATGTGTCTAATCGTGTATTATCTGTAGATGATGCAGTACAAGCCATTCTAGAAGGAGGTAGCCATGTTAAATAACATTACTATAGGGCAATACTTCCCAGGAAACTCCTTCTTGCATCGCATGGATCCTCGTGCAAAGATTATTGCTACTACAATATTTGTGGTAGCCATCTTCCTAGCGAACTCTCCTCTTGCGTATGGCTTGGTAGGGGCATTTACAATCTTTGCTATGCTTTTATCACGATTGCCATTACGCTTGATGTGGTCTGCTATTAAACCACTTTGGATTATCATCGTATTTACCATGGGTATTCATATCTTTACAACACCAGGTAATACAATCTTCCAATGGTGGATCATTAATATTACAGATCAAGGCTTGGCTATGGGTCTACAAATGGCAGCGCGATTAATCTTTTTAATCTTGTTCTCGTCCTTATTGACCTATACGACATCACCAATTCGTTTGACCGATGGTATTGAACATTTGCTTAATCCATTCCGTTGTATTGGTGTGCCAGCTCACGAATTAGCAATGATGATGACTATTGCATTGCGCTTTATTCCAACTTTACTAGATGAGACAGATCGTATTATGAAAGCTCAATCTGCTCGTGGTGCAGACTTTGTAACCGGTTCTATCATTCAACGTGCTAAAAATATGGTGCCTCTCTTAGTACCATTATTTATTAGTGCTTTTAGACGTGCAGATGAACTAGCTATTGCCATGGAGGCTCGCTGTTATAGAGGCGGTGTGAATCGTACGCGCATGAAAGAACTACAAGTTACCTATGTAGATTATATCGGTGTAGGGGCGGTCATTCTAGTTACCATTGTACTCATCGTTTTATGGTGGCTTGATCTATGAGAAATATACGGATTATAGTCGCTTATGATGGCACTGACTTAGCAGGCTATCAAAAGCAACCCGACGATAAGGGCTTAACGGTACAAGGCTGTTTAGAATATGGATTGTCAAAAATTTGTAATGAACCAATTCAAATCTACGGTGCTTCTAGAACCGATGCAGGGGTACATGCGAAGTTTCAAGTCTGTACGTTCCAAACATCTGGATCTATACCGGCAGAAAATATTCCTCGCGCTATGATTGCACATATTCCAAAGGATATAGTTGTTCTTGAGGCGGTGGAAATTCCCCTCGATTGGAAGCCGCGATGGAATATATATGGTAAAGAGTATGTATATACCATCCATAATCAACTCATTGCCAATCCACTGACAAAGCGATACCATTGGCACGTTAAGAAGCCTCTTAATATTGAGCTTATGCAAGCAGCCGGTAATGAACTATTAGGCACGCATGACTTTACAACCTTAAAGGGTACGAATTCAACGCCTGCAGATCCAGTAAAAACAATCATGGGAATTCACGTAGAGGCAGATGGTCCTCATGTTACCATTTCTGTTATAGGTGATGGCTTCTTATATCACATGGTTCGCAATATTGCGGGATTGCTCGTCGATGTAGGGCTGGGACGACGTAAGGTAGAGGAGATTAAGGGCTATTTAGCAGCTAAAGATCGCCGTGTAATAGGCAAAACGGCACCAGCTCAAGGTTTGTGTCTAGAGGAAATCTTCTTTACCGAAGAACGGCAGCAAGAGGTATTACAGAATAAATATTCTATATAATTTTGTATAGACTACATTCTCCTATAATTTATTTAAAACGATAACTATTAATACTAAAAGGATACTACATAGCATGTAGTATCCTTTTTTCTTATAATTTTTAGTTATAATGCCTTAATTTATACCTATTATTATGTGAAATGATACATTGTAAACCCAAAATATACATGATACAATGACGATATAGACAGGTTCGTACTATAAAACATTAACATAGTAAGGTAGACTCTTGTCAGCAGTGTAATTTTTATCCTAAGGAGGGTGAATCTCTTGCAAAAACGTAAAGATTTTATCTGGAAAATGGGCGGCCAACAAGGTGAAGGTATTGAGAGTTGTGGCGAAATCATGGCGACAATCCTCGCTAAAGAAGGTTATTCCTTGTATAGCCAACGTTTATTTGCATCTCGTATCAAAGGTGGTCATACTACATTCGCATTGCGCGTTGCATTAGAACAAGTTATGTCCATTGGTGAAGGCGTAGACTTCTTGCTTTCTCTTGATCAAGAAACAGTTGATATGCATGGTTCTGAAGTTCGCGATGGCGGTTACATCATTTGTGACAGCAAAGTAAGTCCTGACTTCTCTAAATTTGAAGGTACAAAGGTTAATTGCTTGTCCTTGCCAATTTCTGAAACAGCAATGAAACAAGGTTCCATGTTGATGCGTAACATCGTTGCACTTGGTATGTCTGTTGCACTTCTTGGTTTTGATACTAAGATGTTCAAAGATGCGATTGCTGCTAAATTTGCGAAAAAATCCCAAGAAATCGTGGATAAAAACTTGGCTGCTTTTGACGATGGTCATAGCCTTGTAATGGAAAAATTAGGCGATGTTGAAATCGATACATTGCCAGCTCCTGGTAAGAAAGATCAAATGTTCTTATTAGGTAATGAAGCATGTGCTTTAGGTGCTATCGCAGCGGGTTCCCGTTTCATGGCATCTTATCCTATTACTCCAGCATCTGAAGTAATGGAATATATGATTAAAAACATGGATAAATTGGGTGCTACAATCGTTCAAACAGAGGACGAAATCGCAGCATGTATGACAGCTATGGGCGGCGTATACGCAGGTGTTCGTGGCTTCACATGTACTTCTGGCCCTGGTCTTTCCTTGATGGCTGAATCCTTATCCATGGCTTCCATGGCTGAATTGCCAATGGTTGTTATCGATGTTCAACGTTCTGGCCCATCCACAGGTATGGCTACAAAGGTTGAACAATCCGATATTGATGCGGCTTGCTACAATGCACATGGCGATTACGCTGGTATCGTAATTTCTCCAACATCTATCGAAGAATGCTTCTATGAAATTCAAAAAGCATTCAACTTGGCAGAAATGTACCAATGCCCAGTTATCTTCATGCCTGACTTACAACAAGGTTTGAATAAACAATCTGTTCCTTCCTTCGACTTGAACCGTGTGCCTATTAACCGCGGTAAAATGATGAAAGAAGCTGACCTTCCTGAATTGGAACAACCTCATTATTTCAAACGCTTTGAATTGACTGAAGATGGCATTTCTCCTCGTACAATTCCTGGCATGAAAAATGGTCTATTCCTTTCTACAGGTCTTGAACATAATGAAGAAGGTAAACCAGCAGAAGCGCCTACAATGCACGTAGCGCAAACTGATAAACGTTTCCGCAAATTGGAAACTGTAGCTGATAACTATGAACCATTCTTGAATAATGCTAAATACGACGAAGCAGATGTACTTGTTGTAGGTATGGCTTCCAGCCGTGGTGCTATCGAAGAAGCAGTTGCTGAATTCGATCAAGAAGGCGTTAAAGTTAACCACTTACAATTGCGCTTGATTAAACCATTCCCAGCAAAACAATTACAACCATTTATGGATGCTGCGAAAAAAGTGGTTATCGTTGAACACAATGCAACAGGCCAATTGACTAACTTATTTAAAATCAACATGCATAAGAAATCTAAAATTTCCAGCTGCTTGAAATACGATGGTAATCCATTCACAAAAAGTTATGTGAAAAATGCTATTAAGGAGGTCCTATAATATGACAACAGCTAAAGATTACAGAAACGATATTCGTCCAAACTGGTGTCCTGGCTGTGGCCATTATGGGGTTCAAGCAGCAATTACTGATGCTGTAGCAGCAAGAAATATTCCACCAGAAAAATTAGCAGTAATTTCCGGTATCGGTTGCTCTAGCCGTATCGGTGGTTATTTCTACGCATATGGTGCACATACAACTCATGGTCGTGCGCTTCCTTACGCACAAGGCGTTAAACTTGCTAACCAAGACTTAGAAGTTATCGCTTGCTCCGGTGATGGTGATGCATTCGCTATTGGTATGGGTCACACTATCCATGCTTTCAAACGTAATGTAAACATGACATACATCGTTATGGATAACCATGTATATGGTTTGACTAAAGGTCAAGCATCCCCTCGTTCCGACATCGGTTTTGTTACAAAAACAACTCCTCGTGGGGCATTCGAATCTCCATTGTCCGTTTGTGAAACTGCAATTGCTGCAGGTGCTACATTCGTAGCGCAAGGTTACATGATTAACCGTGCAGAACTTGTTGATTTGATTCAACAAGCAATGGATCATGAAGGTTTCTCCTTCATTAACGTATTCAGCCCATGTGTTACTTACAATAAACACAACAGCTATGACTGGTTCAAAGAACACCTAGTTGCATTGCCAGAAGGTTATGATCCAACAGATCGTGCAACAGCACTTAAAACTTTGGGTGAAACAGATGGTTTGGTTACAGGTCTTATTTATCAAGATACTACTAAACCTTCCTTCGAAAAAGCTATGGCTGCAGCAAATGGTGGTCCACATCCTCGCCCATTGACTGAAGATGTTGTAAAACCAGATCAAGCACTATTCGATAGCCTTTGCAATCAATTTAAATAATCTTATTTAAATTGGATCATTTATGATCTGAACCCCTCTTTACTGGATGTCTAGTAAAGAGGGGTTTTTACATTATTAATCGTATGATTACTTTAGCGTATCATGAATAGTATGGTTATTTTATAGTGATATAAGTAATATAGTTACTTTATTGTGTTATGAATAGTATTCTTACTTTACGGAGGTTTTCTTAATTGATATACTAATTTATAATTTAGGATATTTATAATTAAGTAAAAAATTGAACGCTTATAAGTATAAGAGGCTGTTATTTCAGAATATGAGGCATAATGGAAACGTATAGATGTAGTACTTACTGTACGATTCATTAAGGAGAGGGAATGAGTAACGTGTCGAATGAATATAATGAAGCATTGCTAGAGCCGCTTAAGTATTATCGGGAAGAGTTAAAGGATGCCTTCCAGCAAGTCACCGAGGAATACTTTCAAGATTTAGTCAATCAATCCAAGGTAGATATAGATACCAATAAAGTTTTAATAGACAAATATACCTCTGTATCAGAGAATCGAGATCAATCGAATACATCATATAAACGATTTGGCATTATTAAAAAGATTGATATTGTTATCGGTATAGGGGCCATTATTTATGGTGTCTATCAGTTTTCACAAAATCATGTAGATATTGTATCTATCATTATTTGTATTGCAGTTCTAGTTCTATGTGTAGGTTTATATCTGTACTGGATTAAGCCCAATAGTAAGAGCCTTGAGGAAAAGCTTAAAGACCTAGATGCGACCTTAGCTCAAATGCGTCAAGAAGGCTATGAGATGATGGCGCCTTTGAATAATCTCTTTCATAGTGAAATGACTATGGAACTCATAAAAAAGGCGATTCCTTTTATTCATATGGATTCTAACTTTAATATTGAACGATATGAACAGCTCGTTAAAGACTATGGATTCTTGGAAAAAGGTGATGTGAATCATTCCACATTGGATATTGCGTCTGGCGATATCTTAGGCAATCCCTTTGTGTTTCTTAAGCGCATAATCCACTGGATGGACGACTATACCTATGAAGGAACATTAGATGTTACCTATACAGAGGAGTATGTAGATTCTAATGGGAATTTGAAGACTAGAGATGTTAACGAAACACTACGTGCAGTCATAAGACAACCTGGTCCGTATTATGCAAATAGAGTATCTTTAGTGTATGGTAATCATGCGGCACCTAATTTAACATTCCATAGAAAACCACCGGAAAAAGGATTCTTTAATTTCGGTGGTGCTAAGAGTCGATTAGCTAAAGGAATAGCTAGTCTTAGAAAGAAGAGTCAGGACTCATTGGAGGCGGGTAGTAATTTTCAGGCCTTAGCCAATGAAGAGTTCGATGCACAATTTAATGCATTAGATCGCAACAATGAGGTTGAGTTCCGCGTACTATTTACGCCATTAGCACAAAACAACTACAAGGATATCTTTGAAAACTCCCCATATGGAGATGACTTTGTGTTTAACAAAGAGTGCAAAATTAACGAGATTAAAGCTGACAATTCTCAAAATTGGGACTTTGATACATCACCATCTCAGTATTATGATTTTTCATTTGAAAAGATTAAAGAGAAGTTCATTAATTACAACTGCAGTTACTTTGATCACATGTATTTCTCATTCCTACCAATTTTAGCAATTCCTGTGTATCAACAGATGGCATCTAATGATTATATTTATGGTAAATCTTATGCTTTCAAATATAATGATTACATTACAGAAATGCTGGCGAATAAAATGGGACTCAATTTATTTGTTCCCCCTAATGCGTCGGAGCGTAATAATGTAAAAACAATCCTTAAGACTAGTCACCATAAAAATGAAGGTGACTCGGAAGTGATTAAGGTAGATGCCTATTCGTATAGAGCGATTGAACACATAGATGAAGTACCTGTACGAGCGGGTAATGGTAGGACCTATTATGTGCCAGTCCGCTGGGATGAGTATGTTCCTGTAACAAAACAAGAATTTATAGAGGTGACCGATATACCATCTGCAGGAGATGATTTCAACCATATTAAAGGTTTAGATCATTATCAAAAATCTGAAGATAATAGGGATAGATCCTTTGCGTATGATCACTTTATGGCAGGTAAACTATATCGACAAAATCAGTCTCTCGACGATTTATTAAATACTATTTACAAAGAATTTGGAGGTACCCAAAATGGCTAACCAACTCGACGAAATGAATCCGGAAATTATGTCTGAAGGCAGAGATGTGCATGTTATCGCTAAGGTAATCCCTGTTGAAACTAGTGGCTTTGAAAAACTTCTTCCAACGATCCTTATGGCAGTTGGTGTTATCGGTATCGTTTTAGGCATAGTTATAGACAAGTATCTAGTATCTATTATTGGTGCCATTGTATTGATTTATCCATGGTGGCGATTAAAACAAATTAGCTCAGAGTTTAATATGATGGAACAAAGAATTCAAAATGCTGCATCCGAAATTGATAACTATATGGAGCAACGTGTTGTGATTCTTTCTAATGCGGCTAAACTTGTGGAAAAATCTATTGAAGTTGATAAGGATATCCTTGTAGACATTGCTAAGTATAGAAGTGGTAATTTTTCTGAAGCATCAAGAAGTGATGTGAATGCACAACTTAACAAGGCTACAAGAGCCCTCAACGTAGCTATAGAAAATTATCCAGAATTACAAAGCCAAGATACAATTCGTGATGCAATGCAACAAAATTCTTACTTACAAAAAGAAATTACTGCAGCTAGAACGTTGTATAATGATGCTGTAAATACTTGGAATAGAGAAATCTTTGAATTCCCATTTAAAAAGATTGTAGCGGCCAAAGAAGGTAGAACTACAAGAATTCCATTTATTGCTGATCAAGAAACTAAAGAAAAAGCTAAGGGCGTTTTCTTTTAAGGGATAGGCAATTGGACGTTAGTATATGAAGGGCATACTATAAAATCTGACATTAGTATATAAGGGGATACTATGAAGTCTTATGAAAAAGGGATTAGCTTGTCCATCTGGACATTGAGCTGGCCTATATTTATTGAAGTATTCCTACAGCTGTTAGTAGGTAATATAGACCAAGTGATGATGAGTCACTACTCGCCTGAAGCAGTAGCAGCAGTAGCTAATGCCAATCAAATTTTAAATATCTTCATTATGCTCATCATTGTAATGAGCACAGCTACGACGATTCTGATTGCTCAATATTTAGGAGCTCGGAATCAGTCGAAGCTATCAGAGGTGTGTACGGTCAGCTTGGTGCTGAACTTTTTCTTCTCATCGATAGCGGCCGTATTCTTTATTACTTGTCACAAATGGATTTTTACATGGCTTGGTATTCCACCAGAAACGATGAGCGATACGTCGATATATACGACCATTGTGGCCGCAGGATTACCGATTCAGGCTATGTATTATGCGCTGGTTGCCGTATTTAGAGGCCATTCATTAACGCGTGTTACTATGTATATCGCGTTAGTTATGAATGTTATCCATATCACAACTAACTATGTATTAATATTTGGTCATGGTCCCATACCAAGCCTTGGTGTACTAGGGGTATCAATTTCTACCTGGTTGTCTAAGGTGGTTGGCCTCCTGATTATCGGTTATACATTTAAGAAGTTGCTTACATTAGAGGTAAGCTTTAGATTCTTAAAACCATTCCCATGGCATACGGTTAAGTCCTTGCTGAACATCAGTGTTCCTTCCGGTGGCGAAACCTTAAGCTATCAGCTATCTCAGACAACGATTATGAAAATGGTCAATATCTTGGGACTGGCTGTTATTAATACTAAGGTGTATGTTTCGGTTATAGCCATGCTTTGCTATGTATATACCATAGCATTAGCAAATGCATCTCAAGTTATTGTGGGTTACCTGATGGGGGCTAAACGACAAGCTGAGGTGACAAATCGCGTATGGCATTCTATGTTGTTAGCCATTGCCATTAGTGTAGGAGTGGCTACGTTCTTTTATATTACCAGTGATATTGTTTTATCTATATTCACTACGGATCCAGAAATCCTATCGTTAGCACATAATGTATTACTGATTGAGATTTTTCTTGAGTTAGGTCGTGCCGTTAATATTGTTATGGTTGGCTGCTTACAAGCAGCAGGGGATATTAGAACACCGATGCTCGTAGGCATTTTTGGCATGTGGTTATGTGCTGTACCATTGTCCTATCTATTTGGAATTTACTGGGAATGGGGGCTCGTAGGCATTTGGATTGCCATGGCGGTAGATGAAATTTTACGAGGTTTATTATTTGTATATCGATGGTATAGTGGGAAGTGGAAAAATAGACGCCTCATAGAGGCATAGTCTTATATTTACACGATTTCAATATACTTTTAGTCGTTTGTAGATATAGTTAGCCTTACATTAGAGAGTGTAAGGCTAATTATTTGTGAAAGTAGGTTTATATGAGTAAGACAGTAGGCATTATTGGCTTAGGTCTATTAGGTGGTTCGTTGGCGAAGGCTTTAAAGGCCTATACCGATTATGAGGTAGTAGGCTATGCGCGTCGCCAAGAGGTTTGTGATGCGGCCATTCAAGATGGTGTGGTAAAAGCTGCCTGGACGGAGGTAGAACCATTGATTGAAAATTCAGATATTGTCGTATTTTCACTACCTCCAGATACAAATGCAAGATTATTTACAGAAACTGCACATCTCTTTAAACCAGGACAAGTGGTGACAGATGTGTCTAGTGCAAAGGAAAACTTTGTACGAGCTGTATACAGTTCCATTCCTAAAGGTACCATTTTTGTGTCTGTTCACCCTATGGCCGGCTCTGAAAAGGGCGGTTATGAAGTGTCTCATAAAAACCTATTTAAAGGGATGGGCTGGATTGTCCTTGAGGATAAAGCCTCTGATGTATATAGTGAAGAGGTTGCTCAAGAGTTAGCTGAAATGGGTCGTGCTGTAGGATCCCGTATTGAATTTGTAGATATCTATGCTCACGATGCATATTTAGCTATGGTCAGCCATATGCCACATTTGTTGGCATCCATTTTAACGCAAGTTTCCGGTGGCGATGAGTTAGGCGAGTTGCGCATGAAATTGTCGGCCGGTGGCTTCCGTGATTGCACGCGTGTTGCCGGTGGTTTGCCATCTATGTGGCGTGAAATCATTTATGGTAATAGACACAATGTAATTGAAGGTCTTTCACAAATCGAATCCGAAATCAAACGGGTAAAAGAGATACTTTCACAAGAAGATGAAGGTCAAGCTTTAGAATCCTATCTTGAACGAGGAAGAGAAATCCGCGGTAAATTACCATATTTAACAGGACAAATAAAGAATAGCTAATGATAAATAATTATTAGCTAAGGCTATACATTGGTTAGCACTCATAGAGTACTAATAATGAATAATTAACATTCATTTGAGCTTGATGTATATTTATGTAGCTGAAGCAACGCGGTTTATGCAGTATAATGTGTATACTAGGGTTCGTAAAGAATATACATTTAACATATTATTTAGTTAAGGAGATACCATGAGTTTGTTACAAGAAACTTGTGACGCTATTAGAGGTCGCAGTCATGAAATTGAACAACATATAATCGATAATTGGAATGCAGGGTCACCTGTAGAACAATATGGGCGACTTGTAAACGTGGTGGCTCAATATGGTGCGGCTACAAATCAGGAACACTTAACGGTTCCAAAGCCTTGTATGATTATTGCCTCTGCCGATCATGGCGTGGCCGATATGGGTGTAAGTGCGTATCCAAAGGAAACAACTGTAGGGATGACACAAAACTACTTAATTCCTAAAGGGGCGGGTGCCAATTCCTTAGCTAATTACTGTGGGGCTCAAATGGAAGTCATCGATATGGGCATTGATGCAGATATGAGCTGGGTACCAGGACTACGTAGTCATAAACTTGGTATGGGCACAAAAAACTTTGTTGAAGAACCGGCCATGACACGTGAGCAAGCCATTGAAGGTATTGAAACAGGTATTCGTCTTGTAAAAGAAAAAATCGACGAAGGCTTTAATGTCTTCTTAGTAGGGGAAATGGGTATTTCCAATACTACAGCGAGTGCGCTTATGACTGCTAAATTTGCAGGACTCACTGCAGAGGAAGCGACAGGTCGAGGCACTAATATTTCTGATGAACGTTTAAAATTAAAGCAACGCATTGTGCATGATGTATTAGAAAAATATAAGGATATACCGAAAGATGATGCCATCGGAATTTTATCCTCTGTGGGAGGCTTTGAATTCTCCTGTATCGTAGGTGTTATTCTAGGTGCTGCAGCGAATAATGCATTGGTTATTATTGATGGCTTCAATACATCTGCTTGTGCGTTAGTTGCTAAGACATTAGTGCCACAGGCGATGGACTATGTGATGGCATCTCATTTATCTGCTGAAAAAGCGGCTAAATCCTCCTTAGAAAATCTAGGCCTTGAAGCCTATGTTGACTTAGGACTTTGCCTCGGTGAGGCATCTGGTGGCTCCATTCAAATGGGCATGCTAGACCTTGCCGTTCATATGTATTTGGCTGTTACAGGAGGTAAGGCATGAGAACATTTACAATCGAACCATTACATGCGCCATCCATGGAAGCATGCCGATTACGAATCGATAATTTAACAAAACCTATTTATAGCCTTGCTACACTAGAGTTAATAGCTGAGCGCTTTGCGGGCATTCTGGCAGATCCTCAACCAAATCATTTGCGCTATGGTGTACTGATTGTGGCATCGGATCACTTGGTAGATGGTCCACAAAATAGTCAGCATGGTTGTGAAAGCTATGAAGCTATCAAGCGTTTTAATGAAGGCAGAACGGCTACGCAAGGTGCGGCATCTAAGTTACAAGCACCTGTGCATGTAGTAAATATAGGCCTTGAACAAGATACAACGGATTTGACGAATATTGACCAAAAGGTTATCCGTAAGGGTTCTCACTTCTTTGGTGTAGAACCTGTTATTTCTCGTGATGAGTTAGAAGAGGCTATTGAACTAGGCTTTTCCTATGCTGATAAACTGCACAACGAAGGATTACAAGTCGTTGCTATTGGTAATATAGGGGAGCGGGCATTTCTCGATTCCCTTGTAACGACTGCAACTATTACAGGTTGTGCTTATGACGATATTCTAGTTCATACTGAATGTGGACCTACCATTGAGCAACGAGCTGCTCATATCCATTCCTTTGTAGATCGTTTCAACATTGCCGTTGATGATTGGTCTGCTTTGAGTGAAAGCGAGCGCCGTGATGCGGTGTTGCATTTGCTTCATGTCGCAGGTGGCTTAGATATTGCATTTTTAACTGGATTTATTTTAGGTGCTGCTAGTCACCGTATGGCAGTAGTATTTGATAATGCTGTAACAGGTGCAGCTGTATTGACTGCCGTTACTATTGAGCCATTGGTTAAGGACTATATATTCCCATCCGCCGCATATGAGGAACCAATCCATAAGGAGCAATGTCGATTCTTAGATGTAAAACCGTGCTTACACTATAACTTACAAATTGATGAAGCATTGGGTTCCACAATGGGACTATCCATTATTGATGCATCCATGCATATGCTGAATGATATGAAAACCTTCGTGGAAGCTGAGGTAAAAGCAGCGGAAGATGGGGCCGGTAAAGGTAGACAAAAGAACAAAGAGTAATCTATATAAAAGAGGGGTTGTTAAATCCCTCTTTTTATATGTTTTATGCTCAATTATGCAAAATTAACTGAGAATTTCATGGAAAAACCATTGACACTATATGTGTAAATTGATATTATTATAGGGCAGTCAGGACAGACTTAAATTCTTCTTGACGACAGATTGATGATTATGTTATATTAATTATCGGTTCTGTATGCGGGAATAGCTCAGCGGTAGAGCACCGCCTTGCCAAGGCGGGGGTCGCGAGTTCGAATCTCGTTTCCCGCTCCA
>USAV01000037.1 GCA_900552715.1 uncultured Veillonella sp.
ATTACGATTACGGACATCGCATAATCGATATAAGCGTTCTTCATTTCTTTATCAATCTGAACGGGATGAATATTCCCGTGGGACCATTGTTGGTCTGCCACAATCTCACCTCATTTTACTAACACTGATTATAATACATCATAATATTATAGCATTTTTGAGGGCTAAACGCTAATATTATGGGCATTTTTATGGATTTTTTGTGAAAGCTATTTTAGGTTATTCGCCATTAACAACAATCATTTAACTAACGCATCCAATTTATTCATGCGGAAGTCTTCTATTACGTCCATGAACGTCTTATTATGTATCGGATTTTCCGTCATCCCAAATAGGTGGCTTTTGCAGTCACAGTCAGAGCAGCCAAATTTAGGGACGTCCCATTCGGCAACGCCACGGACCGCATCAGCAAGAGCGCATTCTGCATCAGCCCAGCTAGTTCGTATTGGCAGGCCTGCAATCATTTCGCAGTGACCGCGGAAGTAATCTAGATGCCAGTGCATTTTCTTGCGTTTTCGTTTATGACGCTCAATGCGTTTCGTTAAGTTTGCCTTCGCAGAGCCGACGTACATATAGTAGCCCGCCTTAAAATGCATCATCCCTTTAGAGCCAATTTCAAGGTCAAGATCGTGGTCAAGGTGCATGACCATCACGTACACGCCGCTATCGTGAGCCTCTGTATCGAGGATGGTACTCGGATAGGAACATTCTCGTGTTACATTTGGCATGGTGAAAGTCTCATCCCAGGTCACAGCAACGGCTTTCCAGTCTAAGGAAAGAGCTACCTCTTTAAAGGTACGAGCGAATTCCAAATCTGTGTGGTAGTCCGGTAAGAACCACTGCGCTCTATCCCATTGCACGAGGAATAAAACCCCTGTGTGGTACCCTTCGTTTTGTAATTCTTTCAGATGTAATAAATGTTTACGACCCCGTTCTGTTATGGCATCAGGGAACATGGCACCCGTTTTAGAGAATAGCGTACAAGACTTGACCTCCAGCAAGAACTCATCGCCCTTATCATTGGTGAGGAGCAAGTCAAAGCGTGATGATGTACCATGCAGTTTAACCGTATACTCTCGTCGTACAACGCACCATTCCTCCCAACCAGGGATCAGCTTATTTTCGATCAAATGCTGCGCTACATCGTTACTATAGTTCGTATCGAGCATAATTACGACCCCATCGCGCTCAATGCCCACTACGCGATACTTTGTCTTTGCATCAGGCTTATCGTGAGGCACAATGTACATCGTTACGCCTGTGAATAAGAGCTCCCACATGCGCCCAGGATTTGGTAAATGAGCGAGTACGCTTTCACCATTCAAATCTAAGGTCACCACAAAACGGTTCGGGCGACCAGTATATGTTGCTTTCAAAATTGTATCGTAAAGGACCTTCATTGTATCTCCTATATCAGTAATATTTTATATGTCTATTATACGCTATTTTGTTACAGGATAAGAATCCTATACATCGTACTATGAAAGTCCTTACGTTAATGGGAACCTCTAACAAGTGCTATAAGCCCTTAAAACTTACAAAAAAGAGGTGTTTAAAAACTTACTAAAATATGGCTCAATAATTCACCACAGTTACAGGATCATTGTTACGGTATTTGCGATTACTGCGTTGATAATCTCGTTCTACCAAGTTATGTAGGGCTTCTCCTAATAACTTCCAAAAACCATCAGTATCTTCCGTTGGTATACCAAGAACAATGGAGCTTCCTTTGGAATACGTAATACATGTGGAGGTTATATTATCAAGAATTGGCAAATATACGATAATGACACCACACGCTCCTAGCATATCCTTAAGAGGCTCTTTCACACCAGCTAATGGTTCGCTCTTAAGGTCCTCAATTTTAGGTATAAATTTTCTTAGCAACTCCGCATCATAAGGATTAACCTCCACAAAACGCGCCTGTCCTTTCGTGATTTGTACCAATGTATAAATCGCACTCTTTTTAGCTGGCTCCATATCCTTAATATTTTCATATACTAAGGGCATAACCATTTCATTATCTACATTTTTTAAAGAAGCTACCTCAAAAAATTTTTGTAAATTATTAACCTGCTCCGCTGCCTTTTTTGTTTCTGGCACTATACCTAAACGCGCAAGTTTAGCATAACCAAAGGACTTAGCAAAGTTAATTTCTTCATCAATAGAATTCTCATACTCTACTTTTAATATCTTCTCTCTGTAATTGGCTTCTAATCCATTCCAAAAACTTGCTTCTACACCAAACACCCGTTCAAGACGCATTGCCACATCCTGTGTTAGTGGGACTTCACCATTAATGAGCTTACTGATGTGCTTCTCACTCATATCCATTCGTGTAGCTAATTCTTTTTGCGTCATATGCCTATCTTCTAAAACCTCTTTTATTGTCATTCCAGGCGGTATAGCAATAAAAGTTTTACTTTCATATATCTTCATATGTATATCTCCTATACTAATGATAATCTACAATTTCTTGAATCTCTACTACGTGAAACATTCCATCAATATGTATAAAAATAAGTCTATAAGGGTGTACTAAATCCATAGCATATTGAGTTTTGCGATCTCCAACTAACTTATGGCACCGTCCCACACCATTTAAAATCAAAGACTGAATAGATGTAGCAAAACGAAGTTGATCAATTCTTAAATGAATTTTACGTGCCATCTCACGTCCATATTCTCGCCTAGCAGTATTTGCATCTGTACAAACTGTTTCTAACTTATTATTCTTATATCGTATATCCAATATGTCACCGACTCTCTCAAATCATAGTGAATGGTTGATACAATATAAATGGCCATTTATAACAATTTACCTAGTAGGTTAATTCTATTATACTCTCTCAAATACAAATGTAAATATATAATTTACCAATTAGGTAAATTATTTTATAATATCTAGTATTATAAATCATATATGCTATTAATAATTAATATTGAAATTTTTCATTTTTGTAGCCTAGGTTACATTATTACATACTAAAATAGTTTATACTAGGAACATCAGGTCAGTATTTAATACCCGTACTGATCGTTACGCCGGGTTTTGGTGAGGCATCGCCTAGTTGATCTCATCACGCTGTACGTATACGTGCGAAGCTTTCACAAAACCCAACGGCGTATATAGATTACATATAAAGAATTACATAGATTAACTAAGTAGTTTAGGCCACTATTCTCTGCAGAGAGGGCTCGAGAAAGGATTTACAATGGCACAAATCGCAGCAAATTTACAACGCATTAAAAACGGCCAACGCCGTTATGCAATTACACCTCGCGTTCCAGCAGGTTTCATTCAACCAGAACAATTACAAAAATATATCGACGTAGCGAATGAGTTCGGCGCTGTTCTTAAATTGACTGGTAGCCAACGCATTATGATTACGAATTTAAAAGCAGAAGACGTAGATAAAGCTTGGGAAATGCTCGGCATGGAGCCAGCGTACACTGTTTCTAACCGCGTACGCAGCGTAAAAATCTGCCCAGGAACTACATTCTGTAAACGTGCTAAACAAGATAGCGTACATCTTGGCATGCAAATTGAACGCAAGTATTTGTCTCAAGAAATGCCAAGCAAAATGAAAATCGGCGTGTCCGGTTGTCTTAACTCTTGTACTGAAAGCCGCATGAAAGATGTTGGTATCATCGGTACTGTAGAGGGTTGGAATGTGTACGCTGGCGGTAGCGGCGGCGCGCATCCACGCATCGGTGACCTCATCGCAGAAGTAACAACTGAAAAAGAAGCTCTTGCATTAGTAGATCGTATCATTGCATACTATAAAGAAAACGCACAAATTGAACGTATGGGCGAATTCATTGACCGCATTGGTTTAGAGGCTTTCAAAGAGGCTGTATTGGGCGACCTTGAAGGTGCTCCAGCTGAAAGCAAATCCGATGAACCAGCTGTGTTCTTGCCTGGTCATGGTAATGATCCAGAACCAGAAGCACCACGCCTCGAAGCAGGTGCTCCTATTACACCAGACACAATCATTCGCGACATCGTGGATACATATCCAAATGTTGTGCCTGTATTACAAAGCATCGGCATGGGTTGCCTTGGTTGCCCATCTTCTACAGCTGAACCATTGTGGCAAGCTGCAGAAATCCACGGTGTTAATGTATACGATTTAGTTCAAAAATTAGAAACTGCACGAAAAGGAGCTTAATATGTCCGCATTCTTAGGTCACATCCATTACTGGTTATATCGTAAAATTCAATTGCTCGTTGAGCGTGAAAACTTGATTTTAGAAAAAACAACTAAGGTTGTTGATGATTTGGCAGAGGAATTACACTCTATCTCCGTAGATACATACGGCGAGCCAATCAACCCTAGCATTCCACTAGAGAACATCATCGACCATGGCAATATCCATGGCTGGTTGTCCAACCAAATCAACATCGCATCCGTTCGCGAAGCTGCTTTCATCAAAGATTTGCTCGATACAAACTCTGGCGATGAAGCCGTACATGTAGTAACAGCAATTCTTGATGCATTCGCAGTACAAGGTCAAGCATGTGGCGTTGTGGCGCAAGACAATCTTGAGGAACACACTGCACCTGCTATTTACAATGCACTTCAAAACTTCTATGTAAACGGCATGCCTTGTGACGGTGGTGACCAAGTTGTTTCTGAAAGCCCAGATGAATTCACATGGGTTGGGGATCACAGATTACAAGCAGGCTACTGGCGTACAGCGGGCGTTGACCCTAAGTTTATGGCCCTTGCCTACCAAACTTGGTTCGAAGCTTTTGTAAAAGCAGTTGATCCTAACTTTGAACTTGTAACGACTGAAGAAAACGGCACACGTTTATACTCCATTCGTAGAAAATAATAGAGTATCTACTCTCAGATATATGTACCAAAAAACGAGCGTTTAAAGCGCTCGTTTTTTCATATCTAATATTTGGCTATTTGAGTTTTCTATATATTTCTTCCCTATTTTTCTAAAACTGTAGCTATAGGCACAGCATTGATAAGTAATATCATTTATAATGTAACCATAAGATAAATACATCCTATTATGTATTAACACATCGTATTACGTATGAACGTAAGCTTTCAAAATAAAAGCTAGAATTAGGAGGTCTATTATGGCAGGCACAGTTAATCAAGAATTAGGTTTATTATTCCAAGGTCCTAACTATGTAATCGTTAAAAAAGGCGGCAAAGCTGGTGAAAAGGTAGAAAAACACAATCATCCAGAAGCTAATGTCATCTTTACTGTAGTTAAAGGTAAAGTACAAGTATTCCTTAACGAAACTGAAGAACACGTACTCGTTCCAGGCCAAGTATTAGAATTCAACGGCGACAACTACATCCAAGCTACACTTGTAGAAGACAGCGAATTCGTTGTAAACCTTATTCATAAACCAGAATAAATACTAACAGAACCTACAAACACTATTAGAAAAGACGGTTAATCAATTATGATTAACCGCCTTTTTTGTATTACTTAAATTCTGTAGTGCTTACATTTTATAGAGCTTACATTTTGGAGAAATTAAAAGGAGTTATAGATTGTTAGCTCACTTACATCACACCGTTTTGTATGACCCGGTGCCGGTACACAGTCTGGATGCGGATATCCTATAGGGAATATCGCTACAGGAATGATATGATTAGGCAAGTTATATGCCTTGCGTACTTTATCAGGATCAAAGTGAGCAATCCACGTTGTACCGAGGCCCATATCCGCTACGTAGAACATAATATGAGAGCCTACAATACTGGCATCTACAACACCCAAATCCGCATCATCGTACTCTCGTTTCCAGCTCACTTGATTATCATAACAAACAATAATAGCCAGAGGAGCATTAAAATGGCCATTAGTGCATTCTTTTAATTTATTAAGGCTTTCATCAGAGTTAAGCACTAATAACCGTTGTGGCTGATAATTATGCGCTGTAGGAGCTAATCTCGCTACCTCTAATATACTATCTACCTTCTCTTGCTCTACAGGCTTTGTATCAAATTTCCGCACTGAATACCGTTCTGTAGCTAATGCTTTGAAATCTTTCATTAGATCTCACTCCTTATTTAAAATAAGCTAATCTATTGTAAAGAAAACACCTATATAATACTTACCATATATTAATTTGCTACTAAAGCTCTTCTTTTACCACTTGAACAACTTCACTAAAATCTTCTGAAAGAGCATCAAACTGATGGTCTGAATATAAAAAATAACCTTCTAAACCTCTGTGAATAATTGCATTTACTGTTGGGTGAAACTCCTCATCTGTCGCATCAATAACGAATTGCGTCATTTGATAAGCTACTTCCTCTGAATAAGTAAGTTTATCAATACCAATATTAAACATCAAAGTTTGGACATCCTCTGGTGTAAGGGACTCCTTTTGAGCCGTCCCATTTAACATTCCAAAAATATATGCTGCCGCTAACTCTCTATCAAGCTCATCCTCTAAATCAATCGTAACTAAGCTAAGGAATGTATCGACCATTTCCATAACTTCATTCACAACACTATCTTTCATAATAAATCCTTTCTAAAATAGCTTACACATTATCACAAGCAATAGCTATTAGATATAAAACTGACAAGCCTCTCTCCTTAGTTACGTGACAATATAAATGTAACCTACAATATGCTATTTCTATATAGACTACTTCGTTAATATAGTTCTCTATCTTACTATAAAAGTCCTTTAAACAAATAAAAAAGGAGCAAAATTGCTCCTTTTTTATTTATAAATCACTATATAAACGTTCTACTAAAAGTCTCTCCATAACACCCGAAGATGCTGGGCTCTCTGAACCCTTAGAGAAAAAGTTATCCCATGATGCTTTAAATGCTAAGTTAACTTTCACCATTGAAATATCAGGATTACTAGTATCACCAACTACAATTGTGCCTTGAGTTTCTAAATTTTTTACAGCAGAACTAGGAAATCTAGTTACATAGTCACCAATACCTTTAGCACCATGCTTATCTACACTACTATATACAGTAATAAACTTATTATCTGCATCTACGTTTTGCATAGGCAAATACAAAGATAGCTTAGGGTCAAATTTGAGTGTCCGAATAACCTTTTTAAAGATATCTTCTTCTTTACCAACTACTAAAAATGTTGTCCGTGTCTCTGCATCATTCAATTTTTTTGCTTGTATTGTACCACTCATTGGAGCATATTCAGAATCTTGTTTATGTAAAAATTCAATTCTTAAAGTTTTTTCGCCTTCCTTATCAATAACTTGTTTAATATCGGATGTATGAACCGTATTGTCTGACGTAATTATTTTAGTTATTTTATCTAATGGTCTAATACCGATACTGTAAGCTGGACTATTTACTTGAACTGCTACAACCTCATTCTGATTATTAACAATTGCTCCTGTCATAAATGGTACTGATTTTCTTGCCATACAAAAAGTCGGAATAATCAATAGTACTAAAAGAAAAAGTATAAATTTTTTCATGCTAATATCCCCCATACACAAATTCATAATTTCTTCATCTAACCAGATTGTATCATAATCATTTTTTATATGCAAAAAGCCCCCTACCTGATTTTTCAGGTAAGGGGCTTTATAGTTATTATTTTTTAAGACGGCTAATTACTTCGTTAGTAATATTCTCGATTTTGCTGTTAGCGTCAGCCGCACGGATTGTGTATGGATCATCCAATACTACATCCATTTTTTTCTCAACGCGAATGGATTCAACAGCATTGTGAATTGCTTGCATCATAGGTTGAGCAATTTTGTTAATTTCTTCGTTTTCTTTTTGAAGCAATGGAGCTACGGATTTGTTGAATTCAGCTTCTGCTTGAGTTTGATCTTGAATTTTTTCAATTTCTTGTACTTTTTTCTCAATTTGTGGACGGTATTGAGCGTCTACTTGTTGCATTTTCATATCTAATGCACCATAGCCAGGGTAGCTATTTACTACTTGGCTCATATTTACTAAGCCAATGTTAGCAGCACTTGCTACTGCAGCAGTAGCAGACATAGCACCAACGATAGCTAGGGTAGTTAATTTTTTAGATAATTTCATCTGAAATCCTCCTCGAAATAAAAGTGTCACTATACAATCCAATAGTGTACTATTTTTACTATAACAAATCTCGCTAACTTTCACAAGACTATGTTACATAGCATAATAAAGCCCTATGAACTGCTTATGAAAGTCTATAGAAGTTAAAATAATACCCACAGGCATGCCCTGAAGCTATAATCGCAGTCGTTACGGACATATTCAGAGCACACATGTGGGTATTACGGCTTTCACCTAGTATTTATAATTCGTCGCCGAATTATTGTTCATCGTTCAAATAAATGTATTTATCGGATTTCAATTTGGACACGAGGTCAGGCACCAAACCGATAAGACGATCGAAGCTGCTGCTGTAAGGGTTGCCTTTAATATTGAACAACTCGATGCGTTCGCCTTTAATAACGAGGATAGCGCTTGGTTCCATTTTGGCACCGCCGCCACCGCCACCACATTCGTGATTTTTGTTAGCAGTGTTGTGGTTTGTACCAGTACCGAAACCAAATGTTACGTCTACGAATGGAACAAGTGTAGTATCGCCGATTTGCACCGCTTCGCCTACTACAGTTTCCACCTTAATCATATTTTTGAATTTCTCGAATAGGACTTCCAAATTCTCTTTTACATTACTGTTCTCCATCACAGTACCTCCGCTTTCTGTGAAAGTATCATTGCTATATTAGCTCATGTACCTAGTTGACTTAATATATCCTTACGCTGTTTGACCTTGTTCGGCTTTCAGCTTTTCTAACTGCTTAGCTTCCTTCCGTTTAACCCAGAAGACACGAGCACCTTCACCCAATAGGGAACGCATTGGCTTAGATAGTAAAAATCTTGTGCCATGCCAAGCCATAACAGCTAAAATAATGCGACCTTTGATGTGACCGCTACCTTCACCAGCCCAATTTACATAATCGAGCTCGATGTTCTCAGCTTGTTCAGGCCAAATGCTGTATAGCATAGATGCGATAATCCCCATGCGATATGGGTCACCGATACCAAATCGACCTTCTATAGCCACATCACGTGGTTTAGAGTGGTCATAGCATCGTTTTGAAACAAGGAATAACTGGTGCCACAATTCTGTATTTGTTACATGTTTCATGAACCAGAATGTAGGAATTTTAGACTTGAATGATGCCACTGGATCGTTTGGATCTGGCTTTTCAAAACGTTGTTTCACCGTCGTTTTGAGGTCATTCACCTTCGTAAATACCTTTTCCTTAATGGAACCGTCACTATTGAAAGTAACGCGGCTCACTGTTTCATCATCGCTTTGAATATGGGATGTTGGGTCTTGCTGAATGGAGTCATACCGATCAGCACGAGCTTGTGCATCCATATCCTTAGAAGCTTGTTCAGGACGTTCTATGCGCTCATTTGGCTTTTGAGAAGTCCCAGCCCCTGGTGCTTCTTCATCATTAAAGGTAGCGTCAGAACGCTGAGCGCTCTTCAAATCATCAAAGCTAGTACCACTGGAGCTTGCAGAAGGACCTTGTCCGCCCCCTTGCATTGCCTTGGCGAAGGCTTCCGCTTGCGACATGTCGCCATCGTCGTCCATCACCTTTTGGTATTCTTCTTCTACGCGATTTTCAAGCCATTCTTCATAGTCTTTCACAGGACCAATCTTGAGCATGCCCAAAATGTATAATTCCTTAAAAAATGGTTTGTCCTGCAAATACGCTAGATGCAGTGAAAATACACGCCACAGCCATTTGACGCGCACCTCGCCACGATATGGCGAGCGTCCGTTAATTTCGATGCTATATGTGATTGGTGTCAGTAGGATAATCAAGATGAGTGCTGCAATGATGGCCACAATAACAAGGGCCACAATAGCCACTGTACTCAACCACATCACCTCCTTAGGTGTACCTATGATTAGTTTTCAATACCTTTTCGAGCCATTACGCCTTGAAGGTAGTAATGTTTAACCTCTTTCATTTCCGTTACAAGGTCTGCCTCGTCGATTAATTCTTGAGGAGCCCCACGGCCCGTAAATACGAGTTCCGTTTCTGGATGACGAGCATCGAGCAAAGCCTTTGTTTTATCCCATGTAATAAGTTCAAAGAAAAGCGCCATGTTGTATTCATCAAGAACGACGAGATCGTACTCCCCACTGCTAATAGCAGCCAGTGCGCGTTCGTAGCCTTTTTCAATGAGCGCTACATAGTCTTTTGGCGGATTACCGGATTCAAAGACAACGACTTCATCGCCCCATTTAGCGAGTTCATCCTTGCTTTTCATCCCTTCTTTGATGATAAAGAATGGTTTGCCCACGGTTTCTAAGGTTAAATTCTGTAAGGTAGGTAAAATAGTATGTTCACTATATACTTTAGATTTCATAAATTGCAAAAAGAGGACTTTCTTGCCAGCACCGATGGCACGGATAGCTAGACCGATAGCAGCGGTCGTTTTGCCCTTGCCTTCGCCGGTATAAACTTGTACATAGGCCTTCATAGATATACCTCCGTTCATATACTTTTATTTTACAATATATATATGCAAAAGAAAAGAAAAAGAACTTGCTATTAGTGCATTTGCACGCATAACAAGTTCTTTTTTCTATGAATTATGTTTCATGTTACATATATTCTGTTTTATATTACGTATATCGTAAGTTGTTTTACCTTTTTAGTTACTAATTGGTAAGAAAATCATAGGGTCTGTAGGAGATCCATTGAGGCGTACCTCATAGTGAACGTGGGCGCCTGTACTTTTACCAGTACTACCCATCAAGGCAATTGTTTGACCTTGTTTTACGCTCATCCCTACGGTTACCAATACAGCACTATTATGGCCATACCGTGTTACGAAGCCATTCCCATGGTCAATCTCAACAAGGTTACCGTAGCCGCCCTCTGTATAACCCGCAAAGGTTACAACGCCAGCAGCGGTAGCCACGATTTGTGTACCATAGTCATCCGCAATATCTACCCCTTCATGGAATGCACCGATTGCGCCTGTTACAGGGTCCACACGGCTACCAAATGGAGACGTAATAACGCCCTTGCTAGGCCAGATACTTGGCGTTGTGTTATTCGTAACACCACCAGAGCCAGCAGAGAAGTTGATGGATTGCATAGCCATAAGGTCTTGCGCACCACCATCGCGAAGGATATTACGCATCGTATAGAAGCTAACTAGCAATTTTTGTGCATCCTTGTCCATTTTGGATAGACGCGCTGATAATTGTGCCGCCGTCAGCGTCTTTACTTCGCTTTCATCAGCGGCTGGCTGCTTTGGGTCGCTACCGTCCCCGCCACCTTGAGATGGTGTGCCTGATTCAGCGCCCTTAAGCATTTGCTTGTTTTCTTCGCTAATTTGATTTAAGTTTTGAATTTTCTTATCTAGAACATCTGTCTTTTGTTGTAATAATTTCAGCTGTTCCGATTGCAATTGTGTCTGTTGACGTAATTGCATCACCTCAGCTTGGCGCACGATGCCCCAAATGCCAAGAACCAACGCCGCAATGATTAAGATAGAGCCAACAATGGCTACTATTTTCGCCTGCTTGGTTGTTAATGTCAATATGCAGTTGTCACCATTTCTTTCAACTCTGTTTGAAATAAATGCCGGTACTTTCAATACAAACCTTCCTTATTTAGAAACGATGGCGCTCGTTAACGCTTCCTCATTGGTGCGTTCGCCTAACGCTTCGTTCAAACTCTCTAATTCTTCTTGTGAAAGACTTACGAGACTTTTACCTTTCACAATGGGTTTACTAAAAATACGGGATTCATTACGACCGTAAATACTGGAGATACAAATGCCGTTATTGTTGCCGTCAAGCAATGTAAGCGCAAAAGACAAATCATTACCGATATTTTCAAAGGCATTATATTTAATAAAACCAATTTTTTGTATCGTATTGCTTTGAATATTGCGAATCGCCGCTTGCTCGGTCATCATAGTCTCAAGACCCTTCGCAGCATCGCGAATTTCGCTAACCTCTACAGATAATTTACGTTCAAGGCTCGCACCATTGTCCCCTTGCATAAAGAAATCGTATTTCTTTTTAAGGCTCCCTAAGCGAATGTGCAAGATCACACAATACACTAACAACGCTATAACAAGAACGATGGTTGCCATGCCAATCCACGGTTGAATCGATTCGAACATGTATATTCCTTCCTATACAATCATTCAAACTCCAACACTTAATTATACCATTCTTATTGTGAAAGTTAAATGACTGCATACAATTTAATTTAATATATCTAATATAAATAACGATACCTATATAGTAATTTATATAAAAGTATGTAATGCTGTATCTCAATCCATGTATTAGATACATATTATAATACTATTTATTAGCCCTCTAATTCGTCAACAAATGGGCTTATCGCTCGTTCTAGTATACCATGTAGAGCGGCTATGAGTACACCGTAATTTACGATTGGTGTGCCTTGTACAACGGCACATTCAATGCGTCGTAATACCTCCCGGCGTGTGAGCATACAAGCACCACAGTGGATGATTAAATCATACTGAGATACGTCTTTTGGAAAGGCTCCCCCACTCGTAAATTCTAACTGTAAATCTGCATGCCCTTGCTTCTTAAGAAGGTTAGGGATTTTTACAGTCCCAATATCATCGCATTGACGACGATGTGTGCAACCTTCGCTGATGAGCACTCTAGAACCTGGTTTCAAATTCTTAATCGCCTTTACACCAGCTACTAAGTCCTGTAATTTTCCTTTAAAGCGAGCCATCAAAATGGAGAACGATGTTAATGGAATGGTATCTGGTGTTAACTCATCAACCCGATCAAAGGCTTGAGAGTCACAGATAACCATCTTAGGCGGGTTCTTAAGAGAGTTGATCATAGCCGGTAACTCTTCTGTTTGACACACTAGCGCTAAGCCTTTATAGTCGAGAATTTCTCGAATGGTTTGTACTTGTGGCAAGATAAGGCGCCCTTTTGGAGCTGCACTATCGATAGGACATACGAGGATGATTGTATCCCCTTCTTCTACTAATCCTTGCAATAGAGTTTGATCACCTTCTACATCAAGTGGTGTTAATCCGCCCAGAAGATCGAGTAATTCTAAGCGTTTAGTCTTAGATGTAAAATCAGCGGACCCAATTACGGTAGCTAAATCAGATAATCCCTTATGACTTTCAATATAAGCAGATGTATCTGTTTTGTTCTCTCCATTAATTTCATTGATAAACAATGCTATAGGCACATTGTTTTGTTTTAAAAGCCCTAACCAGTGCATATCATCAGCAGTTGGTTCTTCATCGGTACGAAGTACATAAACAGCGAGGTTAATCTTTTTCACAACCTCTTCTGTTTTCTCCATACGCAATGTACCTAATTCAGTTGTATCGTCTATACCGGCTGTATCGGTAATCACTACAGGTCCTAGTGGTAAAATCTCCATAGATTTGCTCACAGGATCTGTCGTCGTCCCTGCCACCTCAGATACGAGAGATACAGGCTGATCCGTTAACATATTAATCAATGTAGACTTACCAGCATTACAACGACCAAAAAAGCCAATATGCACGCGGTTTGCTTTAGGTGTTTGTTCCATAGTCTATCCTTGTTACTTAACATAACAGTAAAAGCGCAGCCCGTAGACTACGCTTTCACCGTGGATTGTAAATTGTATTTACATTATACAGAATTGTTATCGATTTGTCATTACTAAATTTACATAATTCGATATCAAATTTAGTATACCAATTATGTTATTTAATTAAAAATCCACTATATATAGTAATTACGTAGTAATAAAGAGTATATAGTTATGCATAGTAATTGCTATTGCTATTGTTAAAGAATTAAACTCTAAATTCTACAGTTTCCGTATCATCTGTATGCTCTTGACCATCCATATAGGCAATGAGTCGTTCTAATTCTGCTTCAGAGGAAAAGGCAATTTCAATCTTACCTTGAACCTTTTTACCAGCGCGGAACTTAATATTTACAGGGGATCCTAAACTTAGTTTTAAACGATCCATAAGAGCACGTACCTCTGCTGTACTTTGCGGCTTAGCAGTCTTTGCCTTAGGCGTTTTATTTTGCATAGACTTAACAAGAGCCTCTGCTTGACGTGCACTTAATTCGCCCTCTTTAATGCGTTCAGCAGCTTCCATTTGTTGAGCTGCACTACGCAATGCCAATAATGGACGAGCTTGACCTACTGTTAAGTCACCTTCAATGAGGTCTTTTTGTACAGAATCACATAACTTCAACAAACGAACCATGTTTGCAATATAAGAACGGCTGCGACCTAGACGAGCAGAAATCATTTCTTGTGTTTGTTTGTAAGTATCCATTAAACCTTGGTATGCCAAAGCTTCTTCAATTGGATCTAAGCCTTCCCGTTGTAGATTTTCAACGAGGGCTACCTCTGTCATCTCTTCTGTATTATATTTCTTTACAACAACTGGTACTGTCTCTAGACCTGCAATAATAGCGGCACGGTAACGACGTTCACCAGCTACAATTTGGTATTTATTCTTTTGTTTACGTACTACAATTGGTTGGAAAATACCAAGATTTTTAATAGACTCAGCTAATGTGGCTAAACTATCTTCATCAAAGCTTTTACGAGGTTGATCTGCATTCGGAACTAATTCAGAAATTGGTAGTTCGTGAATCTCCTTTTCAGGTAATACAGACTCTACAGTATCTACCTTCATTAAATTCCCAAGGCCCTTCCCCAAGCCAGATGATTTACTTTTCTTACTTTTAACTTCTCTAGGCATAACTAACCTCTCTCACCTTACATATAGTGGCTATAACCATATATCAATATATAACACTCAATTACTTAACTATTTATTTAGCTTTTGATGCTTTGATTACTTCTTTAGCTAATTTAGTATATACATCAGCACCCTTAGATTTTGGATCATATACGATAATCGGTTCACCATAACTTGGAGCTTCGCTAAGACGTACATTACGAGGAATGATAGTCTTATATACTTTATTGCCAAAGAATTTTTTTACTTCATCAGCTACTTGAATGGATAAATTTGTACGACCATCAAACATAGTTAACAAGACACCTTCAATTTCAAGGTCTTTATTAGATGTTTGTTGCACAATAGTTATAGTTTTTACAAGTTGGCTAACCCCTTCTAATGCGTAAAATTCACTTTGAATTGGAATTAATACGCTGTCTGCTGCTGTGAAAGCATTTAGTGTTAGTAGACCAAGGGATGGCGGACAATCAATGATAATAAAGTCGTACTCATTACGTACTGGTGCTAATGCTTTTTTCAACATTGTTTCACGTGAAACAACGGAAACGAGTTCCACTTCTGCACCAGCTAATTGAATCGTTGCAGGCGCTACAAATAGCTTTTTAAGCATTGTAGGCTGAACAATATCAGCAATAGGTTCACCATCAATTAGAACATCGTGTACACAGAGTTCTAAATCATCTTTTTCGATGCCTAAACCAGAACTAGCATTACCTTGTGGATCTAAATCAACAAGCAATACTTTCTTACCAGCATCAGCCAAACAAGCACTCAAATTTACGGATGTTGTTGTTTTACCAACACCGCCTTTTTGATTAGTAATAGCTATAACTTTGCCCACTTAATTCACCTCACATGTTCGTTCAAAATATTTCTTTTTAATTATAACATAAAACAACGATAATTACGGTAATTACAATTCAAATTCTAGAAAAATATCTATAATTTCATCTATCATACACATTATCTCAAAAATTATATAGTTTACATCAGCAAACAAAATGGGTTTAATGCATTTTTCTTTAAACTTTAAAATTAGTTTCCTTGATTGTTTCACGTGAAACAATTTACTTTTTAATTTTTTAAATATATTTGAGCAAAAACTTATACATAAATGTTTCACGTGAAACATTTATAGATAATCAAAAATTTGTAGTTACTCAAAACATAAATTTATAGTTATTCAATACATACC
>USAV01000038.1 GCA_900552715.1 uncultured Veillonella sp.
CCTTTGTGGTAACGAACCATACGTTGCATACCATGGCTTTGAATACCGAACAAGTCGGAAGTCAAAAGTACGTCTTGGATGATGTCAGCTTCTTTTTCGGAGAAACCGAATTTTTGGAAAGCGTCCATGCTTAATTTTTTCAATGTTTCATAAGGGAATAACACAGTGTTTTTTGCGTCTGCCATCGTTAAAACCTCTTTTCAGAAAATATGTACCTGATATAGTAACATCACTCTAAAATATCATGAAATTTAAATGATATCTTGTGAGCTCTATATCCTCTCAAATGACAATGTCAGTATAGCACAGAAAGATGTGAGATTGAATAGTCTTACAGTCTGAAACACATTACTAAATACGCATACGTACCGGTGATGTTTGTCACATATTCCTAGAGTAGTTACTGAAACAACTGATTATACCTAAAACTATATGGTTATGACTTTTAGTTATGGTTGCATAATTTTTTTATAGATTTGCAGTATTTTTATAGAACTTATTAGTATATCTGTTTAGGCATTGAGCAAGAATGAGAATGGATAAATATCGATAAAACTTGAAATGTTCGATATTATATATAAAAATTATTGATGAGTGTATTAACGTATTGTGATAACAGAATGTATTGATATGCAAAATATACAATATTTTTAATCTTCGTGGAGGTAGAAATTGTGTTAAAGGTTACACTTATACAGAGGATGCTGTAATATAATATAAATATACATCCTATAGTTTATATAATTTATAAGCGAGGTGCTTATTTTGAAAGAATACAAATCAGTATGTCCTTATGACTGTCCAGATGCATGTGGTCTAATCGTATCGGTAGATAACAATAGAGTGGTATCTGTTCGTGGTAACAAAGATCATGCTTTTACCAGAGGCACATTATGTCCTAAGATGGCGCATTATGAACGAGTGGTTCATTCTCCGTTGCGTTTGCAATACCCAATGAAACGAACTGGTAAAAAGGGTGTTGGAGAAGATCAATATGTGCGTATCAGCTGGGATGAAGCATTAGATACTATCGTTAATAATTTTAAAGACACCATTAGTACTTATGGTAGTGAAAGTATCTTACGCTACTCCTATGCAGGCACTATGGGTGTTATTCAAAGTCCAGCAGCAGATTACTTTTTCCGCCGTATTGGTGCTACAGACCAGGACCGTGGTATTTGCTCCCCTGCAAAACAGGCAGGATTCCGCTCTGTTTATGGCGATACACTAGCCATTAAACCGCAAGAGGCACAACATAGTGATTTAATTGTTTTGTGGGGCATTAATGCCACTGCTACTGATGTTCATATCTTACATGATGTAAACATAGCAAAAAAGAATGGCGCTCAAGTTTGGATTATTGATACTCATAAAACCTATACTTTTAATCAAGCTCATGAACATATTTACGTAAAACCTGGTAGTGATGGTGCCTTAGCGTTAGGTATGCTTCATATTATTCATCGAGACGGTTTAGCAGATATAGATTTTATTAAGAAACATGTACAAGGTTATGATGAACTCGTAAACGATGTGTTGCTTGATTTTACACCGGAAAAAGCATCTGAACTTTGTGGCGTTTCCGTAGAACGTATGATTGAGTTTGCCCATGCCTATGCTAAAGCTAAGGCTCCATTTATACGTCTTGGCAGTGGGTTATCACGCTATGGGAATGGTGCTATGAACTGTCGTGCTATTAATGCATTACCTGCTGTAGTTGGAGCTTGGCAATATTTAGGCGGTGGCTTATTATCGAGTGCTAGTGGTAGTAAGTTTGTGGGCAAAGAAGTGATGCAACAGGCTCATGTGGATGCACCAGCAAAGCGATTGATGCCTATGATTAAACTAGGTGAAATGCTTACAAACCCATCAGGTACAGCTGTGCACAGTCTCTATGTATTTTCTAGTAATCCGGCTATAACAGCACCTGATCAAAATGTGGTGCGAAAAGGCTTGATGAGAGATGATTTATTTACAGTTGTTCACGAACGCTTCTTTACCGACACATGTAAATACGCCGATATTGTGTTGCCCGCCACAACATCAGTAGAACATGACGATATATATAACTCCTATGGGCACTATACAATTGGAACGGGTTATAAATTGATCGATCCTATTGGCGAATCACGCTCTAACTGGCAAGTGATTTCTGAATTAGCTAAACGTATGGGACTTACAGATGAATTCTTTAAGCATAGTGAACGAGAGTTAATAGACCAAATTGTAAGTGCATCGCATCGTATTTCTAAGGGTGATCAAAATTTAATTCTCCAAGGTGAACCTGTCGAAATGACGTTGCCTGAAAATTATAAGATGGATTTCAAAACGCCATCTGGAAAGATTGAGTTATATAATCCACATGATGTGGAGCCACTAATTCGTTATTTACCGCCATATGGAGATAATGCACCATTCTGGCTTATTATCGGCAATGATATTCGCATTTTAGATTCTAGCTTCTGTGAGTTAGAATTTGATGATCCTGAATTGATGAAACTGCGTATCAATCCTAAAGATGCAAAAGTATATAACATTAATGATGGCGATGAAGTGGAAATCTATAATCAACGTGGTAGTGTAAGAATTAAAAGTTACTACGATGAAGAGGTACAACGAGGTACATTGGTAACCCTTGGTGTATGGTGGCAATCACAATCTAGTGATCCTAATGTAGGTATTAATGTACTTACAGCAGACAGACCTACTGATCAAGGTTGGGGCAGTACATTCTACGATGTACAAGTTCACATCAAAAAGGCGGATGTTTAATTTCCTTTTACTTAAGGGAATAATATTATGCTAATATATCATAACAAGGATATTTTTATTGCATACACATCCTCATTAGGATTATAATAGTAATATTATTTCTATATAACCTAAAGGGGGTTACTTTTATGAATGGTAATGAAAAATTATCTGCCCGTGCCTATTGGGCTATAGGCATGATGTTATTCGCCCTATTCTTTGGGGCAGGGAACTTGATCTTCCCAGCGGCCTTAGGTCAACATGCTGGTGATAATGTGGGTTGGGCTTTGTTCGGCTTTGTATTAACCGGTGTAGGCCTTCCACTATTAGGTGTTGTAGCTATGGGCTACTCCTCTTGTAAAGATGTTGAAGAGTTAGCGAGTCGTGTTCATCCAATTTATGGCTTAATATACACTATCGCACTTTACTTGAGTATTGGGCCTATGTTTGCCACACCGCGTACTGGTACAGTGGCTTATGAAATCGCCATCAAGCCATTTGCTGAAGGCTTGCATATGAATATGGAACCCATATTCCTCGCCATATTCTTTGGTGTATCTTTATGGTTATCCATTAGCCCTCACAAGCTTGTAAATCGCATTGGTAACATTTTAACTCCAGCTTTATTATTAGTTATCTTGTTACTTATTGTTAAATCCTTTATTACGCCAATTGGTGGTTATCCATTGCCACAACCAGCGTATGGAGATGCACCTACTGCTGTGTTACAAGGATTCTTAGATGGCTATAATACAATGGATGCGTTAGCTTCTGTAGTATTTGCTATTCTTGTTATCGACTTTGTTCGACTTAGTGGCGCTACAAATCATGAAGTAATTACTAAAACCGTGATGGAAGTTGGTGCTATTGCCGTAGGTCTTCTCGGTATTGTGTATGTATTTATCGCTAACATTGGTGCTACTAGTGTTGAACGTTTTGGTCTATTCGATACAGGGGCGCCTGTCCTTTCTACAAGTGCTAACTATTTATTTGGTGATTTTGGACAAATAATTCTGGCTATTATCGTTCTCTTGGCTTGTTTGTCTACAAGTATCGGTTTAATTACTTCTTGTGGTACATACTTCCATAAGTTGACACCAAAGATTAGCTACAAGTTATATGTAGTTATTTTCTCTGTTGCCGCATTTGGTCTTAGTATGTTTGGCCTTAAGACAATCATCAGTGCTGCCATTCCTGTGTTAATGTTGTTGTATCCGTTGACAATTGTAATTATTTTACTCGCATTAATTAACGATGTGTTTGGCGGTCGTCGTTGTATATATGCATGGACAATTGGTCTTACAATGATCTCTGCACTTATGACTGGCTTAGAAACCGCTGGTATTGCACCAGATGCTTTAGAGGGGTTATTTACTCAATATATTCCATTCCAAGCGGCAGGTATGGGCTGGGTGAGCTTTGCAATACTCGGTTTTATTGTAGGTCTTATCCATAAAGGGCTCGTGTCCGAAAATAAATAATAGTATTAAAGGTTCTATACTTTCGTTTTTGGTGAAAGTATAGAACTTTTTTGTGTCTTAAGGGTTGTCATATAAAATTGATTTTGTGAGTAGAAGTTTCTATAATAAGTATAATAAGAATATAGATAATGAAGGAAGGAAGATTTTATGCGTAGTACTCATTGTTTACCTAGTTATAGTTTTGGCGGTCATGAGGTGTTCGACACTATTCCCAAATTTACAAAATTATATGGTAAGTCTGTAGCTATCATCGGTGGTGAGACAGCTCTTTCTAAAGCTTTGCCACACATTCGTCCAGTGCTTGATAAAGCAGGGATTAAAGTGCTAGATATTATTCACTTTGGTGGAGAGTGTACTTTCTCTCGAGGTAAGGAAATTGCACAAATGGCTTCTGTAAAAGATGCGGACTTTATGTTTGCTGTTGGTGGCGGTAAGGCCATGGATACGGTAAAAGTAGTAGCTCTAGAGTTAGATGATAAACCATTCTTTACAATTCCGACCATTGCCTCTACTTGTGCTGCAACGTCAGAAGTCGCAGCTGTATACACTGCAGAACATACTTTTGATGACGTAGCCTTTGTAAATCATCCTCCTGTGCACTGCTTTATTGATGCTGATATTCTCGTAGAAGCACCAAGCCGTTACTTGTGGGCGGGAATGGGAGATACTATTGCAAAACACTATGAAACTCATCTTTCTGCTCGCAATCGTGAGCAAGATTATAATACTCAGTTAGGCCTTACTCTAGCTTCTATGTGTAGTGAACCAATTTTAGTACATGGTATACAAGCCTATAAAGACAGTCAAGCTAAAAAACGTAGTGATGCATTTGATACCATTGCTATGACTGTTATCTTTACTACCGGTATTGTATCGGGTTGTGTTCCTATGGCATATAATAGTAATATGGCTCATGCTGTATGTTATGGCTGTGTTACTAATAAAGAAACAGAAGAAAACCATTTGCATGGTGAAATGGTAGCATATGGCTTACTTATTTTGTTAACCGTTGACCAACAAATGGATGAATTACAACGGTGGTTGCCAATATACCGCGAATTAGGTTGGCCTACTAAACTTTCACAGTTAGGTCTTACTGCATCGCATATTCCTCAAATTGTTGAAAAGGCTACATCTGTTCATGATATTGATGTATCTCCGTACAAAATTACAGCAGATATGTTGACTAAGGCTATTCAATACATGGAATCTCTTGATTAATATAATTTGTAACCGTTTGTGTATGTTATGTGATGAGGTTATAAATGCGAAAAATTGTAAAGGGTGGCTTATATCGTCATTTTAAAGGCATGTACTATTATGTGTTAGATGTTGCAACTCATTCGGAAACGAGTGAACAGTTCGTAGTGTATCAAAAATTATATGATCAACGTGACTTATATGTACGACCACTAGATATGTTTTTGAGTGATGTGGATCAAGAAAAATATCCTGATGTAGAACAAAAAGAACGGTTTAAGCTAATGAGCGGACGTGATTAGGAGGGCCTGTGGAACAGAAGTTTTTCTTTTTCGATATCGATAATACATTAGCTGTATGGCCAGAAGGTAAAATCCCTGACAGTGCTCAATATAGCTTAGATGAATTAAAGCGCCGTGGCCATCGGGTAGCACTAGCGACAGGTCGTATCCAAGTAGATGCAAAGCGCTTTGCGGAACAAGCAGGTCTTACAGATTTTGTAGCAGATGGCGGTCATAGTGTGACCGTTAATAATGAATTAGTATCCATGATTGGTATGGATCGTGATGCGTGTATTAAGTACTTGGAGTATTTAGAATCTCACAATATTCCTTGGGCTGTAACAGATCGGAATAAATTAGGACGTATTACACCGTATAAAGAAATTTTAGAGTGGCATCCGAATTGGGATGTATTTAAAACGACAGTAGACCCTAATTTTGACTTTCATAGTGTAGAAGAATTTTACAAGATTTATGTGTTCTTTAAAGAAGGGGAAGAAGAGGAGAAAGAAATTGAGCATATGACACATAAGCTCATCCGTTATGGCGATGGCTGTGTTTTATATGAACCAATGGAAAAAGCCTTGGGTATTCGCAATATGCTTGATCATTTTGGTATGAAACCTAATCAAGCTGTTGTCTTTGGCGATGGGTATAACGATTTATCCATGTTTAGACCGGAATGGCTTAACATTGCCATGGGGAATGCACGCCTTGAATTAAAAGAAAAAGCTGATTATATCACTACTGACTGTGATAAGGACGGTATCTATAATGCGTGCAAGCATTTCAAGTGGATTGATTGAGTTCTAATGTCCTCATTGTAGACTAAAAAACTGAACAATTTGATGGTAAATAATTACTGATATATAACTGAAAGTATAAGGTTATATAAATTGGTAAATTTAATAATTATTTAAACCAAATTTTCTCTAAAACATGATATACTAAAAAAGAGCCGCTCACGGGTTGAGCGGCTTTTCTATGTGAATTTTACATACATGTTAGTATAAACAATATATTGGGGGAACTATGAACTGGAAACGCTTGGCTTTATGCGCAATGTTGGGGATTACAATGCTTGGTACAGCAGCTTGTGGTACAAAAAGTGGGGAGCAACCACAAGGTAATACTGTAAAGGCAGAATCTGTAACCATGCCTAATTTCTCTAATGCGCCAATCGCTGATGAGTATGCTATTTTTGATACAAATTATGGTCAATTCAAAGTTCGTTTGCTAGGCTCTAAAGCACCTATTACGGTAAAAAACTTTGATTACTTAGTAAAAAAAGGTTTCTATAATGGTGTTACATTCCACCGCGTTATTGAAGGCTTTATGATTCAAGGTGGGGATCCAGATGGTACAGGTGCTGGTGGCCCTGGTTATACCATTCCTGATGAGTTCTCCAACGATTTACACTTCAATAAAATGGGCGTCCTTGCTATGGCGAACCGTGGCCCTAATACAGGGGGTTCTCAATTCTTCATTACCTTGGGACCTACAGACTGGTTAGACAATAAACACACTATCTTTGGGACTGTAGTACAAGGTATGGATGTAGTTGAAAAAATCGGTAAAGTAAAAACAGGCCGTAATGATAAACCAGTAGAACCTGTAATCATTAATACCATTACATTAGAACCGATTACTGACGATGCGAAAAATGGCAAATAAAGACGCTAAGTCTGAAGAGCGACACTATGTGTATTTAGTGCGTTGTGCAGATGATTCTTTGTATTGTGGGTGGACTACCGATCTTGAGCGTCGTATGGAGGCTCATAATGGCCATGTTCCAGGCGGTGCGAAATATACGCGGGGGCGACGTCCTGTTACGTTGGTATATTCTGAAAGCTTTTACAATAAACAGGACGCACAACGTAGAGAATATGCCATAAAACAGATGACAAAGACTAAGAAATTGCAACTCATTGAGGGTGCAAAATAGTCCTTAATTATGGTATAATATGATGATTAATTACTGCCATGGAGGTTACGAAATGAAGCGGGTTCTAGTGTCCGTAAAAAGTGTACAACGAGATATGGACGGCAAGGATACCGTAGTGGAGCTGATTTCCCCTGGCACGTCACATAAAAAGGGTAATACACAGTATGTGCGTTACGAAGAATCTAGTGTGACGGGCATGGATGGGGTTAAGACGACCATTAAAATCCATGATGATTCAATTGTGCTGCTTCGTACAGGGGCGGTTAATATGCGTCATCAATACGTCCGTGGTGAAGAGCGCGAGTCCGTGTATGAAACGCCGTATGGCGATTTACACATGGCCGTAAAAACTCATGAATTAACAGTAGACTTTCACGAAGGCGTAGGTCATGTTCATTTAGGATATGATATTTCCGTCGAAGGTGAATGGCAATTTTATAATCAGTTAGATATAGACGTGCGGGAGGATACAGAGCATGGACATGAAGGAAATCCTGAAATCGGGGATTGAACAGGCATTACAAGATACGATTAACAGTGGTGGCTTACCAGCTGGTGAATATCCAGAAATCGTTCTCGAAGTGCCACCTCAAAAAGAATTCGGTGATTTTTCTACAAACATTGCGATGCAATCCGCTCGTGTAGCTCGTCAAAATCCTCGTGCTATTGCTGAGGCTTTGATTAGCCATATGAATTTTGACTGGCTTGAACGTGCTGAGGTTGCTGGTGCAGGTTTCATTAACTTCTTCTTGAAATCAGATATGGTATACGATACGTTGAAAGCCATTTTAAATGCTGGTGATCAATATGGTGTACAACCATTGCGTGCGCGCGATACGATTCAAGTTGAATACGTAAGTGCGAACCCAACAGGTCCTTTGCATGTAGGTCATGGTCGAGGTGCTGCATACGGTAGTGCTCTTGTAAACTTGTTGCGTGCAGCAGGTTACAACGTACAATCTGAGTACTATATCAATGATGCGGGTAACCAAATCGATAACATGGCTATCTCCATTGAATACCGTTTCCAAGAGTTGCAAGGTGCTACATTAGTATTCCCACCTAAGCGCAACGAAGACGGTTCCATGCCTGATTTCGACATTCCAGAAGGGGCCCTTGTGTTCCCTGAAAATGGTTACCGTGGTCCAGATATCATTGAAACGGCTAAAGCAATTGCTGAACGCGAAGGTTTCGATAAATTGAATGCTATGAACGAAGCTGATCGTGTAGCTTTGTTCAAAGAAGAAGGCTTGAAAGAAAAATTAGCTCGCTTAGAAGAAACATTAAGCAACTTCCGTGTTACATTCGATAATTGGTTCTCTGAACGTACAGTTCATGAAACTGATGAAATTCATCACTCCGTAGAGGCGTTAAAGGCTCTTGGTAAAGTGTATGAAAAAGACGGTGCTTTGTGGTTGAAATCCACTGACTATGGCGACGATAAAGACCGCGTAGTTATCCGTGATAATGGGGTTCCTACATATTTGGCGGCGGATATTGCATACCACCGCAATAAATATGATCGTGGATTCAAAGAAATGATCGATATTTGGGGCGCTGACCACCATGGCTATGTATGCCGTGTTAAAGCGGCTATGGCTGCCTTTGGTTATGACCCAGATAAATTAACAGTATTGTTATTACAAATGGTAGCATTGTTCCGTGATGGACAACTCGTTAAATTATCTAAACGTAGCGGCGACAGCGTTACATTAGATGAATTGATTGAAGAGGTTGGCGTAGATGCATCTCGTTACTTCTTCTTGATGCGTTCTCTAGATAGCCAACTTGATTTCGATATTAACTTGGCTAAATCTCGCAGCAATGATAACCCAGTGTATTATATCCAATATGCTCATGCTCGTATTCACAGCATTTACAACCAAGTGCGTGAAGCTGGCATCGCATTTGGCGATTATAGTGAAACTGATTTCACAACGCTTACAAGCGAAATGGAATTAGAATTGATTAAGAAATTAGCTGAATATCCAGAAGAGGTAGTTCAATCTGCCGAGCATCGTGCACCACATCGTATTGCTCGTTACTTATACGATTTGGCAAGCATGTTCCACTCCTTCTACCGTCAAGGTCGTATCATTGGCGTAGATCCAGCGTTGCAACAAGCTCGTCTTGGATTAATCACAGCGATTGCCCTCGTACTTCGTCAAGGCTTGGGTATTTTAGGTATTTCCGCTCCGGAAAAAATGTAATAGGTGGGAGGCATCATGGCAACTAAGTATATTTTCGTAACTGGCGGCGTTGTTTCTTCTCTTGGTAAAGGGATTACAGCAGCATCCTTGGGTCGCTTGCTCAAAAACCGCGGTTTCAATGTAACGATTCAAAAATTTGACCCATACATTAATATTGACCCTGGTACGATGAGCCCTTACCAACATGGTGAAGTATTCGTAACAGATGACGGTGCTGAAACTGACCTTGATTTGGGCCACTATGAACGCTTCATCGATATTAACCTTAGCAAACGTTCCAATATTACAGCTGGTAAAGTATACTGGTCTGTAATCAATAAAGAACGTAAAGGTGACTACTTGGGCAGCACTGTACAAGTAATTCCACACATTACAAATGAAATTAAACAAAATGTATACCGCGTAGGTAAAGAGGATAATGCTGATGTAGTTATCACTGAAATCGGTGGTACAGTAGGTGATATTGAAAGCTTGCCATTCATGGAAGCTATCCGCCAAGTGAAAAAAGAAGTAGGCCGTAATGACGTACTTTATATTCACGTAACATTGGTGCCTTACATCAATGCTGCAGGCGAATTGAAAACTAAACCTACACAACATAGTGTAAAAGAGTTACGCAGCATCGGTATTCAACCAGATATCTTGGTATGCCGCAGTGAAAAACACATTTCTGATGAAATGAAAGAAAAACTTGCTTTGTTCTGCGACGTAGAGCCAGAAGCTGTTATTGAAAACCAAACTTGCAGCTCTATCTATGAAGTGCCATTGATGATGCAAGACCAAGGCCTTGATGACATTGTTATCAAAAAATTAGGTCTTGAAGAACGCCCTTGCGATATGACTGAATGGAAAGAAATGGTTCATAAAATCTTGAACCCAAGTAAAGACATTACAGTTGCCATCGTTGGTAAATATGTAGCATTGCATGATGCATATTTATCCGTAGTGGAAGCATTAGATCATGCAGGTATCGCTACAGGTACTAAAGTTAACCTTCGCTGGATTGACTCTGAAGAACTTGATGATACATCTGTAGACCCTAAAGAAGTATATGAAGATATTGATGGTATCGTTGTACCTGGTGGTTTCGGTTCTCGTGGTGTAGAAGGTAAAATCCGTACAATCCAATACGCTCGTGAAAACAATGTTCCGTTCCTTGGTTTATGCCTTGGCATGCAATCTGCTGTAATGGAATTTGCTCGTAACGTATGCGGTATGGAAGGTGCTACATCTAGCGAATTCGACGAAAACGCTAAATATAAAGTAATCGACTTGATGAGTGATCAAGTTGATGTAGATAAAAAAGGCGGTACAATGCGTCTTGGTATCTATCCATGTAAAGTGGAAGCCGGTACAAAAACTCATGAAGCTTATGGTAAAGATTTGATTTATGAACGTCATCGTCATCGTTATGAGTTCAACAATGAATATCGTCAACAATTGACTGATGCTGGTCTTGTTATCTCCGGTACATCTCCAGATGGTCGTTTAGTTGAAAGTATCGAAGTGAAGAACCATCCATTCTTTATTGGTACACAAGCTCATCCAGAACTTAAATCTCGTCCGAATAATGCTCATCCTTTATTCCGTGGCTTCGTGGACGCAATTTTAGAACTTAAAAAATAGAGAATAGACATGGGATCCATTTTATCTATTATAGGTATCTTTATATTAGCTGCACTTAAATTAGAGCAGTTCGTATATGGTAAATCCGGTAAAGAACAGTCTACAACAGGACATATGGCGCGACGTGGGCTCGCTAATATAGCAGGCTTAATCGCCTTTGATCATTCTACGGTGAGTAGTAAGTCGGTTGTAGTACGTCAAAAGAAGAAAGATGCTCAGAAATGAGCATCTTTCTTCTTTTTTTATTTATATCGAAAAAAGTTAGAAAAATATATCGATAAATTTAAAAATAACACTTGCAATCTTGAATGATATTTGTTATTATATAGACAAAGATAGATATAGATTTGGTGATAAGTACACCGATAATATATAACTGTTACATTAGAACTCAAGTAAGGAGGACATAACATGTCTATTATTGGTAAAAAACTTCCTGAATTTACTCTAGATGCTTTCAAAAAACCTGAATTAGTAAAAGTTAGTACTGCAGATGTATTGGGCAAATGGTCCATCTTCGTATTCTATCCAGCAGACTTCACATTCGTTTGCCCTACAGAATTAGAAGACGTACAAAACTCCTATGCAGAGTTGAAAGAACTAGGTTGCGAAGTTTACTCTGTATCTTGTGACTCTGAATTTGTTCACAAAGCATGGTCCGATGCTTCTCCAAGCATTAATAAAATCGAGTACTACATGTTAGCTGATAAAAAACATGAATTAGCTGATTTCTTCGATGTATTCCAAGAAGAATCCGCTATGGCTTACCGTGGTACATTCGTAGTAGATCCTGAAGGTTTCGTTCGTACAGCTGAAATCCATGACATGGGTATCGGCCGTTCTGCTGAAGAATTGGTTCGTAAAGTACAAGCGGCTCAATTCGTAGCAAAACATGGTGATCAAGTGTGCCCTGCACGTTGGAAACCAGGTAAAGACACATTGAAACCAGGTCTTGGTCTCGTAGGTAAAATCTAATTTAGAAACTAACCTAAAACGCTAGAATAATCTAGACAACTCCTCAAATGACAAAACGGGCGCGCATCGTTTTCCTGACGATACGGTAAGTCCCAATACCAGATGAACCCTCTCCAATTCATCATGGTAAACCTCATATAACAAACTACAAACTATACGCAAAAGGACTGGCCTTCGGGCTGGTCCTTTTGTGTTATATACCTATTTTTTTATATACTTAGTATTGTGTATTGATTTTAATCTATTTAGAGGTAATAGAATAGAAAAAGCTTTGCTAGAAATAAAGTAAAATATCGTATAAAGCTTATATCTTGAAGGTTTTTTAATATCCCTTTATGAAAGTAGGAAATAAGTTCTTGCATTTTTGAATTTAGTAGTCTATAATGAAATTAATTCCTAGTGATACACAAGGTTTTATAAATAAAGTAGGATAAGTGCTTTATAGCATGGGGTGTGTTAGCACTAACTTTTACAAAGAGAGGCAAGATATATGAGGATTTCCACAAAAGGTCGCTATGCATTGATGGTTCTCATCGATTTAGCAGAGCAGGGTCAAGAGAAACCGGTTTCCTTGCGATCCGTTGCAGAACGACAAGGTATATCTGAGAAATACCTTGAGGGGATTGTGGCTCGTTTGGGTGCCGCTAACCTAGTGGATAGTATTCGTGGCAAATACGGAGGCTATCGCTTATCTAAAAGCCCTAAAGAGTATACTATTATTGAAATTTTGCTCGCCACGGAAGAGTCCATGGCTATCATCTCTACCCTTGACGAAGGGGTGAGTACTGATACAGTGATCAACGAACGTACTGTTGGTTTCTGGGCAGGATTACAAAACTATATTCATGATTATTTAGAAAACGTAACTCTTCAAGATGTAATTGATGGAACTTACGCTAAGCTTGATACAAAATATGACAATTGGGATGGTTCTATTTAATAAGGAGTGACTATTATGTCTAATATTGCAAAATCTTTCGTTGAATTAATTGGTAAAACACCTTTATTGGCAGCTACACGTTTCGGTAAAAAATACGGTGCAGATGCTAATATCTTCGCTAAATTAGAATACTTCAACCCAGGCGGCTCTGTAAAAGACCGTATCGCTGCTGCTATCATTCAAGCGGCTGTTGAATCTGGTGAATTACAACCAGGTGGTACAATTGTAGAAGCTACATCTGGTAACACTGGTATCGGTTTGTCCGCTGTTGGTGCTGCTCTTGGTTATAAAGTAGTTATCGTAATGCCAGAAACAATGTCCATTGAACGTCGCAAATTGATGCTCGGTTATGGTGCTCAACTTGTATTAACTGATGGCTCTCTTGGTATGAAAGGTGCCATTGCAAAAGCTAAAGAAATCGTAACAGCTACTGCTGGTGCGATCGAAGCAGGCCAATTCGTAAACCAAGCAAACCCAGCAATTCATTACAAAACAACTGGTCCTGAAATCTGGCAAGATACTGATGGTACAGTAGATATCTATGTAGCTGGTGTTGGTACAGGTGGTACTTTGACTGGTGCAGGTCGTTATTTAAAAGAACAAAACCCTGGCGTAAAAATTGTAGCTGTTGAACCAACTGATTCCCCAGTATTGTCCAACGGTAAACCAGGCCCTCACAAAATTCAAGGCTTAGGTGCTGGCTTCATTCCAGATACTTTAGATACTTCCATCTATGATGAAGTGATTCAAGTAACTAACGATGATGCATTTGCTACATCTCAAGCATTTGGTCATACAGAAGGTATCCTAGTTGGTATCTCCTCTGGTGCTGCTCTTTGGGCTGCTCAAGAATTGGCTAAACGCCCTGAAAATAAGGGTAAAAACATCGTAGTAATTCTTCCAGATACAGGCGAACGCTACTTGTCTACAGCTTTATTCCCTGAAGTATAATAGAATACAATTGGTGAAAGTAGTGAATATGCTTTCCTAATATAGCAAAGCTCCTCGTTTGATATGTATCCTCCTTTACTGGTTGTCCAGTAAAGGGGGGGACATATCATGTGAGGGGCTTTTTCGTGCTTAACATACTGGAGCTTTATTTTAGAGATATTTAATTTGACATAAAAAAAAGAAGCTACTAGGTAGCTCCTTTTATGTTATGGTATGTATTTAATTGTGATTATCTACCGTTTTTAACGATATTGTCCATCCAGTTGAATAATTCATCTAGATCGTAGTCACCAGAATGATCTACATTAAATGGTGTCGCCATATCGACTTTATACCCAAGGTTTTGAGCACGGGTACCAACGATTAATGGGATGGCTACAGATGTATTACTATCAGCTGTACCGTAGCGGATACGATAGAACTGTGCATTTGTCGCTGCTGGAGAACCGAGATAGTTCATTGGATTCATCATAGTAACGACTTTAGCATTTTGTACATATGCTTCTGGATTAGATGTTGTATCGTGTAAAGCTGCAGTAATTGTAAAGTGATTGTTATCTGTTGAACTTGTACCGAATAAGTTGTTCTCGCCAGAGTCATTAGAACGGGAGTCGAATGCACCTGGTGCTTTAGAACGGCTTACAAATTGGTTGTAAGCTTCCCAGTTGATGTCTTTGATTGCGCCTGTTTTGCCATCTCGTACAAGGTATGTATGTTTAGATAAATCAGTACCTTTGGCTTGTGCTTTATTAGCTGCATCGATGATAAATGCTTTCACATAATTTTTGAAAGTACCATTACCATTCTTATCTAGTTTCAATACACGCCCCATGGAGTCATGTAATTGTAAGTTATTTATGTATTCTGGGAAGTGTTCACTTAGTAAGTTAGAGTATGCTACATCATCAGCATTTAAGCTCACACGTTGCATTGTGCGTTGTGGAGGTGCTGTGTTACCACCTACATTAGCTTGAGGCAATTCGCCTTGGCCCATTGTTACTTTATTGAAAGAAGTGATACCTTTATAGCTCCATTCATACGCCATATCAGCCGCATCAAGGTTTGTAATAGGTGCATAGGCAGAAACTGCATATACATTCGTAGCTGCTGTAGCAGCACCTAATGCTTGTAAATATGGTTGGAAGTCGGAGTTATTACCTGCAGCACCTTGTAATAAGGATACGGCACCACCAGCACTTGTACCATTTGTGATAATACGGTTTGCATTACCTGGCATTGTGGAGTCGTTAGC
>USAV01000039.1 GCA_900552715.1 uncultured Veillonella sp.
GAGTAGGGGGCAGCCAGTGGTAATAGAGTGGTTGTCAGATCATTCAATGCCCTCTTTAGAGGGCCACCACTAGAGAAGGACCCTTATAGGGTCAGAGCAAACCACCCGTTCTACGGGTGGTTATGATTTCTGTAGTATGTGTCTGATAGATATATTATAATTAAGCTTAGCATTATCATATTGGCAATGATATCATAATTAGAATCATTATGCTTAAGAATACTAAATAACTAGCCACAGTGAGTCGATATTTTGCTTTTAATATATATATATGACGAGATAGGGGGCATTATGGCACTGCTTGAATTATCTAATATATCTTATATTGTAAAAGACAAATCTATTATCCGTGATGTATCTTTATCGGTAAATCAAGGCGATTATATTACTATTGTAGGCCCTTCTGGAAGTGGTAAGAGTACACTTTTAAAATTATGTAGTGATCTGATTAGTCCTACATCGGGAACTATTACTTATAATGGTCGTCCCTTAACGGCTATAGATCCTGAATCTTATCGCAAAGAGGTGGGGTACTGCTTTCAAAGACCTTATTTGTTTGCGAAAACAGTACGTCGCAATATTCTATTTTCTTACGATATTCGCGGTTTAGAACCGGATATGAGTCGTATAGAATATCTCTTTGATCTACTACATATGCCACTAAATTATATGGAGCGCCGTAATGATGAGTTGTCTGGCGGTGAAATGCAACGAATATGCCTTATTCGGAGCCTTATTTTCGAGCCTAAAGTGTTGCTTTTAGACGAGGTTACGTCTGCCTTAGATGCGACGAATACATCGATTGTAGAAAATGTGATTGATGAGCTTCATAAAAAGGGGATCACCATTATCTCCATTACTCATAATGAAGAGCAAAGCTTGCGTATTGCAAATCGCCGCATCACTATCGTAGACGGTCAATTAGCTAAAGAGGAGGTACTGATATGAGTCAGTTTCAAACTATATCTACTATATCGTTGTGCCTTGCATCAGTGCTAGTTATTATTAGTATGATTATGTCTTATCGACAAGAATTGAAGCTAGAAAAGGATATTTTCATCAGTGCTATACGTGCTACAGTTCAACTATTAGTCATCGGGTTTATTTTATCCTATATTTTTAGTACGGAAAGTCCAATATTTATTATTGGCTTACTTGGATTTATGGCTTTTAATGCCGCTTATAACTCAGCTAAACGAGGGCAAGGGATCCCGCATGCGTTATGGATTTCCTGGTTTGCTATCACCATTGGTGCATGGATAACCTTATCTATTTTATTGGTAACTGGCGTGCTTAGTTTTACTGCGTACCAATTGATTCCTGTTGGTGGTATGGTCATTAGTGGTGCTATGGTAGCCATTGGGCTTTGTTATCGTCAAATGCTATCAAATTTTGAATTGCGTAAACAAGAGGTGGAAATTAAATTAGCCTTGGGTAGTACACCTAAACAAGCTTCGAAAGCAATAGTTCGTGATGTTATAAAGACGGGTCTACAACCTACTGTAGATAGTGCCAAGACATTAGGTATCGTAGCGCTGCCGGGGATGATGACAGGCCTTATCCTAGCAGGCATGCCTCCATTAGAAGCTGTAAAATATCAAATGATCGTTACATTTATGTCGTTATCCACTATATCCATTGCTTGTTTTATTACGTGTCAATTGGCATATAGAACATTTTTTAATACTAGAAATCAATTATATAAGTAATTTCTATTGAAATGTTAATAGTAAATAAGGAATTAATTTAGTTACATACATTTTAGTCATATTCGATATAGATAATCGATATAAATTAGAAATTCCCATACTATAAAGGTTGCTTCCTCTTATGAGGGAGTAACCTTTTATTATTGTGTGTCAAATTCCTATGTTTTTTAGTAGGAATAGTGGTATACTATGTACAGTATCAGTGAAATACCAGAAGACTGGTTGTCATATACTTTCATATACCTAAAGAGGGGTGGCGTTGCCACTAGAAAGATTTGAGGTAAGTACTATGTATGATGTAAAATCTCCAAAGGCGGAGGAATTTATTTCCCATCAGGAAATCCTTGACACCCTTGCCTATGCAGAGGAAAACAAGGAAAATCGGGAGTTGTTAGATGCTATTTTAGCAAAAGCTGCTACATTTAAGGGGTTAAACCATAGAGAAGCAGCTGTTCTATTAGAATGTCCGTTGCCTGAATATAAGGAAAAGCTTTATGCGTTAGCTAAAGAAATCAAGAAAGCTATTTATGGCGATCGTATCGTTCTATTTGCACCATTATACTTGTCTAACTATTGTATTAATGGTTGTGTATACTGTCCGTACCATTCTAAAAATCGCGATATTAAACGTAAAAAGTTGACTCAAGACCAAATTAGAGAAGAGGTTATTGCCTTAGAAGCAATGGGGCATAAGCGTATCGTAATTGAGTCTGGTGAAGATCCTCTTAATAATCCTCTTGAATATATTTTGGAATCTATCAAGACTATTTACGGTATTAAAAATAAAAATGGCGAAATTCGCCGTGTAAACGTAAATATTGCAGCTTGTTCCGTTGAGGATTACAAGAAATTACATGAAGCTGGTATTGGTACATATACATTATTCCAAGAAACGTACAATAAAGAAAACTACGAAGCACTTCATCCAACAGGCCCTAAGAGCGACTACGCCTACCATACAGAGGCGATGGATCGCGCTATGCAAGGTGGCATTGATGATGTAGGTATCGGTGTTCTTTATGGCTTAGAACATTATAAATATGATTTTGTAGGTTTGTTGATGCATGCAGAGCATTTAGAAGCAGTATTTGGTGTAGGTCCACATACAATTTCTGTACCTCGTATTTGTCCAGCTGATGATATCGATGTAGATGATTTCAGTAATGCTGTACCTGACGATATATTTGAGAAAATCGTTGCTCTTATTCGTGTATCCACACCGTATACAGGTATGATTATGTCTACCCGTGAAAGTCAATCCATGCGTGAACGCGGTTTGGCATTAGGTATCTCCCAAATTAGTGGTGGCTCTCGTACTAGCGTAGGTGGTTATAAAGAAGAAGAGAAACCAGAGGATAATTCGGCTCAATTTGATCGCAGTGACACACGTACATTAGATGAAATCGTAGATTGGTTACTAGATCTTGGATATGTGCCTAGTTTCTGTACTGCATGCTATCGAGCAGGTAGAACAGGGGACAGATTTATGGCCCTCGCTAAATCCGGTCAAATCCATAACTGTTGCCAACCTAATGCATTGATGACATTAAACGAATACATCATGGATTATGGTGACGAAAAAACTAAAGCTCATGGCGCTAAGGTTATTGAACAACAGTTAGAAAATATCAAAAATGATTTAGTTAAAGATAAAGCTAAAGCTTATATTGCACAGATGAAAGACGGCGAACGAGACTTCCGGTTCTAAGTAATTCACTGATCGAGAACCTCCTATTGATAATGGGAGGTTCTTTTTTGTTGAGAAAAACACAAAGCTTAAATGAGAATAAAATATATAAAATAGTTTATTTTGTTCACTTTTTGATGTATAATAAATAAAAATGATAATGATAATACGTTGAAGTTTTATACTAATATTGATTATAAACTACTGAGGGATATGATGATTAAGAAAAAACGTTGGCGCATTTCCACAAGCGACAAAGAACAAGAGAATATCTTAATCCGTGAACTTGGTGTGAATCCTATTGTGGCCAAATTAATGGTTAATCGCCACATAGATGTTGATGAAGGGCGTCGGTTTTTACAAGGCTCTTTGTCTGATTTGTTAGATCCATTCGCATTAAAAGATATGGATGTAGCTGTTTCGCTAGTTCAGGAGACAATTGAAAAACATAAACCAATCGTTATTTATGGTGATTATGATGTAGATGGCATTACTGCCACATCTGTTCTATATCGTTTTTTAAAGAAACTAGGTGCTGATGTTACCTATTACATACCAGAGCGTCAAAGTGAAGGGTATGGCCTCAATTTAGATGCTTTAGAGCACCTTATAGAACGGGGTACAGCTTTAGTGATTACCGTAGACTGCGGTATTAGTTCTTACGATATTGTAGAATCTGTACGAGATCGTATCGATATGATTATTACAGATCATCATACGGCACCAGATATGATTCCACGAGCAAAGGCTGTTATTAACCACAAGCAAAAGGACTGTCACTACAAGGATAAGAACTTATCCGGTGTTGGGGTTGCTTTTAAATTATGCCAAGCATTGTGGCTTACAAAGACTGGTGAATGGTATTTAGATGATTTAGATATCGTTGCATTAGGCACTGTGGCGGACGTTGTGCCGTTAGTCGGTGAGAACCGCATCATCGTAAAAGCAGGCCTTGAAAAGATGAATAGTCATCCAAATCTAGGAATTAAAAAGCTAGTCGATGTAGCAGGTCTCCATGAGCGAACTATAACATCTGGACATATTGGTTTCACCTTAGCCCCACGGCTCAATGCAGCAGGTCGTGTAACTCATGCAACACGTGCTGTTGAGTTGCTAGTTACTGATAATGCTGACATGGCTGAAGCGATTGCTGAAGAATTAAATGAAACAAATCGTGAGCGTCAAGAACTAGAGAGAAATATTCACGAACTAGCTCGTATCGATGTGGCTAACCAAGGCCATAAGGCAGACTATGTAACCGTTGTAGCCGGTGAAGACTGGCACCCTGGTGTTATCGGTATTGTGGCTTCTCGCTTAGTTGAGGAGTTTTATAAGCCGACCCTGGTTATTAGTATCCACGATGGCATTGGCAAAGGCTCCTGTCGTAGTATCGATGGTTTTAATATCTACGATGCACTGAAGTCTTGCGAAGATGTGTTATTACAATTCGGTGGCCATGCTGCAGCAGCAGGCTTCAGTATTGAAGCAAATCGTATAGATGAATTGCGAGACCGTTTGACTGCATATTGTAAGGAGCATGTAACAACAGAGGAATACATTCCCGTTGTTGCTATTGATGCGGAACTACCCGTTGATGATATCGATGTAGATATTATTGACCGCGTATCAGCCCTTGAGCCATATGGTATGGCCAATAGTACGCCGGTCTTTGCCGTTATGGAAGCAACCGTACAAGATATAATGCTAATGGGACAATTGAAAAATCATTGCAAGGTGATTTTAGAAACCTCTAGTGGCACATTGGATGCCATTGCTTGGAATCGTCCCGATTTATTTAAAACTATATTCATTGGAACTGTGGTGAAAGTAGCATTTTCATTGCAAAAGAATGAATGGCAAGGGATGGTTTCTCCACAGCTTATGATCCAAGCTATTGAACCGCTCACTGAAGAGCCGATTACGCTTTCCACGGAAGGTCTTAGACAAATGTATGTCATAGTAAAACAAGCTATGCGTGGTCGTAGTCAATCGGTTTATAATGTGGAACAAGAAATTTTGCGCCGTAAGCCGGCAGATCAAAATAATCGCAGTGCCCTTACATCCTTAGATGTATTTAAGGAGTTGGGCATCATAGAAGAATATACCAGTGATGATGGTCAATTAATGCTAAGATGGAATGCCATTGAAGGAAAATTAGATCTTGTCACGTCCGTAACATTTCTTACCTATAGTGTATAGGAGGTGACACCATGACAACTGTAAATGAAGAAGGCAAAGCTTTAGTAGAACAAAGCACTTTTGATAAAGGAAAAGCTTTAGCTGAATTTATGGAGTATATCCATACCTATTTAACAGATGATGAGTGTAACCAAGTATTAAAGGCTTTTGAGCTTGCAGATAAGGCTCACGAAGGTCAGCTTAGAGCTTCTGGTGAACCGTATATCATGCATCCACTAGCAGTAGCTGATATTTTGGCACACTTACAAATTGACCATATCACACTTATGGCAGCACTCATGCATGATGTGGTTGAGGATACATCATATTCAAAGGAAGACTTGGAGGAAATGTTTGGCTCTGAAGTAGCATTCCTTGTTGATGGTGTAACGAAATTAAACCAATTCCAATATGAAACAAAAGAAGATCGGCAAATGGAAAATTATCGGAAGATGATTTTAGCCATGGCGAAGGATGTGCGCGTCGTTGTTATTAAACTAGGTGACCGCCTACATAATATGCGTACCTTAAAGCATATGCGTAGCGACAAACAAAAGCGCATTGCCAAGGAAACATTAGAAATCTTTGCTCCTTTAGCACATCGCCTTGGTATCTTCAATGTGAAATGGGAGCTGGAAGATTTATCATTCCGTTATTTAGAACCAGAAAAATACTATGATCTTGTAGATCAAATGAAACAAAAACGCCAAGCTCGTGAAGACATTGTAAATGATACGATGAGTCAACTCACTAAGGCTTTAGGCGAAGCTCATATTAAGGCGGATATCAAAGGTCGTCCAAAACATTTCTACAGTATTTACAAGAAGATGAAAAAGGACAATCGCGATTTATCTCAAATCTATGACTTGCTTGCAGTTCGCGTTATCGTTGATACAATTCCTGATTGTTACGCGGTACTAGGCATTGCTCATAGTTTGTGGAAACCATTGCCATATCGTTTCAAAGATTATATTTCCATGCCGAAATCTAATATGTATCAATCGTTACATACTACGGTTATCGGTACCATGGGGCAACCTGTAGAAATTCAAATCCGTACATGGGAAATGCACCGCGTATCTGAATACGGTGTTGCAGCGCATTGGCGTTATAAAGAAGGCAATAAAAATGGCGATAAGGATTTCGACCAAAAGGTTGCGTGGTTGCGCCAAGTATTGGAATGGCAAGATACAAGTAATCCAACAGAACTCGTTAATGCTTTAAAACTAGACGTTTTCTCTGGTGAGGTCTTTGTATTCACACCAAAGGGCGATGTTGTTAAATTGCCAATTGGTTCAGTTCCACTTGATTTTGCGTACCGTGTTCATACCGATGTTGGTCATCGCTGTGTGGGTGCGAAGGTAAACGGTAAAATTGTACCGCTAGATTACACCTTACAAAATGGCGATATTGTAGATATTATTACATCTAAAACCGGTCGTCCAAGTCTTGATTGGCTTAATATTGTAGGCTCTTCTGAAAGTAAGAGCAAAATTCGCAACTGGTTCAAGCGTGAAAATAAAGCTGAAAATATAGAAAAAGGCTTAGAAGCGCTTGAAAAAGAAGCGAAACGATTAAACTATAGTTGGAAAGAATTGATCGGTGATAATCGTCTCCAACAAGTTACAAAACAGCTTAAAGCAGGTACTGAAGAGGAAATGTTTGCTGCTTGTGGCTATGGCGGTATTCCTGTAAGCACTGTTCTATTGCGGTTAATTGAACTCTATAAAAAATCTAAAGAAGCAGAAGAGTCTAAACACAGCACTGAACAAATCATTGAGAAACTAAAAGCTCAAGGTCCGAAAACGACCAAGAATGGTACAGGCGTTCTTGTAAAAGGCGAAGCTGGTGTTATGGTGCGTATGGCGAAGTGCTGTAGTCCTGTACCTGGTGACGATATCATCGGTTATATCACGCGTGGTCGTGGGGTATCCATCCATCGCTCCGATTGTACGAGTCTAGGGCATACGCCAGAAGATTTAGAGCGTATGATTGAGGTCTCCTGGGATGGTTCCTCTGGTGAATCTTTCCACGTAGGCATCGATATCCAAGCTTATGATCGAAATGGTCTGTTGATGGAGGTTATGGCTGTACTTTCAGAATTGAAAATCACCATTACAAACATCAATGCAAAGGTTCAAGAAGATACTAAAACCGTAAGTATCAATGTAGTAGTTGATATTCGCGATATTTCCCAACTCGATTTTGTTATGACTAAGTTGCGTCGTATCCGTGAAGTATATACGGTACAACGTAGTAAAGGAGGGGCTTAATGAGTGAACAACAATTAGTGCTTATGCGCATGCCATTAGGTCCATTAGGGACTAACTGTTATGTTATTGGAGATAAAGAGGTAGGAGAAGCTTTCATTATTGATCCTGCTACTGCTGAAGTATTAGAGTCTTTAAAGAAACATGATTTAAAACCAAAGGCGATTTTGTTAACCCATGGTCATGGTGATCATATTGGTGGCGTTCAAGATATTGTAGATACATATCATGTGCCTGTATATATTCAAAAGGGTGATGTACCATATTTGGCAGATCCTGAGTTAAATCTCAGCGCCTATAGCAATCCTACACCCATTAAGGTAAATGCTGATATCATCGAGGTTAAGCAAGATGACCATATTACATGTGGCGCTATTGACCTTGAAGTACTTGAAACGCCAGGTCATACGCCAGGTGGGGTATGTTATTATATGGAAGGCCTTGTATTTGTAGGCGATACACTATTTAGAGATTCTGTGGGACGTACAGATTTTCCAAATGGTTCTTATGAGACGTTAATGGAATCCATTAAAACGCAGCTCTATAAGTTGCCTGATAATACTATGGTGTATCCTGGTCATGGGCCGGAAACAAATATAGGTTATGAAAAACAATACAATCCATTCGTTGGAGCGTAGGTTTTATAAAATTTTGTAAGAAGTAAAGGGGATAGTTATCATGAATACAACATTAGAAAAATTAAAAGAACGCATTAAAGACAAAAAATACAAATTGACTACACAACGTCAAACAATTTTACAAGCCTTCATCGATGCTGATGAAAATCATTTAAGTGCAGAAGACGTATATGTACTTGTAAAAGAAGTGGCTCCTGATATCGGCTTGGCTACTATTTACAGAACACTTGATCTCTTCACTGAACTTGATTTGTTGAAACGTCTTGATTTCGGCGATGGTCGTAACCGTTACGAATTGAACGATGAAGAGTTTGCTCATTTCCACCATCATTTGATTTGTGTTAAATGTGGAAAAGTATCCGAGTTTGAAGACGATATGCTTGAAACATTAGAGTCCATTATCGCTAAAAAATTGAACTTCCGCACTATCGACCATCAATTGAAAGTATATGGTTATTGCAGCGACTGCCAAAATCATATGTCTGAAGCAGAACTTGAAAAATTAGAACGTATGGCTCATCACCATGCTTAATGGATATCTATATGCGGGACCATTACCGCTTGGTTCTGTAGTGGCTCATAATTGTGGTGCTGCCGGTTTATTCTCTGATAAGGTTAATCCAGAGGTTCTTCTAGAGGCTATAGAGGTAGATGGTTTATATCGCTTGACTGTAACTATTGGGGAGACCGTAAAAACTTTTGACGGTGATATTTCCTCTATGGGCCGACGTCAAATTGGCCAAGCCTTATTGCGCTATTTGCGTGAATATCAAGGTTTACCAGCCGATGCTCCATGGGGGACTATGGTCGGTGTGCGCCCTACAAAGCTATTACATAAATATATAGATACATATGGCTCTGTCCACGCAGCAACTCGTCACATTAGGGACGAGTTTTCTGTGTCTATGGAAAAGCTTAATACATTGGGGGCCATCGGTGAGTATCAACGTCCATTTTTAGCTGATACAGACGATAAAAAGGTGAGTCTCTATTGTGGCATTCCTTTCTGTGATACTCGTTGTGTGTACTGCTCCTTTCCTTATGGTCTTTATCAGGATTACACGGATAAAAGTCAATTTTTAACAGCTTTAGGCCGCGACATATTGGATATGAAATCTATCGTTAATTCATATGGATTAACAGTAGATACCCTCTATATGGGTGGTGGTACACCGACGGTATTAGGAGATGAAGACTTTCACCAAGTCCTAAAACAGTTATCTATACTAGTGCCAGAAGGACATGAGTTTACTGTAGAAGCAGGGCGTCCAGATTCTGTTAATCCTCGGAAGATACAATCTATGCTCGATTTTGGTGTAAATCGTATCAGTATTAATCCACAAACGATGCAAGACGATATTTTGCGTCGCATTGGGCGTGGCCATAGTGCGCAAGATATTGACGAACTGTTACAATATGTAAAAGTTAATACACCATTTGCTATAAATATGGATTTTATTGCCGGCTTACCGCATCAAACGATGCAAAATATGGTAGAGAATATGGATTACGTATGTCAAAATCTGCCGGAAAATGTTACAATTCATACGTTAGCATTAAAACGTGGTAGCCCATTGTATGATTTAAATATGCAAGATGATATTCCTGAAGAACATCTCGTAGCAGAAATGGTACAATATGGTAAAGAGCGTCTTGAAGCAGCGGGCTATGTGCCATATTATCTATATCGCCAACAATACATGAGAGGGCAGTTAGAGAATATTGGCTATACCTTGCCCGGTAAAGCGTGCGAATATAATATTCAGATCATGGAAGAGCGACAAAGTATTCTATCCATGGGACCTGGCAGCTCATCTAAGTGGATGCGTGCCCCTGAATATCGTCAATTGAAACAGCACATGCCAAAGGATGTTGATGTTTACCACGCAACGATAGATGCACTATTAGAGAAACGACATAGAATTTGTGAGAAATTTTGGGAGGTTGTGTAATGGCTATTAGAAAACCAAGAGGTACACAAGACTTTTTGCCAGAGCAAATGATAAATTGGCACTATATTGAACAACGTATGCGTGAAATTTGTAAAGTATACGGGTTCAATGAAATTCGCACACCTGCCTTTGAATATACTAATTTATTCTTGCGCGGTATCGGTGAAACTACAGATGTAGTACAAAAGGAAATGTATACATTTAAAACAGGCGATGACGGTGGCTCTAGCTTCGCATTGCGTCCTGAAAATACGGCTTCTGCTGTACGTGCATACTTAGAAAATAAAGTATATGGTAAAGAAGGCCTTACAAAATGGTATTACATGGGACCTATGTTCCGTCATGATAAACCTCAAGCAGGTCGTTATCGTCAATTCCACCAATTTGGTGCAGAGGTACTAGGTTCCCAGTCTCCAGTGGTAGATAGTGAAGTTATCTGCATGGTTGTACAATTGTTGAAAGACTTTGGCCTTAAGGACCTCAATGTAGAGGTGAACTCTGTAGGCTGTCCAACTTGCCGCCCTGTATATCGTGAAAAATTAATTGAATTTTTTGAACCTAAAAAAGAACAATTGTGCAGTGATTGCCAAGAACGTTTATATAAAAATCCGTTGCGTATCTTAGATTGCAAAAATGAAACATGTAAATCCTTGTCCGTTGGTGCTCCTGAAATTCACGAACATTTATGTGAAGAGTGTCATGATCACTTTGAAGAATTAAAAACATATTTAACGGCTGCAAATGTGCAATATACATTAAATCCTCGCCTTGTACGTGGCCTTGATTATTACACAAAGACAGCATTCGAAGTACAATACACTCCATTAGGCGCACAAAGTGCCGTAGCAGGTGGTGGTCGTTACGATGGCCTTGTAGAGGAACTTGATGGTCCTCATACGCCAGCCATTGGCTTTGCCATGGGCATGGAGCGTTTGCTATTAGCCCTTGAAAAACAAAACTTGTTGCCGGAGCAAACTGTAGAGCCAGTTATATTCGTGGTATCTCTTGGTGATGCGGCTAAGGCAGAAGCTTTCAAACTTTGTCAAAAACTTCGTAGCCTAAACGTTCCAGTTGAAATGGACGGACAGGGCAAGAGTATGAAGGCACAATTAAAATATGCTAACAAAATTAAAGCAAAATATGTTATTATAATTGGTGACGATGAATTATCTAATAACTCCCAGATAATTCGTTACATGTCAGCGAGTAAACAAGAGCTTGTTAAGGTTGAGGGAATATTAGAACATATTAATGAAATTTATACAGTGCTTAAACATAGTAATTTATATACATCAAAGGAATACAATCTTGATGAAGTCTTATATGGCTATTACTCTAATCCAGACTCTAGTGAATTATCCTCTAACTCTAATGTCTTAAAATTAATACATCGTTTGTTTGAAAAATTGTATTCTAAGCATGTAGAACTTAATAATTTAACTGATAATGTGTCAATACATAAATCTAGTGAGTTTGAAAATTATAAAGAGTTTGTTGCTGACTTAATTAGCTATATAGCAGGATATAAAATTAAAAACCGGAAAGGATGACAATTAGAATGGAAACAATGCAAGGCTTACACCGTACGCACGGTTGTGGCACCATCTCTGAACAAGAGGTAGGTAAAGAGGTCGTATTATGTGGTTGGGTTGAACGCCGTCGTGATCATGGTGGTTTGATTTTCTTGGATTTACGTGATCGTTCTGGCGTAGTACAAGTAGTGGCATCTCCAGATCATAACGTGGAATCTTTCCACAAAGCAGAGGATGTTCGTAACGAATATGTACTTTGTGTACGTGGTAAAATTACAAAACGTGATGAAGCTGCTATCAATCCAAATCTTCCAACAGGTGCATATGAAATGTACTGTGAAGAGTTGCGCGTATTGAACTCTGCTAAAACACCTCCATTCTATATCCAAGATGATATCGATGTAGATGAAAATATTCGTTTAAAATATCGTTACCTTGACTTGCGTCGTCCAGAAATGCAACGCAACTTGATTTTGCGTCACAAAGTAACGAAAGCAATGCGCGACTTCTTCGATAGCCGCGATTTCTTGGAAATTGAAACTCCAATGCTTACTAAATCTACACCAGAAGGCGCTCGTGACTATTTAGTACCTTCTCGTGTAAATGCTGGTACATTCTATGCATTGCCACAATCTCCACAAATTTTCAAACAAATCTTGATGGTTGCTGGTTATGAAAAATACTTCCAAATCGTTCGTTGCTTCCGCGATGAAGATTTGCGTGCAGACCGTCAACCTGAGTTCACTCAACTCGACTTGGAAATGTCCTTCGTAGATGAAGAAGACATTTACTCCATGCTTGAAGAAATGATTGCTCATGTATTTAAAACTACATTGGGCAAAGAAATTCCATTGCCTATGCCTCGTATTACATGGGATGAAGCAATGGATAAATACGGTTCTGACAAACCAGACCTTCGTTTCGACATGGCCTTTACTGATGTAACTGATCTTGTAAAAGATACAGAATTCAAAGTATTCCGCTCTGTAATCGACAATGGTGGTGTAGTTAAAGGTATCGTTGTACCTGGCGATGCTGGTATTCCACGTCGTGAACTTGATGACCTTGTTGAATATGTAAACCGTTACGGTGCAAAAGGCCTTGCATGGGCTTGCTTCAATGAAGATGGTTCCATCAAGTCTCAAATCATGAAGTTCTTAGGTGAAGATACAATCCGCAATATCGGTGAAAAAATGGGCGCTAAAGGTGGCGACCTTGTATTGATGATTGCTGATAAACCTGCCACTGTGGCACGTGCATTAGGTGAATTGCGCCTTGAAATGGCACGCCGCATGAACATGATTGACCAAGATAAATTAGCATTCACATGGGTAACTGATTTCCCTATGTTCGAATATAACGAAGATGAAAAACGTTATGTTGCAATGCACCATCCGTTCACAATGCCTCGTCATGAAGATCTTGATAAATTGGAATCTGATCCTGGCAGCGTAAAAGCGATTGCTTACGATATGGTATTGAACGGTGTTGAAATCGGTGGCGGTTCCTTGCGTATTTACCAATCCGATGTACAAGAAAAAGTATTCAAAGCTATTGGTTTATCTGAAGAAGAAGCTAAATCTAAATTCGGCTTCATGCTTGATGCATTCCAATACGGTGCACCTCCTCATGCTGGTTGTGCATTCGGCCTTGATCGTCTTGTTATGTTGATGGCAAAACGTCAATCTATCCGCGACGTAATCGCATTCCCTAAAACTCAATCTGCTTCTGATGTAATGAGCCAAGCTCCATCTGAAGTAGAACCTAAGCAATTAAAAGAGTTGCATATTAAACCAGATATCGAGGAAGAAGAAGAGCAATCTTTGGTGTAAAAACATAGGCAAGAATTGATTAAATTTGAAATGTCAAGACTTGTTAATTACGAATCTTTCTGATACTATTTATGTATAAGATATCCCTGCCATGTGCGTGTGATATCGCAGTTTTGAGCCAACACATTTACTTCGGGAGTCCGAACTCTCGTCTGAACGTTACGCCCTTACGGGACAACTGAAGGATGAGGAGGACACCCACCTGCCCTAAGCAGGATCAAAACGCGGTACATTACGGCATGGTGGGGCTTTTTTGCGTGTAAAAATGGCATGTAATGTCATATACTATATATAGAAAAGACCAGTCAATATCGTTATTAGGGGCTATTGATATATAAATTCTATTCTTAATGAATGCAATTTGCTGGACTGTACGATTAATAGAACTTTAGAGTTAATAGATAAGATGTTATGGATTGAGGTGATAGAATGGATAGTTTATTTGATATGACGCCCACCAATACGTATGAACCGTTACCGGTGCGTATGCGTCCTACCACATTAGACCATTTATATGGTCAAGAAAAAGCGGTAGGGAAGGGGACTTTCTTGCGTGCCATGGTTGAAAAGGATACAATTCCATCCATGCTTTTTTATGGACCCTGTGGAACGGGTAAAACTACACTAGCAGGTATTATTGCTAAGGTTAGCAATAGTCATTTTGTAAATTTAAATGCTACTAATGCGGGCATAGGTGAGCTGCGTAATATCATAGAGGATGCTCGTAAGCGGGTGCGATCTTTACAACAACGAACCATTTTATTCCTCGATGAAATTCACCGCTTTAATAAAAGCCAACAAGATGTGTTATTACCTTGTGTAGAGGATGGCACAATCATCCTCATCGGCGCTACCACAGAAAATCCATTTTTTGAGGTAAATAGACCTCTTTTATCTCGTCTAAGATTAATTACCCTAGAAGCGCTTACACCAAAGGCTATAGGCCAAATTTTGCGCCGTGCTATTACAGATGAAGAGGTAGGCCTTGGTAAACGGCATCTACAGGTGACAGATGAGGTTCTTGAAGATGTAGGGATTTTCGTCAATGGCGATGGGCGTATGGCGTTAAATATTTTAGAGCAGGCAGCAGCAATGGTACCTGATGAAGGGGCTATTACTATAGAGGTCCTTGAAAAGGTTGTAGGCCGCCGTATTTATACATACGACAAAAAAGGCGATAGTCACTACGATACGATTTCTGCGTTTATTAAAAGTATGCGTGGCTCTGATGTGCAAGCAACAGTTCATTATCTCGCGCGTATGATTGAAGCTGGCGAAGATCCAAACTTTATCGCTCGTCGTATCGTAATTTGTGCTGCTGAAGATGTAGGTCTAGCAGATCCACAAGCGTTGATTCTGGCAAATGCAGCCGCTCAAGCGGCCCATATGGTAGGCTTCCCGGAAGCGCGCATTATATTATCTGAGGCGGCTTGTTATGTAGCCTTAGCGCCGAAAAGTAATTCTGCTTATATGGCAATCGATGCAGCCATTGCCGATGTGCGCTACAAGGATTGTGGACAGGTGCCAGATCATTTAAAAGATAGTCATTATAGTGGTGCTAGCAAACTAGGCCATGGGAACACCTATAAATATGCTCATAACTATCCAAATGGCTATGTACAGCAGCAGTATTTACCAACACCTCTTAAGGATGCTACATATTACAATGGTATTAAAAGAGGCAAAGAAGAACAGTTGCTTCATGACTGGGAGGAACGGCGTAAAAGCTAACTAAATACTTCGATATATGCTATAATATAATGATAAGTTAATTTACAGTA
>USAV01000040.1 GCA_900552715.1 uncultured Veillonella sp.
ACATCTGATACCTATTCTGTAGTAGCAGAAGAAGGGGATGTATATGTTAATGCAGGCGCTGATGGCAAACATCCAGGCACTCATGACTTAGTTGCTGTTGGTAATGTAGGCCTTATCAACAAGGATTATGGCCGCGATCCAAACCATAATGAAGAACCGACGAATGTAGGTTTAGCTTTTACAACACCAAACTCTAGCCTTACTGGTGCTGTCTTAAATGAATATGCTGAAAGCAATAAAAATCCTCATAATTCTGGTGCAGATATTTACCTACAAAATGGTGCTACTTGGAATAATGAGTGGATTGGTATGGAGCGCCCTACACCTAAAAAAGAACGTCCATCAGGAGATAATGCAGCATACCTATACAAGGGAAGTAAGGTTCGCAATCTTGTAGGTGGTGTTAACCCAACTGCAGCAGGTAATATTCACCCTATCGATGCGCGGCCTATAACAATTCAGAACTATAGCGGTTATGTGAATGCTATTTATAAATCTGGCGTACCAGCAAGCGAAGATGGAAAAGGCCAAATCGTCGTTGAACATGCGGCGGATAATAGCCATATTACAATGAAAGGCGACCATTCCGGTAATACCATCGACGATGCAAGCTACAAAAAGGATATTCAAGCATTAGCTAAGAAATTACAATACACAGGCAATGATAAGAAGCTTAGCACAACAGTTCAAATTAATGAAGGCGTTACTACACCTAGTGCTGTAGCAGACCTAGGAGCAGATCATTTTGATTCTCAAGGTCATCTTATTGTAGATGATACAACAAAAGTTGTTCGTGCTAGTGAATCATCACTCGTAGGTGGTACAAAATCGGCCCTTACTTCAACAGTTATGGCGTGGAAAAATAATACTAATGATTTACAACGTCGTTTAGGTGATCTTCGTCTAGCTAATACAGATAAAGGAATATGGGCTAAATATATAGGTGGTAAATCTAAGATTACAGATGGTGCTGATGCACATATGACGTACAATGGCGTACAAATCGGATATGATCATAAAGCCTCCAATGGCTGGATTTTCGGCGGTGCCCTAGATTACAGTACATCTAGTAACTCTTATGCCAACGGCAGTGGCGACGGTAAGCTTGGCGGTATAGCTTTATATGGTACAAAGCAACATGATGATGGTCGGTATATAGATATCATCGCTCGTGGTAATAGATTATCCAACGACTATAGCCTTAACTCTATGAGAGGCCAACGTTTGAATGGTAACTACCATACATTTGGTACATCCTTGAGTGCTGAATATGGCAAACGTATTAAAAAACAAAATGGTTTCTATATCGACCCTAGTGTAGAATTTATTCTAGGTCGTTTAAATGGTGTATCCTATGATGCAACTATTGCAGGCGGCGGATCCATGCATGTTAAATCTGATGCTGTCAACTCTGCTGTAGGTAGACTTGGTATTGGTATTGGTAAAGAAACCGAAAAATCTAATATCTTTGCAAAACTAGCACTAGCTCATGAATTCTCTGGTAAATTGAATACTACATACTCTGCACCAGGTAATCCAACAGTACAAACAACTGTGGATTTAAAGGATACATGGCTTGATGCGGAAATCGGCGGTTCTTGGAGCGTTCGTCCTAGTACATATCTATATGGTACATTCACTAAAAACTTTGGTGCTACCATAGATAATACATGGCGTATCGATGCAGGGGTACGACATAATTTTTAATTGAATACTTAACAACCTCTGTAGCATATCCTGTTACAGAGGTTGTTTTAATTATCGCCTAAATTGACTTATTTTATATCAAAATGTCGGTTAGTAATAAATCACAATAAATCTTATTAAAACATAATAAAACATAATAAAACATAATCTTTTGTATTGAGTGGTTAAATTTAGTATGATACTATATCAATATATGAAAGAGGTGGTTGTTATGGCAGTTGAACGTTGGGTATCAATGGATGAAATTTGTGATCATATGGGCGTAAGTAGAGATACAATAAAAAAAATGATAAAATTACAGAACATGCCTGCTTATAAATTTGATAGAAAATGGAAGTTTAAAATAAGTGAAGTAGATACTTGGTTACATGAAACATATTGCTTAAATAGTAGGAATGAGGGTAAGTAAATGTTAAAAACAATTGACTTATTTGCAGGCGCCGGAGGATTAAGCCTTGGGTTTGAAATGACTGGAAAGTTTAAAGTATTAGCTGCGGCTGAAATTAATAAAAATGCACAAGCTACATATAAAAAAAATATTGTTGAAGGTAAACCTACATTTACAATGATTGAAGATATCAACGGATATGATTTTATGGAATTAAATGAAAAATTAGGTGGTATTGATGTAGTAATAGGTGGCCCCCCATGTCAAGGTTTTTCAAATGCTAATAGACAGAAAAATCATTTAATTAGTATGAATAATAGTTTAGTTAAAGAATTTTTTAGAGCTATAAAAGAAATCAAACCTAAAGCATTTGTAATGGAAAATGTGAGTATGCTTAGATCAGACACTCACCGATTTTATGAATCAATCAGTGATAATGAAGAGATAGATGCGCTAATTGAGGATGGATTTGATATTCCTAAAAGACTAGATTCTCTATTTATAACAAATGAAAAATTTGAGAACATTGATTATACAATGATTGATGATATATGCCTTAACAGATTTTTAATTCCAATTGAGATTTTTAAATTATTAAATATACTATATAAGAATTTATCGAATGAAAGAAGATTAGTGCGATTTTTGGAAAAAAATAGGTTGGGGTTAATTAGAAGAATTACAATCTTTCTTGATGAAGAGATAGATGCTTCTATTAAATTTAGATTACAAGCTATTTGTGATTCATTAACTAACAATAATATTGAGAACAAATTAAACTCTATTGAGTATATTGTTAATCTTCAGAAAGTAATTCATACGATACAAGAGATAAAGAATAATGGATTGATAGGTAAATTTGAAATTAAGGGGGATTCTCATTTAATATTTAAGGTGAATTCATATTCTGTAATAGATTATATAAATGCTATTTTAGGTGGTGAATATAGTCAAATAGGTTCAACTGTTAATGCGGAATGGTTTGGGGTGCCTCAAACTCGTAGACGATATATAGTTATAGGTATTAGAAAGGATTTATATCCTAACATAAACCCATCACTTCCTGGAAATCCTGATACTCTAAATATAAATACTGTAGAAGATGCGATAATGGATTTAGTTTCTTATGAAGCTGGGTATGAAAAAGATTACAAAGAGATCCCTTATAACTCTGAAGATATTCTAAGTGATTATGCTAATATGATGAGACAGGGGAGTGAGACCGTTAAAAACCATATAACTACAAAAACCTCTGAATTGGCATTGAAACGTTTTGAAGCAATTAAACCTGGTCAAAATTTTCATAGTCTTTCCGAAAATATGAAAAATACATATACAAAACCTGAAAGAACTCAAAATACAATTTATTTACGACTTAAATTAAATGAACCTTCAGGTACCGTTGTTAATGTAAGAAAATCTATGTGGATTCATCCTATTTTAAATCGAGGGCTAACAGTTAGAGAGGCTGCAAGACTCCAATCATTTCCTGATAAATTTGGATTTGTAGGAACTAAAGATTCACAATTTCAACAAGTAGGAAATGCAGTCCCTCCATTATTAGCGAAAGCTATAGCACAACAAATATTAAATTATATATTATAAAGTCAAAATAATATCCATCAAAATTAATGATATTTGATGGATATTATTTTTTTATTTTTCGAATATATAACAAATATTATTTGTATATTTGAATATATAGAATATATATGTTATATTTTTAGTATAAGTTTCGTTAAAAAAGGGTTGTCATAAAAATGAAAAAAGATAAGGAATCAAAAAGAGATAAATTTGTTAGATTAGCAGAGGCAAGAACTAATAAAATTATTGACATGTTACAGTTACTAGGAAATTGTTCAAATACAAGTACGTACAGTTACACACAATCAGATGTCGATAAAATCTTCAGTACTATAGAGTCAGAGGTGAGGGAGGTAAAAAAGAAATTTAATAAAACTGAAAGTAAGAAAGGTGCTCGTTTTTCTTTAGATTAAAGGGGGATTAATTGATGAATAAGATGACGGCAATACCTCAAAATTATAAAAATAATGTTGAATGGATTTTAGGTGCCTATGAAGATGCTGGTGTAACATTTCCCAATGGTTTTCAAAAGGATGCAATTCAAAATGCAGTTGGCGCAAGAAAAACAAATAAATGGAAGAATTGGTCTTGCAATATATCCGTTTGTAAAACTGATAAAGGCGAATTTGTTATAGTAGAAGACTCGGGGACTATGGGGTTAACTGGAGCGAATATTCCAGCTGAAGAGATTAATAAATTAATGGCAGCAGGTGAGACACTTGATTCAACACAACGTTTAGCACGGTTTACATCAATGTTTAACTCCGGCGGTAATGCTACAGGGGGAGGTTTGTTCGGGGCTGGAAAGAGTGTTTATTCAGTGGCTTCAAATACGTATACATATTATTTTGACTCATTAAGAGAAGATGGGTTATATGTTGCGAATATGAATAAGTGTGGACAGGTTCAATCTGTAGCACTTGAAAATGATGAAGCTAAAAATTTTATTTATGACTATACTGGGCTTGCTCCAAAACAAAATGTAGGTACTCGTGTAATTATAGAATCTCCTAAAAAAGAATTAGTTGAATCTATATCTAATGGAGATATAGTTTCATATATTCAAGAATCTTGGTGGCTAATAATTAAGCGATTAGATGAGGGGGCTTCTATTTCTGTAAACGGGGAAATGGTTAAAGTGCCATCAGAACCTTTTAACGTTGAGCATATTTTTGAATTACAAAATTCTGAAAAATATATGGACGGTTATAGAGTAAAACATTTTGGATTATATGTTTCTGATACCAAAGATAGTATGTGGCATGGAATCTCTTACTATAGAAAAGGAATGAAGATTGGGGACGTCGATCTAAAGGATATCCCCGAGAAAATAAATAAAAAATTTTGGGGATATATTGAAGTTGATGAGGCGTGGGAAGATGGGCTCTCTGAAATCGAAGATAGAGTTCATTTTGGTGTCAGTAAAGGTAAAAAGAACTCTAAGTCGTATCAAAATTTAAAAGCGTTTTGTAATCAAATGGTTCAATCTCTGCTAATTAAATGGGGATATATTAAAAACCAAGAGTATGAAGATAAAAAGTTAAAAGATAACCTTACCAAAATTGCAGAAGAGTTACAGGATCTGTTTGGTAAATTAGGATATGAAAATTTAGGTATAGGACCTAAAAAACCTGATTTTGATGTACGTTGGCAAGATATTAAATATCCGGCTAAGGGGAGTGAGCAGGTTACCAGCGGTGACGAAATTAAATTTTCGATGAGAATTACAAGCTCATATACAATTGATAAAAAATTTGCTTATTCCTTATATGTATTAAGTCCTGATTCGGGTGAAATTATTTCATATATTGATAAAGATGAAATAATTATTAAACCTAGTGATGTCTTTAAAAAAGAATTTTCTCATGTTATAAATCCTGATAGTTCGCTACGATACTCCGAAAATAGAATTATATTATCTGTAAAGGTTATTGGTAGTGGTAAGGAAAAAAAGAAAGAGCTTCCATATTTTTATGATATTAATAAACCTGATAATACTAGGGAGTTAGTTAGCCTTTCATTACATGAATGTACATTTCCTATAGAGGGTAGCCGTAGAGTAAATTTCGATGATTCAATTACAAATGTTTGTTATAGAATTGAGAATAAAAGAAATTATACATTGAATTATAAACTTAATATTAGTATTCACAATGTAATGGATAATGCTTCTAAGATTACTGATGTTGGTTCATTTTCTGGAATACTAAATCCATTCGAAGAAGTTTTTACACCCTATATAGATCATATTACTTTTGCACGTAATATTTATGAGAAATATTTAAATGAGGGAATGATACAATTAAGAGCTAGATTAATTGCTAATGAGGACGATGAACAGTTTGAAAAAGGTGATAAAATTACTTCATATAATCTAAATATTTATTTGAATATGGATGATAAGAATGGACAAAATGATGCATTTGAAGTTCAAAGTATCGATGCTCCTGAAAATTATAGACGTGCATGGAATCAGCCTGGTGCAAATCGAACAATATATTTAAATATAGGACATGCAGCTTATCATAATATGGAGACATACCCTGATTTACAGATGGCATATCTTCGTGAGCAAATGTTAAAACAATATGTATTGCTATATTTATCTGAAGGTAGATATGATATGTTTGGTGATATAGATAATAATTTTTTAAACTTAGAACCTCAAGAGGCCGCAGAACAAGTTCTTGAAAAAATTGAAAAGATTTATCATAAAAGTCTAGAGTAGGTGTTGCAAATGGGACATATAGTTAGGTTGGTGGATGGGCATCTTGTATATGATGGCTTACTGTCATCACAAGAGAAAGCTACTGTTGATGAGATTTTAGAAACACTCCAAAAAGAAATACCTATTATTGAAGAAGATTTATTTCAAGAATATGGTAAAAATGTATTATACAAATACAATTTAGGCCTATTTCTTGGTGAACTATTAGAACGATATAATATATCAGTAACAGATCGTCGAAGATTTTGGGATGAAATTAAAACTTTAGCTACTAAGGAAAATCGGAAAAGAAATGAAGGAGCTAAATCTGTAACAAGAAGTTTTTATCAACAATGTTATATCTTAGCACAGCAAGAAGTAGAGGTTGTTAAAAAGCTGAGCTGGCGTCAATGGCAAGATATTTTAGATCGAGTGGGGAATAGGGAAGACTCTCGTATATTTGAGTGGATAAAAAGTTTGGATGAAAAAATCCGAGAAGATGATTGGCGAGAGTTTGAAAAAGCATTGCATCTTTATTTAAAAGATAAAGATACAAGTGTATTTAGCCGATCTGAGCTATTTGAAATATATGATTCTATTATGCTTATGTGCAAAAAATGGAGACAACTCTTTAAAGTATTCGAGGTTAGTCATCCAAAATCTGCAAAAATTAAATCTAAGGCAATGTGGGCAAAAAAATACTATAAATTATGCTTTAAGAAAAAAAAGGAAGAACGCTTGAGAACTATTACAGATGAAATTTGTGATATAGCATTCAAAGAACTTATGGAGTATTAATATATCTTGTGAAATTTATATTGATACTGACGAAAAATGCTTATGAAATTATAGATAATACATGGCGTATCGATGCAGGCGTTAGACATAACTTTTAATTAGGCATATCAAAACTCTGTAGTAGCTTTAAATCGAGCTGCTACAGAGTTTTTTTGTAAAAGTGTTTATGTGAATTATTCTATAGCGGCAAATAGGCAAATATTAACTGGCTTGCTGTGATGGACAGACTTTAACAATTTTGTATTTCTGTGATAGTATATAAAGGCCAGTTAATATGCAACTTCTTAAGTAAGAGTTAGGAGGATATAATATGAAAGTTTTGATCGTAAATGGTAGTAGTCATGTGAATGGCACAACTATGCAAGCTATAAAAGAAGTACAAAAGGTCTTTACTGAGGCAAATGTAGATACTGAAGTTATTCAACTTGGTAATAAGCCGATTCGAGATTGTATTCAATGTGGTTATTGTTTTGAACATGGTGAATGTGTATTCAAGGATGATGATGTAAATGCCTTTGTAGAAAAAGCGAAGGATGCAGATGGATTTATCTTTGCAACACCTGTATATTATGCACATCCGAGTGGACGTATTTTATCCTTTTTAGATCGCGTATTCTTTAGTGCAGAAAGTGTAAAGCCAAATCCATTTGCCTTTAAACCAGGTGCATCTATCGCCGTAGCTCGTCGCGGTGGTACAACGGCTTCCTTTGATGTACTTAATAAATACTTTGGTATTTCTCAAATGCCAATTGCAGGCTCTACATATTGGAATATTAGCCATGGTCTAGTAGCAGAAGATGCTAAGCAAGATGAAGAAGGTATGCAAACCATGCGTAACTTGGCTAGAAATATGGTTTGGATGATGCGTAGCTTTGCTGTAGCTAAGGAACAAGGCGTACCATATCCAGATACAGATAAAGAGAAAAAAGTATCTACGAACTTTGTACGTTAATACCTTAGCTCTTGGTGAGGTACTATAGGAGTTATGATGGTTAAAATTTTATTCATTTGTCATGGTAATATTTGTCGTTCAACGATGGCTGAGTTTTATATGAAGCATATCGTTGCGAAAGCTGGACTTAGCGATTCTATTTATGTTGAGTCTGCCGCTACATCTCGTGAGGAGATAGGGAACGACACCCATTATGGAACTAAAAAGAAATTAGATGAAATGGGTATTCCATATACGCGCCGTAAAGCTCGTCAAGTAACGGTTGATGACTATCATAATTTTGATTACCTCATTATCATGGATGAAAATAACGGACGTAATTTAAAACGTATTATTGGCGATGACGTAGACGCTAAGGTGTATAAGGCTATGTCTTTTGTTGGTGAAAGCTGTGATGTAAAGGATCCTTGGTATACGGGAAACTTTAATGAAACCTATGATGATGTAAGTCGTAGTTGCGATGCTCTATTAGCATTGATTAAAGGAAAAATATAAATATAAAGACCTTACTATTAGATGATGTAGCAATAGTGATTGAGTTTTAACTATAGTTATTCCAAACTTGAATTGATTTAATAGTAAGGTCTATTCTATATACAGACTATCTTGCTTTATACTTTATACTATCGAACCATAACGTAATATGGTATAATTTTTAGGTATTCATGCGCCTATAGCTCAGGGGATAGAGCGCCGGTCTCCGGAACCGGGTGCGCAGGTTCGATTCCTGCTAGGCGCACCAAATAAAAGGCTTCTCGAAATTTCGAGAAGCCTTTTTATGTGTCTTTATTCTTTAGCTTGATATCTTTATTCTTTAGGTTGAGGTATAGTTTAGAAAATTATATGTTAGCATCTATATTTAGTACAACGAATACCTCTTGATTGGAATTCATTCATCAGTAAGTCTATTGATTTATCAATGACTTCTTCATTAGTTATATATACCATCTTTTTGTAATAGACAGTACCATCAAATTCTATCCAACGGCTTGTTTTACCATTTAGTTTGCAAATTTGCATTCTGCCGGCCCAGCTGCCCATACTACGGAATTGTTTTCCTTTAGAAAAACGTACCTCACGAATATCGCTTAATTTAAATGTTCTTCTTACTAAGCCAATGCCTATAGAGACTTGATTATCCTTAAAGTAAAGAAGTTTATAACGCTCTCCAGGAGGCATAGATCTGATTATAGATAAGTTATAAGTAGTAAAAACTACAGCAATAGCGATCAATAGAAACATAAGGATTATCATATATTTTCCCATACTTTCAAAGCCTCCTTTTCTTTATTATAATAAAGAAAAATAATATATGAAACAGATATATTAACTCTAGTAATAGGAGAGAAACGAATGGAAATACATGCACGAACTATTCTACCTCTTTTGGCTGTTATGTTGATTCCCACCATTGCCGTATTTTTCATTATTAAAAAGCCTTTACTCAAGAGGGAAACAAGAAAATTATTAGAGAAGAAATTAGGGTCTACGTGAAGCTGTCATTATTGGATCTGAACAGCTACGAAGTAATGAGCATATTGTTGATATAACTGATTTAGATGAAGAGAATCGCATTGATGGTGTATTTCAAACTGATATTAAAGTCGAGTTAAGCGCAGATAATAGAAAATATTTTACTAATGTAGAACTATTAAGGAAAATTCATAACCAACTTGCCAATAAAATAGTAGAAGGAATGGATTCTTTTGAAGGATTAGAATATGTAGAAACGGTAGATGGATTGCCAGTATATCGAGTAATGATTGGAGATTGATAAATTCATATCTTTTCATGAATGAAATTTCATATTGGTTATATCTTACATATGTATAATATTCTCAAAATTGCATGGTTATTTGTAATCGAAATGGAGAGAGTTCTATGTTTTCTACGCTTATATTTTTTATAATTATATTCTTAATTTTCTTTTTTGTTAAGCAATACAATTTACTACAAAAATTGACTGTAGAGATTAAAGAGGCACGTGCCAATATTATCGTTGCTTACGAGAAAAAAGTAGCTATTGTTAATCAGTTTACAGGTCTTGTAAATGAGTATGATGATTATGAAAAATTAATTCAATTAAAAGTGTCTGATAACTTTGTAGATATGGCTCGTGAAACAGCAAAAGCAGTTCAAAATATTACAGCTTTAGCTAATCAATTTCCAGAGTTAAAAGCCAATACTCAATATAGTAAATTCTTAGAAGCGATTAGTGAAAATGAAACGTTCATTTCTAATAAACGTGAGACTTATAACTTCCAAGTAAAAGAGTATAATAGTGAGATTGCTCAAATTCCAATGGTATTTGTAGCATCCTTATTGGGATTTAACCAGGCCCCATTCTTTGATCCAAATAATGAAGAGGCTTTAGCTGAATTTAGTGGTGCTGATCCAGAAGCAATTAAAGATCTTGCTATAAAGGGCACAGACAAGTTGAAGGATACAACAGATAAAATTAGAGAATCCTTTGAAAAACGCGAGCAAGAAGCACAAGCGAAGAGAGAAGAACATCTTAAACAAGAGCGTGAATCTTCTTCTAATAATGAGAGTGTAAAGACTGAAGAGAAAACTGAAACAGAAGCTCCTAAAATTGAAGAGGCGTCTGCTTCAGTAGAGAAACAAGAAGAGAAGTAATCATATATTCAATTGATGTATATGAGTAGATAGTATATAAATCTATTTGTAAAATGAGAGATAAAAGACTCCACTCGTTGAGTGGAGTTTTTTGTTTTTGAAAATACCGTCTAATATAGCATTTATGTAAAAATATATATTTAATAATATCAAGATAACGTGTAAATGTGATTTGAGTAACACATTTTGTTTTGAGAATGATGTACAATAAAAATGTCCTTGTGAAAATCTGAACATCCTAGGTGGAACACTAGGCATATAGGACGTGATGAATAACATATAGATTATCTAATTAAGATTAATAAAGTACTAAATTGTATCAATGCATAGTTTTGATGTAGTGATACAGAGGAGATAGAATGACAAATAGAATACAAGAACTCACCGTCGACAAAACTTGGCGTGATGAGCAAGATGCGTGGAATAATCGATCTAATTACTTTGTAGAAATGCACAATCGGGACGATCGTAAGGCGCAGGTTACAGAGTTTTTATCCTTCTTGAAGGATGAAAATCTTTTGCCCCCTAAAGACGGTTGTACCCTTGATATTGGCTGTGGTGTATGTGACTATGCATTAGGATTGGCTCGTGAAGGCTATAAGGCAACAGGTATAGATTTATCTGATGGTATGATTCGTGGTGCTAAACAATTAGCAGAGGCAGAAGGTTTAGATCTTAGCTTGTATATTGCACCGTGGTCTGATGAAACTCGCCGTGAACTAAAATGGGATAAAACCTTTGATTTAACATATAGTATTTTTTGCCCTATCATGTTTGATGTAGAAAACATTCGCGCCATGCATGAATCAAGTAAGGACAAATGCTTGTGGATTGCTTTTAGTGAACGCAGTGATGAAACAGTAGATATGTTATCTGAACATTTCTTTGGTCGCGATTCATTTCCTTGGGCTGGTAAGATAAAAGCATGTTTAGATGTTATCCATGAAATAGGACATAATGTAAAAGTGACTTATAAAACAGTGCCTGAAACAGAGGTTATGAGCCTTGATAAAGCGGTTAATTACTTTGCTATGCGACTTCATAATAATACATGGGGCGATATAGAAGATATGAAAGTAGAAATTAGAAATCTCATTGAACCATTAGCCATTAATGGAGAAATCCATAATAAAACGGTTGATAAAGTGGCTTGGGTATCATGGTCTGTGAAATAGGAGAGCCGTATGACAGTTGATGAAAAACGTAAGTTAGAACTAAAAACTATGTACCAAATTATTGGCATCTATTGTCATAATAAGCACCATACTCCTAAGGGGCAGCTATGTGAGGATTGCGAAAAGGTTTGGGAATATGCGGAGCATCGCATTGATGCATGTCCGCATATGGAAAGTAAAACATTCTGTAGTTTATGTAAAACCCATTGCTATGCACCTAATTATCGTGAAAAAATCCGTGAAATTATGCGTTATGGTGGACCAAGGATGTTACTGGTATCGCCGATCCAAGTCATTAGACATATGTATCTTGAATGGAAAGACAAAAAAAGAGGCTAGCCATGCTAGCCTCTTTTTAATGGTTTTATCACGTTTTCATGTAATAATCTTATGCGATTGCTTTGTCCAATACAGCTTTGATTAATGCTTTTGTTTGGTCATAGCTTTCACCAGGTTGAGCCTCATATTGTTTGTCGAGGTCGAACCATAAGTTTGGATAGTACTCATAAGGGTGAGTTTTGAAGAGCTCATGAGCGTCTTGATCTTCAACCCAGTTAATATGAATATCTGCGTATGCAGGGTTTTCTGCAACGAGTTCATCGATAGCGCGGAATGCGTTTTCGCAGTAAGGGCAACCGATTAAGTGGAAACCTAAGATTTCTTTCATGTTACACAGTCCTTTCCAGATAGAATCAACATATACTTACATAATTTGAGATTTTATACATACTCATGCACCACAATATATGGTACACTACTGAGTATATCACATCTATATAAGATATTCAATTTTTTAGATATATATAATGAGAATATTGAGAATGCAATATGCATGTATTACATAGATAAGGAGACACCTATGATTTCAGGCGCGCAGTATTTGGTAAAAGCCCTTCAAGAGGAGCAGGTAGAAATCTTATTTAACTATCCTGGGGCTGCTACTATTGATATTATGGATGAATTATATAAACAAGATCAGGTAAAGGTTATTTTGCCTCGTCACGAGCAAGCGTTAGCTCATGCTGCTGACGGGTATGCTCGTAGCACGGGTAAGGTAGGAGTTTGTATGGTAACCTCTGGACCAGGTGCTACCAATCTTGTAACAGGTATTGCTACTGCTTATGCAGATAGTGTGCCCCTTGTTTGTATTACAGGCCAAGTAGACTTAGGTCTTATGGGCAATGATGCCTTCCAAGAGGTGGATACGGTTGGTATTGTACGCAATATCTGTAAATATGCTGTTACCGTTCGTGATCGTAAAGAGCTAGGGCGTATTTTGAAAGAAGCCTTTTATATTGCCCGTACTGGTCGTCCTGGTCCTGTAGTGGTGGATGTTCCGAAAAATATTCAAAAGGCTATGGGCTCTGATGAGTATCCATCAGAAGTCAATATTCGTGGCTATAAACCAAATACAACAGTTCACGTAGGACAAGTAAAAAAAGCATGCTCTATTATCAGCAAGGCTAAACGACCACTATTCTTATTAGGCGGTGGCGTTAGCATTAGTGGTGCTAACGACCTCATGATGAAGCTAGTAGAAAAAACAGGTATTCCTGCTGTAACTACATTGATGGGTAAAGGTGCTATCGATAGTCGACATCCTTTATATCTCGGTAATATTGGTATTCATGGTGGCTATGCACCGAATGTGGCACTCACTGATTGTGATGTAATGATTTCTATTGGTACACGCTTTAACGATCGTATTACAGGCAAATTAAGTACCTTTGCACAAAATTGTAAGATTATCCATATTGATGTGGATGCAGCATCTATTTCTAAAAATATTAAGGTGGATATTCCAATCGTAGCAGATGCTAAATTAGCTATTGAAAAATTATTGGAATATATTGAACCTCATAATCTTGGTGAATGGCCTGCGCAATTACAACAACTTAAGGCTGAGCGCCCTGTTACACAAGCTGGTGAAGAAGGCTTAACACCTCAAATTGTTATTGATTATATTAATAACCACTATGCACGTCCTATTGTTGCTACTGATGTAGGACAAAATCAATTATGGACCACACAATTCCTTGAAATTAAAGGACAACACCAAATGTTGACATCTGGTGGCCTTGGTACGATGGGCTATGGGTTCCCAGCAGCGTTAGGGGCTCAAATTGGCAACCCTGATAAACGAGTGTTCGCTATCTGTGGTGATGGTGGCGTACAAATGAATATCCAAGAATTTGCCACAGCTATGCATTACCGTTTACCAGTAACTCTCATCATTTTGAATAATGGCTTCCTTGGTAATGTACGCCAATGGCAACAATTGTTCTACGACAAACGATATGCTTGTACTAATTTGTTGATGGATGAAAGCTCTATTGTGACACGTGATATGATCGATAATGATGAGTTTGAATACGTTCCAAACTTTGTACAATTGGCAGAAGCTTATGGTGCAAAGGCAATGCGCATTACTAAGGTAGAGGATATCGAAAAGGGCTTCCAATTGGCAGATACTTTCAAAGATGGACCAACCTTACTTGAATTTATCATTCCTACAGAACTTAATGTTTTGCCAATGGTACCAGCGGGCAAGTCTTTAAGCGATATGTTATTAAAGGATAAAAAATAGGAGGGGCTATGGAATTACATATGGAAAAACGCTGTATTTCAGCGTATGTAGAGAACCAAATCGGCGTATTGGCTAAAATTTCAGGCCTCTTCGCAGGTAAAAATTATAACCTTGATACATTGACTGTAGGGGAGACAGAAGATCATACCATGTCTCGTATGACTATTGAGCTTACATGTGACGATTTGACATACGAACAAATCATTAAACAGCTTAATCGTAGTGTAGAGGTAATTAAGGTTATCGACTTTACGGATATGCCGATTACAAAAAAAGAACTATTGTTTATTAAGGTCAACAGTTGCAAAGAAGCAGATAAACAAGAAATCTTCCGCATTGCTCAAACCTTTGACTTGTTGGTAGTCGATTATAACCGCAAATCTGTTCTCGTACAATGTGTAAAAACAGTATCTAAAAATAACGACATGATTGCTCTATTTAAAGATATGTTTGTCAATCGCATTGAAGTTGTACGCGGTGGTAGCGTAGCTATTGAAGCACTATCTACACCTGATAGATAAGTCTTAACTTAATTATTCTAAATCTATTTCTGGAGGATAATGATCTAAGACTGGTAGTGATTTAGAATGGGTACAACTGAATATGATATAATATTTATATCGACCATTATTGATATAGAGACCTTGGTTGTATGCCAAGGTCTTTTTATTATTGTCTTTAGACTGGTTCGCGACGTAGTCGCGAATCATAAAACCACCCGCTATGCGGGTGCGGCAACGAAAGTT
>USAV01000041.1 GCA_900552715.1 uncultured Veillonella sp.
TTGATAGAACTATCATTATCCTTGATTTGTTTATAATTGCCTTCAGGGATAATAAACTTTTTAAAGCCTAATTTCTTAGCTTCATTGATACGCTGTTCAATACGTGGGATGCTACGAACATTACCGGTGAGCCCTACTTCACCTAAAATGACCATATCGGTAGGAACAATGCGATTTTTTAAATTAGATACGATAGCCACAGCCATAGATAAGTCACAAGCTGGTTCATTTACCTTGAGACCACCAATAACGTTCACGTATACGTCCTTATTACCTAATGTAAAACCACAACGTTTTTCTAATACTGCCAAAAGTACAATTAAACGATTAAGGTCATAACCGATTGCAGTTCTTCTAGGCATACCAAAAGCAGTCGTAACAACAAGGCTTTGTACCTCTACAAGGATAGGACGAACCCCTTCAAGATAAATCATAACGGCGCTGCCGCTTTCCTCATCAGATCGTTCTGCCAATAAGGAAGCTGATGGATTAGATAACTCTTGTAACCCTTCCTCAACCATGGCAAAAATACCTGTTTCAGATGTAGATCCAAAACGATTCTTAATTGAACGCAAAATACGGAATTGGTAAGACCGTTCGCCTTCAAAGTAAAGCACTACATCCACCATATGTTCTAACATACGGGGCCCCGCAATATTGCCTTCCTTAGTAACATGTCCAATGATTACCGTTGGAATATTTCGTTCTTTACAGAAGCGAAGGAGGCGAGATGTACATTCTCGCACTTGGCTAACACTACCTGGAGCAGCATCGATATCTCCGGTATACATGGTTTGAATAGAGTCGATAACTAACAAAGAAGGCGTCATTGCATCAGCTTGCTCTAAGATATGATCTAAATCTGTATCAGCAATAACTTGTAGTCGCCCACTATTGATATGAAGTCGTTCTGCCCGAAGCTTAAGCTGTAACTGAGACTCTTCTCCAGATGCATATAGTACAGTACCTACCGTATCAGCCACCTTTTGAGATACTTGAAGAAGTAGTGTAGACTTGCCTATACCAGGATCACCACCTAAGAGCATAAGGGCCCCAGGAACAATCCCACCACCTAATACGCGGTCGATTTCACCAAAGGTTGTAGAGACACGAGCGATAGATGAAATTTCAATATCTGGTAAAGCTGTTGGTTTTGTTGTTTGATTTCCCACACCTCGTGAAGGTGTGCGGCTATGTTTAGTTTCTTTAATTATCTCTTCAACTAATGTATTCCATTCACCACATTGTGGACAACGCCCCATCCACTTAGAAGACTCCGCTCCACAATTTTGACAGAAGAATACTGATTTTGCTTTTGCCATAATACCTCAAAACTGTTATAAAAGATAAAAAAGGCCATGAATGATAACCATTCATGACCTTTTATGCATAATTTTACTACATGGTTACTATCATTATTCTATAGTATACCATTTAAGCCATATAATTTATATGAAAGGTAGTCATTAACTATTAATTTTGTATTTATATTAAATCGTTACAACAATATCATTATCCTTTGCATCTGCTTTAATAGTTTTTCCTGCTATCGCCTCTCCTTTCAAAATAAGATCGGATACAGGGTCCTCAATTAAGCGTTGAATAGCGCGTTTTAAAGGCCGAGCACCCATAGTAAAATCGGAACCTTCTTTAACGAGCAATTTCATAGCCTCAGGTGTAATTTCTAAATGTAAATCACGTTCTCCAAGACGTTTTATTACATCACTCATCAAAATAGTCACAATTTTTGTTAAGTCCTCTTCAGTCAACGGATGGAATACTATCATCTCATCAATACGATTCAAAAACTCTGGTCTGAAATGACTTTTGACTGCATCCATAACAGACTTTTTAGCCTCTTTAAAATCAATACTTTTAGCATCTTTAGCAGTAGATTCAGCTTTTTTTGGTGCTAAGAAGCCTAGTTCTGTAGAGTTCTTATGTAATGCTTTAGCTCCTAAATTACTAGTCATAATGATAACCGTATTTCTAAAGTCTACGGTTCTACCTTGACTATCTGTAAGTCGACCATCATCAAGTACTTGCAATAGGATGTTAAAGAAATCTGCATGAGCCTTTTCTACTTCATCAAGTAAAATAACGCTATATGGTTTACGACGAACTGCATCAGTAAGTTGACCGCCCTCTTCATATCCTACATATCCAGGAGGAGCCCCAACTAGACGAGAAACAGTATGCTTTTCCATATATTCAGACATATCAAGTCGAATCATTGCAGATTCATCGCCGAACAAGGAAGATGCAAGAGCTCTTGCTAATTCAGTTTTACCAACCCCTGTTGGTCCAAGGAATAAGAATGAACCAATAGGACGTTTTGGATCCTTTAATCCAGCCCTTGCACGGCGCACAGCTTTCGCTACAGCTGTAACAGCATCATCTTGACCGATAACGCGTTTATGTAGCTCATCTTCTAAATGAAGCAAGGTTTCAGATTCTTCTTCTGCTATTTTAGCCACCGGAATACCCGTCCACTGAGCTACTACTGCAGCAATATCTTCTTCTGTAACTATTAGTTTTTGATCACTTTCCTCTTTAGCTACAGCTTTTTTATCGTCAATCTCTTTAACGAGAGCTTGCTCTTCATCACGAAGCTTAGCTGCTTTTTCAAAATCTTGAGATGTAACAGCAGCTTCCTTTTCCTTCTTTACCGTATTGAGTCGGTCTTCTAAAGCCTTAACATCAGGAGCTGCAGAAAAGACTTTCATACGCACCTTAGATGCAGCTTCATCAACCACATCGATAGCCTTATCAGGCAAAAATCGATCTGTAATATATCGACTAGATAAGGTAACAGCAGCTTTTAATGCTTCATCTGTAATTTTAGCCTTATGGAAAGCCTCATAGCGATCTCGCAACCCCATCAAGATTTCAAGAGCATCCTCTTCATTAGGTTCCCCTACTTGAACAGGTTGGAAACGACGCTCTAAGGCAGCATCTTTTTCAATATGCTTTTTATATTCATCAAGTGTCGTAGCACCAATCACTTGAAATTCACCGCGTGCTAAAGCTGGTTTTAAAATGTTTGCTGCATCCATTGCACCTTCAGTGGCGCCTGCACCAACCAATGTATGAATTTCATCAATGAAGATAATCATATCATCATGTTGTTGCACTTCATCGATTGCTTTTTTTAAGCGTTCTTCAAATTCACCACGGTATTTTGCACCAGCTAACATGGAGCTAATGCTGAGGGATATAATGCGTTTGTTGCGCAAAATCTCTGGCACATTGCCATTGACAATACGTTGTGCCAAACCTTCAGCAATAGCCGTCTTACCTACACCAGGTTCACCGATAAGAACTGGATTATTTTTAGTTCTACGGCTAAGAATTTGAATAACACGTTGAATTTCTGTATCACGACCAATAACAGGATCAATTTTACCTTGTTTTGCAGACTCATTTAGGTCGGTAGCAAAATCAGCTAAATCACCTAGATCACCATTATGACTCGACCCCTCTTGTCCATTATCATCACCATTTGTATTAGAGCCAAGAATGTGACGAATCGCTTCTACTATATCATCGGTACGAATATTCATAGCCCGTAGAATTCCAACTGCAACGCCACCACCGTCGCTGAGTAATCCTAAGAGAATATGCTCAGTACCAACGTAATTATGATTCATGCGATTAGCAACTTGAATAGCTAACTCAAGTACATGCTTAACACGAGGAGTCATATATATGGAGGTTGCTTTTTTATTACCGCGACCAACTTGTTCTTCTACAGCTTCAAAAATATCTTCTGTAACAATACCAAGCTCTGCTAAAGCCTTAGCGGCAACACCATTTTTAACCTTTGTAAGGCCGATGAGTACATGTTCAGTGCCTACATAGTCATGCCCTAGTTCTAGCGCTGCTTCTTGAGCAAAAGAAAGGACACGCTGTGCATCGTCTGTAAACCGTTGCATCATAATATCACCTCATCTATCTATGTAAATTGTAATTATTTCTCTTCAAATATATGTAAACAACGGTAGGACATACCATTGGAATAGCTATTAACTAAACAAACAAATTCTACAGTCAAATTGAATATATTATATTGGCTTTAATCAAATCCGATTAAAGCCATCTATTATCAACACATAGTTATAAAATGATTATGTGTAAATGTATTATATGTAATTGATTTTGTGCAAATTTATATTAATGTGAAAGCTTTTGCCGGATTACCTTCGCCCGATAGCTATCACGCTCGATATCTGATAGATCATCGTTTCCTGCATATTTAGAAAGAAAATTAGGTCTAGTTATGGCGATTAATTCATTAAATGAATCCTTACCCCATGGAGGTAAAATCTCTAAATCAACGCCTAATTGGATATCGCTAAGCTTTGTTAAGGCCTCTTTACCATTTACACGACGAGCATATTGTAAAACGCCATATGAGCGCCATAATACATCTTCTAAACCTTCTTTATCATTATGTAATAAGGATTGTCGAGATTTTCTTTCTTCTGCAATGATACCTTCTACAATCTTCGTCAATTGCTCGATGGTATCCTCTTCACTTACCCCCATAGTACGTTGATTAGAAATTTGGTAAATATTTCCTAACGCTTCGGAGCCTTCCCCATATAATCCACGTACAGAATAACCTAATTGAATGATGCTACGAATAAGGCGTGTAATTCGTCCAGAGATGGTCAATGCTGGCAAATGTAGCATTACAGATGCCCTCAAACCGGTGCCTACATTAGTAGGGCAAGCCGTTAAATAACCAAACCGTTCATCAAAGGCATATGGATATTTTGCTTCAATTGCCTTATCTATTTTTTGAGCATGTTCATAAGCTTCCTGTAATCGTAATCCTGAAACCATAGATTGAATCCGCAAATGGTCTTCTTCATTCACCATAATTACAATAGAGGCATCGTCAGATACTACTAAATTACGGTATGGCAGTTTTTCCTCCAATGCAGGACTCATTAAATGTTTTTCTACTAATATAGCTCGCTCACGCTCGCTTAATTGCTCAAGATTAATATTGGAGTATTGATGCCCATCTGCTTCTTTTAAAGGATGAAGCAAACCTCTAGAAATAGTATTTACCTTTTCTAAAGATGACATATCATTACGATTTGTAAACAATATTCCATCAAAATTGCGTGCTAATCGGATTCGACTAGATATGACAATATGATCGGTTGCATCCGTATCGTGTTGTAGCCATGGACTTAAAGGAGAGTCTAATATAGTATCTAACATAATAAGAACCTCCTATTCTTTATCGCCACCAATGATGGCTTCTAATTCTTTTATTTTATCTCTTAAAATGGCTGCATCCTCGAAGTTCTCTGCTTGAATTGCTGAGTCTAATTGATGACGCAACCGCTTTAGTTCATACTTGGCTTTAAATACATTATGACCATGGCTAGGAACAGTTCCTTCATATTCAGAACTACCTTGTAATCGTTGTAATAACGGTTTTATTTCACTAGCAAAGGTTTCATAACATGTATCACAACCAAACTTGCCTACGCGGTTAAACTCATCATAAGTAATACCACATTGAGGACAACGTTTAGACTGATGTGATTTTAATAAACTATCAGGATAGACCATATTCTTAAAGAAATCATTGGTAAAGAAGCTATCATCCCACATATCATTCATAAAGGAACTATAAGGAGATAATTTTCCCTCCTGCTGTAATGCAGTGGCACAAGTATTGCACAAATGTTGTTCCGTCTTCTGATTATTTACAATATTTGTCATGTGGATGGTAGCTTCATTTTTATGGCAATGATCACATATCACTGATCATCACTCCTTCCGTAGTGTATCCACCATTGTTGCGTAGAGCTGACGAATTGCATCATTACGATGTTCAATGTCGGTATTCTCAATTAATGTAGCAAAGGAATTATGCATTAATTGAGCTTCACGACGAGTAATCTTTTCAGCCTGTAGTAATTGGAACAAGGATTGGTCTACATCTTTAATATCAATCAATCGATCTACTGTATTTTGACCTTCATAAATACGATAGGTTGTTACAGCTGGTAGTGAATCGGAGCTTTCTGGATTTAATTTAGTAATTCGAATATATCCGCCTAGCCCACGTCTTGATTCAACATCAAAGCCGCGTTCATTAGAAAATCGTGTACTTAGTACATAACTAATTTGCGATGGTGCACAATCTAATTCATCGGCTAATTCGTTACGTTTTAAAATTAATTTCTCTTGTTCTTCACGCATACGATCTAATATAAACTTTTCTATTTTATCAGCTATCATACTCATAAAAAACACCTCTTTAACATTTTATTTAATATATTTTTGACTATTTGCTTTTTACATATATTTATTATATTTGACTTTTTGACTTTAGTCAATATAAAGGTCAAATTTCTTACACTATATTTTTGACCTTTCAATACATTCTCCTTTGATTGGACTTAATTTTAAATTCTAGGTATAATAAATGAGATATATTTTTATGAAAGAAGGTGTTGTTATGGCAGAAGCATTAGGACAAGAACTTTTAATTGATTTGTATTCCTGCGATGAAGATGCAATCTCATCCGCTACAGCTGTACAAGAAAGTGTAGCAACTGCATTTGATTTAGCTGACCTTGATGTTGATGAAATCAGTTGTCAAGTTATGGACGAGGAGATCGCCCTCCTATCTGTTGCACCAGGCTTTCACTTTACATTGCACACATATCCTGCTCTAGGCTATGTGGCTGTTGACTTGTATTCTTTTGAGCAATCCTTACCGCTTACATTGATTATGAAAGCGTTACGTAAATCTTTCAGAGCGGAAAAGGTAAAAGCAACAAGTGTACAACGTGGCGACTTTGGTAACGAACGTGATATGAAGCCACGTCGCAAAACTAAGATTACTACACTCGGTCGTGTTTCTCGTACACGTATCCAACTCAAACAAACAGGCGGCAAGTTGAAAAAACAAAGTGCTAAGGTTATCAAAACATTAGCTAAAAAAAGCGGCCTAAAAAAATAACACAAAAGGACTAACCTATAGGTTAGTCCTTTTTTATAACTCCAAAAAGGCTAGAGGAAATACCTCTAGCCTTTTTAAGGTTGATATTTTATTTATAATAGCTTATCTACGAACCATCATTTCTTCAAGGTCGAGAACATCAGCAATTTCATCAACATCATCACAAATGTATTCTGCGTCAGCTTCTTTTAGTTCAGCTTCTGTACCATAACCATAAGTAACGCCGATAGAGATACAACCAAGTTCGTTAGCTGCCTCTACATCATACTTACGATCCCCAACCATAAAGGCCAAACGTCGACCGTTATCATCGGTCAATGGATTACCACAAAGCTTAAGCGCCTTTTCAAGAATCTCTTTCTTGTGCAATAAACCAGCTTCGTAATTGGCACCTACAATGACATCAAAGTATGGTGTCAATTCAAAGTGGTCTAGAATATCTTTCGCATAATGTTCTGGTTTTGCAGTTGCTACAGCTATAGTATATTGTTCAGTTTTACATTTAGCTAATAAGTCTACAATATTCGGATATACTTTATTTTCAAATTTACCGATGGTACCATACCGTTCACGGAATTTAAAGTATGTTTCTTCCGCTTGCTCAAAGGTCATACCACAATGTTCTTGGAACGCATCTACCAATGGTGGTCCTAAGAATAATTGTAATGTTTCTTCATCAGGTACATCATAACCAAAATGTTCCAATGCAAATTTAATGCTTTTAAGAATACCTTCTTGAGAATCCGTTAAAGTTCCATCTAAATCAAATAATATAGTTTTCTTCATATTATTTCTTTAAAGCCTCTTTCAATGTATGCCATGCAAGAACTGCACATTTAACACGTGCTGGCATGTTAGAAATATTTTGTAATGCCATAGCATCTTCTAATTCTTCTAACTCATTTTCATCGGTAATCTCTTTTTTGATCATGCCTAAGAAAATTTCTACCAAACGAAGAGCTTCCTCAACGGATTTGCCCTTGATGATATCAATCATCATAGATGCAGATGCTTGGCTAATAGCACAACCAGAACCTGTGTATGCAGCATCTTTAATAATGCCATCTTCCACATTGAGTTGCAATGTTAGGTCATCACCACAACTTGGGTTATGGCCATGCTCAGAATTTGTAAAATGAGCTAATTCATGTTTATTACGCTTATCTTGGTTATGTTCCAAAATAAGTTCCGTATATAATTGATCCATTTCCATTGATGGTAAATCTCCTAATCTTTAAAACCCATTACTGAACGAACCGTCTTTAATACTTCAAGGAAAGCATCTAAATCTTCCTTACGAGTATATAGGTACATACTTAGACGAGTGGATGCAGATACGTTGTAAAATGCACCTAATGGTTGTGCACAGTGGTGACCAGAACGAACACAAATACCTTTTGCATCTAAGATAGTTGCCACATCGTGAGGATGTACATCATCTACTGTAAATGCAATTACGCCATGTTTCTCCTTAGGATTTTGAGAGCCAATTACATGAACGTGTGGCAATGCAACAATCTTAGGAAGAATATATGCTACTAGTTCCTCTTCATAGGCTTCAATAGCATCCATGCCAAAAGATTCTAAATAATCAATAGCTGCATGCAAGGAAACGGCACCATCAGCATTTGGAGTACCTGCTTCGAACTTGTATGGAAGCTCATTAAATGTAGCTGTTTGTTCTTTTACATACTCAATCATGTCACCACCCAATAGGAATGGAGGCATAGCTTCTAATAGTTCACGTTTACCATAGAGTACACCAATACCTTGGGATGCACACATTTTATGGCCAGAGAATACGAAGAAATCGCAATCTAATGCTTGAACGTCGATTTTTTTATGAGGTGTAGATTGAGCACCATCTAGAACAACAATAGCGCCTACAGAGTGAGCCTTTTCAGTTAATTCTTTTACTGGGAATTCCATACCAAGCACGTTACTAACATGAGCAAAAGCGACGATTTTAGTATTTTCATCAATTTTATCGATTTCACCATCTTTTAAGTGCCCATGTTCATCAAGGTACATATATTCTAAGGTTGCCCCTGTTTGTTCTGCTACATATTGCCATGTTACAAGATTCGCATGATGTTCCGCAACAGTAATGACAATCTTGTCACCTTTCTTCACATTATGAAGACCATAGCTATGAGCAATCAAGTTCATAGATTCTGTACTATTACGTGTAAATACAACTTCTTCACGCTCACGAGCATTGATAAATTCAACTACGCGATCACGTGCATTTTCATAGTCTTCAGATGCTTCAATAGCTAAAATATGAGAGCCACGATGTGGATTACCATTACGTTGTGTCATATGTTCCACAACACGATCAATTACGGATTGTGGAATTTGTGCAGTAGCACCGCTATCTAAATAGATAACACGGTGCCCATTATGCTCTTTATGTAGTATAGGAAAGTCTTTGTATGCTTCTGCAATTGGTCTCATAAAAACGCCTCTTTAAATTTTATTACGTACAGCTGCTAATGCTGCTTCTTCAATCGTTTCATCACCAATGCGATCAATAATAGGTCGAATCATAGATTCTACAATGATATGTTTTGCTTCTACTTCACTAAAGCCACGGCTCATGATATAGAACAATTTATTATGATCAATTTGGCCTGCACTCGCTGCATGATTACCCACTACATTATCTTCTTTACACAATAATAGAGGTAAAGAAACAGATTTTACAGTTGGATCTAACAATAAGCAAGTATCTTCTTCCGCACCTTCAGAAGCTGTTGCACCATGAAGGAAATCAAGAGTACCACGGAAAGATTTTTTAGAATTGCCACTAAGAGCACCTAATGTATGAATATCACTGAAGGATTTTTTACCACCATGACTCATAATCATGGAGATATCAAATTTTTGTTCTTCGTTACCAAGATAAGCAATATCATGAACCATACGAGATTCTTGACCTACTAAATCATGATAGTAGTTCAAAATATTTTCGCTACCACCAAGTTCAATGTTAATGTATTCTACATCTGCTTTATCTTCCAATTTTGTATAACGATGTTCGATATGTTGTACATGTTCAGGTAAAAGATTTACCTTTTTCACTACAACTTTACCGCCTTCTTTTACATCGTATTCATTTAGATAGCTAACATTTGTTAAAGCTTCACCAGGGCCAGTTACATAGAATTGTACCTCTAGTTCTGCCCCTTCACCAACGATGAATTGGAAACGGTTAGCTACACGTGCATTAGCATCAATGCGGATGCCTACAACTTCCTTTGCCTTAGCAGGAACATTGATAGCATAACCTTCTGCATTATCCACCAATGCTTGAACAGCATCCTTATTAGCACCTTCATATGTAGCATTTAACAGTGCTGTTCCTGTAGGCAATGGTGAAAGTATATTTTGATTCGCTTCTACAGCGATGGATTGTACAGATGTATCTTCTCCAGCTAGAGAGCTTACAGTATGGTTAACACGTAACCATCTGAATGTCGGTCTAGGGAGTTCATTAAATAGTAATTCGCTCATAATTCCTCCTTAACCGATAGAACCTTCTAATTCAAGATTGATTAGATTGTTCATTTCTACAGCATACTCAAGTGGTAATTCTTTGGAGATTGGCTCAACGAAACCACGAACGAGCATTGCACGAGCTTCTTCTTCACTAATACCACGAGTCATGAGGTAGAAAATCGCTTCATCGGAAATACGACCGATTTTCGCTTCATGACCTAAATCCACATTATCGTTTTCTACGATAATAGCTGGAATTGTATCAGATTGAGACTCTGCATCAAGCATCAAGGATTCACAAGAAACTGTTGCTTTTGAATGTTCAGCTTTAGGACCAATCTTCAATAGACCACGATAAATTGCAGCACCACCGGATTTAGAGATGGATTTAGAGTTAACATTACTTGTTGTATATGGTGCATTGTGTACCACTTTACAACCTGTATCAAGGAATTGTCCTTCGCCAGCGAATGTTACACCTGTAAATTCAGCATGTGCACCTTCACCGTTAAGAATACTCATTGGATACAAGCAAGAAACTTTGGAACCAAAGGAACCAGATACCCATTCGATTGTACCATTTTTACCTACTACACAACGTTTTGTGTTAAGGTTGTACATGTTCTTGGACCAGTTTTCAATTGTAGAGTAACGCAATGTAGCATTGTCTTTAACGAACAATTCAACAGCACCTGCATGAAGGTTAGATACATCATACTTAGGAGCAGAACAACCTTCGATAAAGTGCAATTTAGCCCCTTCTTCTACGATGATCATAGTATGTTCAAACTGACCAGCACCTGGTGCATTCAAACGGAAATAGGATTGCAATGGAATCTCTACTTGTACGCCTGCTGGAACATATACGAAGGAACCGCCAGACCAAACGGCACCATGAAGAGCAGCCCATTTATGATCTGTAGGTGGAATCAATGTCATCCAGTATTTTTTTACGATTTCTTCATGCTCATGAAGTGCGGTTTCGATATCAGTATAGATAACGCCTTGTTTAACAAGATCTTCTTGGATACTGTGGTATACAACTTCAGAGTCATATTGAGCACCAACACCTGCAAGAGATGTTTTTTCCGCTTCTGGAATACCTAAGCGGTCAAAAGTACTTTTAATTTCTTCTGGAACTTCGTCCCAGTTTTCTTTCATATCTACTTTTGGCTTAACATAAGTATGGATATTTGCCATATCTAAGCCAGAAATATCAGGAATCCAATTTGGAATACCCATGCGATTGTAGATTTCTAAAGATTTCAAACGGAAGTCAAGCATCCATTCAGGTTCATTTTTATTAGACCAAATTTCACGGATAATATCTTCTGTTAAACCAGCATCAGAAATATAAGAATATTCAAAGTCATTCTTAATATCGTAGACACCACGGTCCATATCCGCGACTTGGGTTTTCTTTCTTTCTTCCATTGTGCCTCCTATGCTAATGCTTTGTATGCGTCGTAACCTTTTTCTTCGATTTCACGTACAAGAGAAGCATCACCAGTTTTAACGATCTTACCATTGATCAATACATGAACGAAATCAGGTTTTAATTTTTGCAAGATTTGGTTATGGTGAGTGATGATCAATACAGCATTTTCTTCGTTGTGGAAACGTTGTACACCTTCAGATACGATACGAACCGCATCTACGTCAAGGCCGGAGTCTGTTTCATCAAGAATAGCCAATTTAGGATTTAAAATGGACATTTGAAGAATTTCATTTTTCTTGCGTTCACCACCGGAGAAGCCTTCATTTACATAACGTTGTGCATAAGATACATCGAAGGATAATTCATCCATTTTTTCTTTCAATTCTTTTTTGAAAGATAAAGCACGTACATTTTCACCAGTAATTGTAGATTTTGCAGTACGGATGAAGTTTTCTACTGTAATGCCAGGAATAGAAATTGGATTTTGGAAGGACATAAAGATACCTGCTTTCGCACGATCATTTACTGCATCTTCCGTAATATCTTTACCATCAAAAATAATAGAGCCGCTATCTACAGTATATGTAGTGTTACCCATAATAGCATTGGCAAGTGTAGATTTACCTGCACCATTTGTACCCATTACAACATGGATTTCACCTTTATTAATTGTTAAGTTGATACCTTTTAAGATTTGTTTACCTTCAACGGATACCTTTAAATCTTTTATCTGAAGTAATTCAGCCAAAATGTTCACTCCTTCTCATAATGTATGTATTAATAAGAAACATACAAGCATTATATGTAAAACGTATATATTGACACATATAAAAAGGCGGTACGCACTAACGTGAATACCGCCGTAATTCTCGCCAACTTAGCAAGTATGTGCATAACAATCTATAATCATTATACATTCTTATCTAAATGATAGCAAGATATTCCTACTAAAATATACAGGAATTAAAAGAATATCATATATTACATATATTGATAGGTTTTTATTAATATTCATTCTCATCCTATTCGATTCTCAATATTAAATTATAGGTTAGAGAAATCGAGGGTGCCAAACAAATCATCATATGTTTCAGCACGACGAATTTGTGTAACAGAACCATCTTTATGTAATAACAACTCAGCAGAGCGCAATTTACCATTATAGTTGAATCCCATGGAGTGACCATGCGCACCAGCATCATGAATGATGATACGATCGCCAATATCGATTTTTGGCAACTCACGTTGAATAGCAAATTTATCATTGTTTTCACATAAAGAACCAGTTACATCGTACACGTGGTCCTTAGGTGCATTTTCTTTACCCATTACAGTAATATGGTGGTAAGAACCATATAAAGCTGGACGCATAAGATTTGCCATACAGGAATCTAAACCGATGTAGTGACGATAAATATCCTTTTTGTGAATTGCTGTAGAAACTAAGTAACCAAATGGACCTGTAACCATACGGCCACATTCATAAGCCAATGCTACATCACCAAGGCCATTAGCTACTAGAATTCTATTATAGGCCTCTTCTACACCTTTACTAAGTGCATTGAAATCTACTGGTGTTTGTTCTGGTTTATAAGCAACACCTACACCACCACCAAGATCGATAAACTCAACATTGATGCCTAGTTCATTTTTAATATCTACTGCTAGATTGAAGCAAAGTTCAGCAGTGCCAACTAAGCCATCAATATCAAGCTCGTTAGATACAACCATTGTATGGATACCAAAGTGTTTTACACCTTTAGCTTGCAACTGTTTATAAGCTTCAAGAATCTGTTCACGTGTCATACCATATTTAGCTTCTTCAGGAAGGCCGATAATTGTATTGCCTCCTTCTTTTAAGGAGCCTGGGTTATAACGTACGCAGAATGTATCAGGCAAAGAACCATGATTTTTTTCCAAATATTCAATATGAGTAATATCATCAAGATTGATGATAGCGCCTAATTCAAGTGCTTTTTTATATTCCACATATGGTGTGTCATTAGATGTGAACATAATATCATGACCTGTAATGCCCACTTTTTCACATAGCATTAACTCTGCTAAGGAAGAACAATCGGCACCTACACCAAGCTTTTGTAATACACGCATAATATATGGATTAGGAGTTGCTTTTACAGCAAAATATTGTTTGAACCCTTTATTCCAAGAAAATGCATTGATGAATGCTTTCATATTTTCAATGATACCTTCTTCATCATAAATATGGAATGGTGTTGGGTATTGGGCAATAATATTTTCCAATTGTTCAGCTGTAAACGGAACTGTTTTTGTGTTCATAATAACCTCGCTATACAAATAAAAGACTCATCAAACGATGAGTCTATTATCCTAATTATTATTTAAATAAAGCTTTATCAAGGCTATAGCGACCTGCGCCAGCGAAGAACAACATAAGAGCACCGAAGCCCATTTGAGATGGGTAATCCCAACTAAAGAAACTACCGTTAATACTCAATGTTGTTGCCATAGCTAATGTACCGATGAGCATAAGAGATCCAATTCTAGTGAATAGACCTAAAACAATAAGGATACCACCAATCATCTCAGCACAAGATGCCATAGTACCTAATATTTCATACCCACCAGGTACGCCTAATGGAGCCAACATAGATCCAACTTTATAAAGGCCTTCAGGACCACTTAACCATTTTAGATAACCATGATAAAACATGGAAATACCAAGTGCCAAACGGTAAATTAAGAGGCCAAAATTAACATAATTAGGTTTACTTTTAAAAATAAAGCTTAACATAGTAATCCTTCTTTCAAATCAAAATAAAAATCGAAATAATTCGATATCGTTATTATAGAGGAGAAAAAGTACCATGTCAAACTAGACTCAATATTAAATTCTATAGAATTATAACATATGTTGTATACAAAATCAATTTTATCGATTTGATAATCCACATACAAAAATAATCCTAATGAAAAAGTGAACATATAGTTCCTAATTCATTAGGATTATTCTAAATCTTATAGATTATGCGCTAAGCAGTTGATTACATCATACCGCCCATGCCACCCATTGGAGGCATTGCAGGTGCTGCAGCATTTTCTTCTACTTTATCAGCTACGATTGTTTCAGTAGTCAATACAAGAGATGCAATGGATGCAGCATTTTG
>USAV01000042.1 GCA_900552715.1 uncultured Veillonella sp.
CAATCAGGACATTTTATTTGTCGCATAAACTCTTCCTCCATATTTGTTTATATATAGGAAGATATAACCTCATTTTAGTCAGTAATTACAAGGGTTAATTGATGTTTTCACCCACACTTTTTGTCCACCCTCAAACTTCTCCCAAAAAAGATTAAACCCTTATAACACTAGTAAATATCTAGTGTTATAAGGGTTTTTACACACACTTTTTGTCCTATAAGCCAAAAAGGACCCAAACGGGTCCTTTTGGTTTAGTAAAGAATGCCAGCCATTGTTGTAATAAGGAAAGCATTTGCAAAGTCAATTAAGAATGCACCTACCAAGGAAACTACGAGCCATGCACGAGGGGATGGACCATGTTTACTTGCTAAGGATAACATATTAACCAATGCATTTGGTGTAGCGCCTAAGCCGAAGCCGATGGCACCAGAACCAAGCATAACTGCATCGTAGTTGCGACCAAATAGGAAGTAGATAAGGTATGCAAATACACAGATAAGTACCATTTGTGCAACTAAGATTGTAATAAGTGGTAAAGCAAGATCGATTAATTGAACTAGTTTCAAGCTATTGATAGCCATAGTTACGAATAGAGATAATGCTACATTGGATACTGCATCAAGAGCTGCATCGTTGATTTTGTAAGCTTTTGTGAAATCACCAAAGTTACGGATTACAGCTGCACAAATCATTGCGCCGATGTACGCAGGTAGTGGAGTTAAGATAGACAAACCAGCACTTACGATAGTACCGATACCTAATGCAAGGCCAATCCACATACAGATTGTTAAAAGGTCTTGAGAATTAAATTGTTTGCCACCACTTTCAACGTGATCTTCGATCATGTCGATGCCTTCATCTTCCATTAACTCAGGATTTTCGTAAGGTGTTTTAACTTTGTGCATTTTAATAATGCGTTCACCTACAGGAGCACCGAGAATTGTACCAGCTACCATGCCGAATGTTGCGGCTGCAACCGCTGCTGATGCTGTACCAGGGATACCAAGCAATTGTTCGTAATATGGGCCGAAGGCGCCAGCAGTACCAAGACCACCAATCATGGATACGGAACCAGCCATAATACCGATGATTGGTTCAATACCTAAAGCTTTAGCAATCATAATACCTGCTGTATTTTGTACAACAATCCATACTGCACAAGCGAGGAAGAAGAAGATAATGAAGATACCGCCTTTTTTGAGGACTTTCAAAGAAGCCATCAAACCGATAGTGGTAAAGAAGGCAAGCATTAAGAATGTTTGTAGGGAACCTTCAAAGGTAATGTTCAAAATCTTGTAGTAAGAAAGAATGGCAGTTAAGAATGCAAATGGCAAAGCCCCTACAGCTGGTGCAGGCATACACATACGTTGTAAGAACTTGGAATGCTTGTTAATCCAAGTACCAATGAATAACGTGATTACAGCGAGGCCTACAGTTTGAATCATGGACAGTTTCAAGGTCCATACATCGTTGACTAACGCTAAGTCAATAAGTGGCATAAAATCACTCCTTTAAAATAAAAAATAAAACTTATATTTTATGGTATCATGAATGGTCGAAAAAAACTATAGAATATATAAGGCATAATAATTATATATTATTTATTTTCAACACTCACAACAACAGTAAAACCATTAGGTTTTATATATCTATATTAGATATATATCTATTTATAATATATTTATATTATATACAAAAATACGAGAAAGTAATAGTATAAATCACTTCTCTACATAATCATACTATATGTATTCGACTAAATTCTGTGATTTTCCTGCCTGTTATAAAAAAATAAACTGGAATATATTTCTAATTTTTATATATTAAGAAATATATTCCAGTTGTTATTATCAAGAGATTTATAGCGTGCTTAACTATTGAGATTTGCAGTTAAGCTCATGTCTGCTACATAGTACATCTCGCATTTAGAAGGGCGGAGTATAGATCTAGAAAGATAGGCTATAAGCGTCAATACTATAGTTCGTGATGAAGTTTTGGGGTTGTTAAGAATGTAACATCAGGATTACGCTCTTGTACCCAACCCATTTGCCATTCATTGGAGATAAGTACTACAGTACGATTGCGATTATCCTTAACAATCATCGCATTGTCTACGCCTTTTAAAGACGCAATATCTACTTCACCATCAATCCAACGGGCAACACTGTATGGCAATGTATTATTTAATAAATCAACACCATATTCATTTTTTAAACGGTATTCCAGAACTTCAAATTGGAGCATACCTACGGCACCAACTACGAAAGAGTCGAGGGCACCTGGTTGTTCAAAGATTTGAACAGCACCTTCTTGGGCTAATTGAGTCATGCCTTTTTGAAATTGCTTCCGCTTCATAGTATCTTTTGGAGATACGCGGGCAAAGAATTCTGGTGGGAACACAGGGAAGTCACCAAATGTTACCTTGTGTTTTTGTGCACATAGTGTATCGCCTACACCCATTGTGCCAGCATCAAAGACCCCGATAATATCACCAGGATATGCATCTTCTACGATAGTACGCTCGGTAGCCAAAAATTGTTGAGGCTGAGACAAGCGAATCGTTTTGTTAGATTGGCGATGCAATACGGACATGCCTTTTTCAAATTTACCAGAGCAGATGCGCATAAATACGATGCGGTCGTGGTGATTAGGGTCCATATTGGCTTGAATTTTAAATACTAAAGCGGAGAAGTCTTCGCTTGTAGGTTGTACCATTTCTTCCACTGCTTGTCGTGGAGCAGGGGATGGAGCCAGTTCTAAGAATTTTTCCAAGAATGGTTTTACCCCGAAGTTAGTCATGGCAGAGCCGAAGAACATTGGGGTTAATTCACCAGCACGAACCTTATCAAAATCGAATGGATCACCAGCAACGTCTAATAATTCAATATCATCAAGCAATGCTTGATATACGTCGTCACCTAATAATTCTTTCATGCGAGGATCCGTCAAAGCACCTTTTTCAGAGGCTAACTTTTCTTGACCATGTGTTTCATCTTTTGCGAATAGCTCGATAGTTTCGTGCTCTCTATCGTATATGCCTTTGTATTCACCGTTGATGCCAATTGGCCAGTTCATAGGGCATGTACGAATGCCAAGAACGTTTTCGATTTCTTCCATTAAGTCAAATGGGCTGCGACCGAAATGGTCAATTTTGTTTACAAAGGTAAAGATAGGAATACCGCGTTCTTTAGATACGGCAAATAGTTTTTTTGTTTGTGCTTCGACACCTTTTGCAACGTCGATAAGCATGACAGCGCTATCGGCAGCCATTAATGTACGGTATGTATCTTCAGAGAAGTCTTGGTGACCAGGGGTATCGAGAATATTGACACGACAGCCATCATAATCGAATTGCAATACGGAACTCGTTACAGAGATACCACGTTGTTTTTCGATTTCCATCCAGTCAGATACGGCGTGTTTTGCCGTTTTACGAGACTTAACGGACCCCGCCAAGTGAATGGCACCACCGTATAAAAGTAGTTTTTCTGTTAATGTAGTTTTACCCGCATCCGGGTGAGATATGATAGCAAACGTACGACGACGTTGCACTTCTTCTAAAAATGTCATAGTTCACCTCTATTGTTTCGTTTGTGAAAGTTTTATTTTAATATATCATCTTCACACCATTCATATCTTTAAAATTATACATGATTTTGGTAGTTATGACCACTAAATTGTAGTATAATGAGATTTCAAAGAGCGGCTTGGGGAATAGCCGTTATTTTATGTTAAGGAGGGGGACCATGAGGTTATTTATTGCGGAAAAGCCATCCATGGCTCGCGAAATTAGTAAATGCTTGCCAGAAAATAAGAATATCCAAAAACGGAATGGCTATTTTATCCAAGGTGATGATGTGGTGACTTGGGTTGTAGGTCACGTATTACATCAAGCAGAACCTGGTGATTACGATGATAAATATATCCGCTGGCGCCCTCAAGATTTACCTATTGTGCCTGATGAGTGGAAATTACTCGTTACGGATAGTAGTCGTCAACAGTTTGAGACTGTAAAAGAATTGATTGGTAAAGCGGACATTATCGTAAACGCAGGTGACCCGGACAGGGAAGGGCAACTCTTGGTTGATGAGGTGTTATATTATGTAGGCAACACAAAGCCTGTACAACGTATCTTGCTAAATGCATTGGACGAAAAATCTGTTCGTGCCGCTTTAAATGATTTACGGGATAATAAAGACTTTCACAATCTATATCAATCTGCATTGGCTAGAGCACGTGCAGACTGGCTTATTGGCATGAATTTATCTCGTGCCTATACCTTATCGGAACGTTATAAAGGTAATAAAGTAACATTGCCTATCGGTCGTGTTAAGACTCCAACATTAGCCCTTGTAGTGCGCAGAGAGCGAGAACTAGCGGCCTTTAAACCGGTCGATTATTTTACATTAAAGGTTTTATATAATCATCCAAATGGTGTATTCTGGGCTACGTGGCAGCCTACAGACGAACAAAAGGGGCTTGACCCAGATGGACGCCTTATTAATAAAGCTATAGCCGATGAATTAGTTGAGCGCTTACAGACTGGTCCCGATGGAGTTATTAAAGCTGTTACAAAATCTAAAAAGAAAGATGTACAGCGTTTACCATTGTCTCTATCATCTTTACAGGTATTAGCTGGTAAAGCTTTTTCCTATGATCCGCAAACTGTACTTGATACAGCACAGAAACTATATGAAAAGAAATTGACTACGTACCCTCGTTCTGATTGTGAATATTTACCGCCAAATCAATATGGTGACCGCAATGCAATTCTCAATAATTTACAGAATGCAGGAGATGAAAGATTAGCACAGTGGGCTACCGATGCAGACCGCTCCATTAAGAGCCGCGCTTGGAATGAAAAGAAAATTACAGCCCATCATGCTATAATTCCTACGACTGTAGCGTGTAATATGAATAGCTTGTCTCGAGAGGAACGCAATATTTACTTCCTCATAAGTCAGGCCTATATTGCTCAATTTTATGGAGAGCACATTTATGAACAAACTAAAATCGTTGTGGAGCAATGTGAAGAAGAGTTTGTTGCCAATGGCCGTGTAGTTATAGACGAAGGATGGAAATTACTTTATAAACGACAAAAGTCTAAATCTGTAACAGATACTGATGAACCTGATTTAACTGATGAACGTGGCGCAGAAACGGACTCTAAAAAAGAGGCTATTGAAGAAACAGATCATTTGCCTGCTGTGAAGAAGAATGATTCTGTGCTTTACACGGATTCCTCTGTAGAGGCGAAGCAAACTAAGCCGCCTTCTCGCTTTACACCGTCTACGTTGTTACAAGCGATGAAGGAAATTCACAAGTTTGTAAAAAATGAAGATTTGAAAAAGCAATTAAAGGCGGTGTCTGGTATTGGTACAGAGGCGACTCGTGCTAATATTATTGACGAACTCATCAGTCGTGGCTTTATGAAAACATCTGGTAAGAAGCAAGTTCTATCACCGACAGAAACGGGCTATCTTTTAGTAGATGCGTTGCCTGATGAATTGTTATATCCTGATGAAACGGCTGTTTGGGAAGAACGCTTGGCCCTCATGAGTGAAGGGGAGGATACCTTAGATTCCTTCTTATCTGATCAAGTTAAGTTTTTGCAATTATTGATCGATAAGCTTGGCTTTGATAAACAGGTAAACTCTGGTCAGATGATGCCCAATGTAGTTCGTACCATAACGAATCAAAATCGGAAACGTCCAATGGATAATACTGATGTAGATCTATCTTCTTTGCCGGTCTGTCCTAAGTGTAATAAGGGCAGAATGCAACAACGTAATGGTAAATTTGGTGCTTTTTTAGGCTGTACTAATTATCCGGCTTGCAAACATACACAACCTGTTGAGGGGGATACTTCAAAGGGTGAAAGTAATATCACTGTGTCTGACGAAGATAAGCAATATAAATGCCCGCGATGTAAAGAAGGGTATTTTGTTAAACAAGAGGTGAGAGGACGTATTAACTGGATATGCAGTAATCGATCTCAATGCAAGACACAATGCTCCGATGTGAATGGAGTGCCAAGTATTTATGCTAATAAATAATAAGATGTATATTAGTTAAAATATAAATTAGTTAAGAATATAAAAAGACGCGTACAGATTTCTCTGTACGCGTCTTTAATTTTATCTACGTTTACCACGACGTCCTGTTTGGGATGTGGATGTACGGCGTTGGCGTGTATTAGCGCCTTTGTGGCCACGAGCTTTATGAGCTTTAGCCTTTGTAGATTGATAGGAACTTGTAATCTTAGGTTTGCCAGATGACTTTGCACGTTTAGGTGCCGCACTTGCATTACCTTTAGTCTTAATTTGTCCATCTTTAGTGTATTTAGTAAGCGTTGCTTGGATGGCGCGCTCAATGCGACGTAACCAAGATTCATCTTGCGGCGTAGCAAATGTAACGGCCACACCAGAGTTGCCTGCACGACCAGTACGGCCAATACGGTGGATATAGTAATCTACGTCACGTGGTACGTCGTAGTTATAAACATGTGTAATGCCTTCAATGTCAATACCGCGAGCTGCAATATCTGTTGCTACTAAGATTTGTGTTTTAGCCTTTGCGAAATCACGTAATATTTGAGTGCGTCGACCTTGTGTCAAATCGCCATGCATTTCAGCAATATTTAGGCCTGCTGCAGTTAACTCATAGGATAAGCGAACAGCACCTTCACGCTTATTACAGAACACAATTGCTAAGAATGGGTTGTCTTCTTCGATCATTTTGATGAGACGTTGCGTTTTTTCTTCTGGGTTCATCATGTATACGCGTTGATCGATTGATTCAAGTGTAACATGTTTACCCTCAGCTGTTACAGAAGCTGGTTTAGACATATACGCTTTTGCAAGATTTCTAATCTTATCAGGAATCGTTGCAGAGAATAATAGAAGTTGTCTGTTTGCATCTGTTTGGCTAATGAGGTTTTCAATGTCTGGTAAGAAACCCATATGAAGCATTTGGTCAGCTTCATCGAGTACGACACGACGGATACAATCTAAGTGGAGTGAACCCCGTTTAGCATGGTCTAATAGGCGACCAGGCGTACCTAAGATAACTTGCGGACGGCGTCCTAATTGTTGTAACTGGGCTTCAATCGTTTTACCGCCGATAAGAGGAAGAATGTCTACATTTAAAATAGAACCTATTTCTTTTGCTTCATCGGAGATTTGTTTTACAAGCTCACGGGTAGGTGCAATAATGAGCACTTGTTCTTGATGCACATCGGTGTGAACACGTTGCAGAATCGGCAGTAAGAAGGCTAATGTTTTGCCTGTGCCTGTTTGAGCTTTTGCTATAACATCATTCCCTTTAAATACGACAGGAATGGCTTGTTCTTGAATTGGAGTTGGCTCCTTGATACCTTGTTTTTGAAGGGCTTGGATGAGTTCATCACAAACGCCTAGAGATTTAAAAGATTTCATGGATCGTCCTTTCTATAATACATATTATATTAATTATACCTTATGCACATAGTAGGGGCAAATAAATTGAATCATTACATAGAGTACTAATTTTATATGGCTAATTTTACATGGCACTATAGTAAATTTGTAAAACTAATGATGCGATTGTTGAAGATACTAATTGATAATAAATTGAGAAATGACGATTTGAATAAATGTTTATGAGAATAAAAAACATTAAAATATTCATATTAAAATAAAATTTAAAAACATAAATGAGAATGATTAAATTATCAATAATGATTATCTTAGTAGTGATTCTTATTTTTTAGGTGTTCTTTTTTATTGGTGACAGCGCGAATAACACCATACTTCATAGGGTTTTATGAGGGATTAATAAATCAATTCTCATATTTAATATGAGAAAAAAATATATATATGAGATATAAAATCACCATAAAAATGATAATAATTGTTGAAATTCCTAATTAGTTTGGTATAATAATTTAAGATATTAATACGCATTATTACTTGGTGTGTTTAATATGAGGTTGTTAGGTACAATAATTAGGAGGTGTCGTATGGCTATCAAAAAGTTAAAAGACATGAAACCAGGTGAGTCTGGTCTTATTGTTGCACTACATGGCAGTGGCAATGTTAAGCATCGTCTAATTGACATGGGTCTTGTAAATGGTACAAAAATCCATGTTATGAAGTTTGCCCCTTTGGGGGATCCGGTGGAAATCAAAGTAAAAAACTTTGAATTAGCACTTCGTACAAGCGAAGCTGGCATGATTGATGTAGAGGTTCAATAGGAGGTTCACATGGCAGAAAATGGGCAAATTCGCATTGCCTTAGCAGGTAACCCTAACTGTGGTAAAACTACAATGTTTAACAATATCACAGGGGCGAAGCAACACGTTGGTAACTATGCCGGCGTTACAGTAGAAAAAAAGGAAGGCCATACGAACTTTGATGGCCATGAGTTATTGTTTATTGACTTACCAGGTACATATAGCTTAACTGCACGTTCCTTGGATGAGTTAGTAGCGCGTAATGTTATCGTAAATGATAACCCAGATGTTATTGTTAATGTTCTTGATGCATCTAACTTGGAACGTAACTTATATTTAGCTGCACAATTATTGGAACTTGAAAAGCCAATGGTTATTGCTCTAAACATGGCTGACGTTGCTGAAGAAATGGGCATCAAATACGACCTAAAAAAAATGGCAGAAATGACAGGGGCTACAATTGTTAGCACAGTAGGTCGTACAAACATTGGTACAAAAGACTTGTTAGAAGCAACAATTAGTGTAGCTGCTTCTCAAAAAGCTCCTGGTGTAACAATTAACTATGGTGATTTGTTAGAAGGTAAAATTAGTGAGCTTGTAGAATTGCTAAAACAAGCGGGCACTGTTACATATCCACTTCGTTGGATTGCTGTTAAGTTGTTAGAAAAAGATGCTGACGTTATTGGCAAAGTTATGCGCTTTGATAATACGGAAGCTGTTATTCAAAAGGCTGAAGCTATTCGTGAAGAAATTAAGGATCAAGTTGATCTTGATATTGTCTTCCAAGAATATCGTCACCGCTTTGCAGTAGAAGTATATAATACATGTTTAACACAAGCGCCAACTCAATTGGAAACACGCTCTGACCGTTACGACAAAATCTTAACGCATCGAATTTGGGGCTTACCAATCTTCATGGTTGTTATGTACTTATTGTTTGCGTTCGTTAACTTCGTTGGTGGTATTCCTCAAGGTTGGATCGAGGATGGTTTCGCTGCATTACAAGCTTATGCGGTTCAGACTATTCCAGAGGGCCAATTACAGTCACTCGTATCTGATGGTATTATTGCCGGCGTAGGTGCGGTACTTTCATTCTTGCCATTAATTTTATTACTCTTCCTTGGCATTTCTTTCTTGGAAGATACTGGTTACATGGCTCGTGCAGCCTTCGTTATTGACCGTGTAATGCGCGCATGTGGCTTGCATGGTAAATCCTTTATTCCTTTGCTATTGGGATTTGGTTGTTCCGTACCATCTGTAATGGGCGCTCGTATCCTTGATAATTATAAGGATCGAATGGTTACTATTTTGATTACACCATTCATGAGTTGTTCTGCTCGTTTACCAGTATATATCTTATTTGCAAATGCGTTCTTCCCAAATGGTTGGGATAGTACTTTAGTTGTATTCTCTGTATACTTCTTGGGTATCATCTTCGGTATTATCTTTGCAAAAATCTTCCGCAAATTCCTATTTGCTGGTGAAGCTGAACCATTTGTAATGGAATTACCTCCATATCATTTGCCTACATTGAAAGCTACTTGGATGCATATGTACGAACGTGCTAAATTGTACATCATTAAAGCTGGTACTTTCATTATGGCCGCATCTATCTTGATTTGGTTCATTACTGCATATCCTATGGATGTTGAATACTCCAAAGATTATGATGCAGTGAAAGAACAAGTTGCTCAAGAGTATGAAGTGAAAGATGCTGCTACATTAGCTCAATTTGGCATCACTACAGATGATCAAAAAGAGGCAGTAGATAAAATTGTAGAAGATATGAAAACTACAGTACAAGATGCTACTGATGCGGCTAAAAATGCGGGAGAAGATGAACCTGAAATAGCGGTTGAAGAAGATTCTGAAGCACCTGAATTATTTAATGATATTAAAGATGAAAACCAAAAATTGTTCCCTGCAGCATGGGCTATGTACAAAAATAGTGCTAACCTAGATGCTGAAAATGACAAACTTGATAAAGAACAAGCTTCTGAAAAAATTGAACAGTCCTATGCAGCATCCTTTGGTAAAGCAATCAACCCAGTTCTTGAACCATTGGGCTTCGACTGGAAGATGGGCTTGTCTCTCGTGGCTGGTTTAGCTGCTAAAGAGGTAGTAATTTCTACATTGGGTACAGTATATGCAGTAGGTGGTGATGATAAAAATCCAGCTCCATTGACTGATTACTTACAAAATGATCCAAACTTCTCACCATTGATTGCATTAACAATGATGTTGTTCGTATTAATTTACCCACCTTGTTTGGCAACATTAGCTGTTATCAAACGTGAAACAGGTTCTTGGAAATGGGTTGCATTCATGTTCTGCTATGAAAATACATTTGCATGGATTGCATGTTTCATCTTCTATAACATTGGTCGCGCATTAGGTTTCTAATCTAGAGTCGCTAAATAGGAGAGTTTAGCCACTTTTAGATTCTTTAAACAAAAATGAATAGAAAAAATGCGATTTTGTTATAAGTAATTTAGAAATAATACTTGATAATTATCAATATTCGTGGTTAAATGATAATGAGAAAAGGGAAATATCCTTTAGATATTGCTTTTATCTTGTTTATCACTAAGACACATATTGTAATTTAGTAGATATTGAGAAAGAGGCATAATAATGGATAATCTTGTTATAGGACTCATAGTTGTATTAGCAATAGCTTATATCGGCAATAAATTTTACAAACAAATGTCTGGTAAAGGTGGCTGCGGCTGTGGTGGCGGTAGCTCCAAGTCTGGCTCTAAAAAATCTTCTGGTTGCGGTGGTAACTGCAGCTGTGATGGTTCCAATAAAGCACTTGGCATTAAACGTACTGCTAAGTAAGCTAATACGAATTCTGAATTTGAATGAGGGGTCTCTATAATGGGCTCCTTTTTTCAAATATAGTAAGTAAATTTTTTATATATTTATTAGTAGAAAGGGATATTATCATGTTCAACTTCAACCAAAACAATCTTAAAAACGCTAACTTATTCGCAGCAGGTCTTGCATTGGGTACTGTAGGTCTTAAAGTGTTAACTTCCAAAGACGCAAAAAAAGTATATGCTGGTATCGTAGCAGCTGGTCTTCGCGCTAAAGAAACTGTATTAGAAACAGCTGAAAAAGTACAAGCATCCGCATCTGATGTATTGGCAGAAGCTCAAGAAATCAACGAAGCACGCAACGAAGAAATCTTTGAAGAAGACAAATAATTAGAGGATTGCACATATGTTACAATTTTCTGTTGTACGAAAACTCAGAAATCGCTTGCATGTTAAGGTAACTGGTCATCGCTTTACAGAGGCTGAAGCAGCTTATGTAGAGGATACATTACTCCTTAATGATGCAATTGTAGATGTAACCTTCTACACTCGTAGCAGTCAAATCGCCATTAAACATAATGGCGATTCTGATGCTGTGCGTGAAGCAGTGCTAGGTCTACGCGATTTAAACTTGTCCGAAGCACCTGCTTTGAACGAATATTCACCACGCTTGGTAAATAAAAAATACCGTGAAATGATGATCAACCGCACTGCACTTTACTTAGGTAAAAAAGCAGTGCTTCCTGCACCAATTGCGGCTGCATGGGCTTGGTTTGACGGTATTAAATTTATCGGTAAAGCGATTAAAACATTGTGGCAACGTAAGTTAACTGTCGAAGTACTTGATGGTGTAGCTATTGGTGCTGCTTTACTTCAAAAAGACTACCCTACAGCTGGCGCTGTTATGTACCTATTGGGTATTGGTGATATCTTAGAAGAATGGACTCACCGTAAATCCGTATTAAATCTCGCTCAAAGCATGTCCTTGAACGTAGATAAAGTATGGGTTTTAGTTGATGATATTGAAGTAAGCAAGCCAGTTAACGAAGTTGTGGCAGGCGATAAAATCATTATTCGCCAAGGCGAAGTGATTCCTTTGGATGGCGTCGTTATCGATGGTGTAGTTCTTGTTAATGAAAGCTCCATGACTGGTGAACCAGAAGCGGTTCGTCGCGATCAAGACAGTTCTGTATATGCTGGTACTGTTGTTGAAGACGGTAAAGCTATTGTAGAAGTACGTAGCACATCCAAAACATCTCGTTACGAAAAAATCGTTAACCTCATTGAAGAGTCTGAACAAATGAAATCAGGTATGGAACAACAAGCATACCGCATGGCTGATAAATTAGTTCCAATAAGCTTTATTGGTGCTGGGTTAACATACTTGTTGACTCGTAATGTAATGAAAGCATTGTCTTTCGTAATGGTTGACTTCTCTTGTGCTCTTAAATTATCCATTCCATTAGCAGTACTTTCCGCTATGCAAGAAGCATCTAAACGCGGTATCACTGTTAAAGGTGGTAAATTCTTAGAACAAATTGCACAAGCAGATATGATTGTATTCGATAAAACAGGTACTCTTACAAAAGCAGAACCTGAGTTTGAACAAATCATTCCATTTAATGGTCATGATGCAGATGAAATGTTAAAATTGGCTGCATGTATTGAGGAACATTTCCCTCATTCCATGGCAAAAGCAATTGTACGCGCTGCTAAGGATCATGACTTGCCTCACAAGGAAATGCACTCCGATGTAGAATACGTTGTAGCTCATGGTATTGCATCTAAAGTCGGTCGCTACCGTGTACGTATTGGTAGTGCTCACTACATCTTTGATGATGAAAAGACAAAAATTCCTGCAGATGAACAAGAAAAGTTCAATAATTTACCAAATTCATCTTCCCATATTTACCTCGCTATTGGAGGTACACTAGCAGCGGTTATTTGTATTAAAGACCCTGTTCGAGAGGAAGCAAAACAAGTTATAGCTGATTTACACACTTTGGGCATTAAAAAGGTTGTTATGATGACTGGTGACTCCAAACGTAATGCACAACGTGTAGCTGACGAACTCGGCATCGATGAATTGCATGCTGAAGTATTGCCAGAAGATAAAGCAGCTTATGTAAAACAAGCAAAAGCTGAAGGCTATACTGTTATGATGGTAGGGGATGGTATTAATGACTCCCCAGCAATTTCCGAAGCACATGTTGGTATCGCTATGAATGAAGGCGCTCCAATTGCTCAAAAAATTGCAAATGTTACTATTTCTTCCGATCATCTACAAGCTCTTGTAGATTTACGCCGCATTTCTATGGCATTGATGAAACGCATCAAAGCAAATTACAATGGTATCGTTGGTTTCAATGGTGCCCTTGTAGGTGGTGGTGTACTCGGTATTATGCCGCCAAGCCAAACAGCATGGTTGCATAATCTATTCACATTGGGTATCGGCTTAGAAAGCATGACTCCATTGTTGAAAAAAGAAGAACCAAAGGAAACTGTTCCTACAATTGATGTAACAGCTGACTCTGTAGTAGCTTAATTAGAAGCCTCCATATAAGGTATTCATTTACCTGTATGGAGGTTTTTCTTTTTTGATGACATTTATCTATGATTATTGTAAAATACAAAGAGATTACATATCATAGGAGATCTATATGAACACATTAATGGATATTTGTAAAAGATCCGTTTATTTGAATCTATTTATCGTAGTAATTCCTATTATTGCATATATGATTCATAATGGATCAAGTGCTACCGTAGCACTTGTATGGTATTTACTTTTATCACTAATAATGCCTTTGGCATATTTATCGTTTAAAAGTAGTACCTTTGGAGATGGAAAATCGATTAGCCGTATTGCTTATGTTGTAAGTTGGATTATAATCCACGGCATTAGCTATAAAGGTATTTTTCTCGGTGTAGATTTATCGATGCTATGGAGCTGGCCTACAGCTGGCCGAGATGTAGCTTTTTTAGTAGCTATGTATATTGGTGTTACTATTAGCTTGATTTTTGCATATGGTCTTACTCGTTTAGTAGGAGGCCGTAATGAATAAGAATTTCTGGTTATTCACCGTCGTTTGTGCTTTATTTGTAAGTGCTGTAACGACAGTTCTTTCCTTGAGTGGCGCATTAGCATTACCAATATTAGTATTCCCTGTATTGTCTCTTGTAATACCTCTCATGGTACGAAGATTGAAGAATGCTAAATTTAATGACGATTTACCATTGAGTATGGGATATCATACGTATAGTTGGGCTTGGTGGACAGTATTTTCATTTCTTCATACGCCCTTTAGCTTTACTGCAGATAGTGGAATTGTAACAGCGTTGCTTCTTTTCGTGGTGTATTTTATAGTTCAAGTACTTATTGAACTTTGTGGGTTGCTAGCTACTAAGTTTTTCAATCGAAATCATCGATGGGGAATGGTAGATGAAGCACTCGATATAATTGGATATACTATTCCAATTCCATTCTTATATATTGGTTCACTCCTCTATATTGATCTACAAGATCCAATGGTTTATTTCATGTATGCGTCATCTATGAATGTAAATATACTCTTTGCAGAATTGGTGTCATTACTTATATCCTTATTGGTATTCGTATTCTATTTATACCCAAGAGAATTAGCCTATAAAGGTATACGATTATTTCGTATTGTTTTAACTGCTGGTTTATGGCTCGCTATGAATGCCCATATTTTATATGGTGGTTATATTCCAGAGTTTGTTTTATCTTTAGTTCCCACCGTTTTTCCAACGTATCAAGGTAATCCACTAGTGTTTGTTACCCCAACTTTGTTAGAAGCTGGTATGACAGGTGTAGCAGTGATTATAGGTGCATTGGTAGAGCGTGGTATTATTTCACGACGCCGTGAACGTATTTAATTTCTAGTTTCGACTTATATCCGT
>USAV01000043.1 GCA_900552715.1 uncultured Veillonella sp.
AGAGTTACATGACCAAATGAAAGATAAACTTAGTGTAAAAGAATATGAGGACCCTTTTAAGGGTAGCAAGTAATACACATCCCCTTTAAGGGGAACGTTACGAGTCAATGGCTATGCGGCTTGAACGTAGTGAAAGCCAGCGCCTTTAGACGCAGGCCTAGTACTACGGGCTTATAGCCCGTGAGCAAACCACCCGTTTTACGGGTGGTTCTGATTATGATTTCGGTTACATGATTTTAATACAAATTACATATTTTAGGATAATCAAAATCAATATAAATTAAACTAATTTACATAATTAATATTATGCAATTGACCATATCAAAAAAATATGATATAGTATATTGTATAATTTATAATTATATAATATTAAGTAAGGAGGTCATCTATGACAAAAGAAAGATTTAACATGTTAGTTGGTTCTATTGGTGCATTTATTGGTGTATTTGTATTTTTAGCCTATATCCCACAAATAATTGCTAATCTTCATGGTCAACCTAGTCAACCATGGCAACCATTATTTGCAGCAGTATCCTGTTTGATCTGGGTATTATATGGTTGGACAAAATCACCTAAACGTGATTATATTTTAATCGTACCAAACCTTGCAGGCGTTATTTTAGGTACACTAACATTCTTAACATCTTTCTAAGTGCTATAAGAAAAAAATAGTATTATTGTTATATAGTGAATAATAGTAAAGATATTACTTTACTTTATAAATATAAATGAGGTCGAATCGTATGATTCGGCCTTTTTTAGAGTGAAGTTTATATGTTAGATTAAAATATAGATAAGCGTTAAATCTGTTGTAATAAAAAAATAGTTTTTATGATAATAAATATTGATAATTAAATTCCTATTATAATGATTAGGATTTTATAAAATTGATAATTACAACATTCTCATTTGTTGAATATCATATTCAATTAATTAAATGAAAAGTAATATCAAAATACCTATAAACATAGGCTTTGTATGATAAAAATGAAAAAGTAATATGCAAAAATATATACAGTTTTTTATCATTTTCATTTGACTTTCAAAAAGAACTGTGTGATAATGAGAACATAAGTTGAGGCAAGTGCCTTTCTAAATGATAATAAAAAGTTCTGATCTATATTTTTATGGAGGTCCTAATTATGAGAGTTATTGCTGATGGTTGCATTAAATGTGGTTCTTGCGCATCTGTTTGCCCAGTTTCTGCTATTTCTGAAGGCGAAACTAAATACGAAATCAACGATACTTGCATCGATTGCGGTTCTTGCGAATCCGTTTGCCCAGTATCTGTAATTTCCGCTGAGTAATCACAAATTAAACGGCCCCTCATAGAGGGGCTTTTTATTTTGCCTAAATTTGCTTAACTTAGTATAATAGGACTATTAAGATATATATTATTATAAGGGAGTACAGCTTGTTTTACATTATACTAATTCTTTGGTTGCTCTTAGATCAATGGACTAAATATTACATTATGAATCATTTTATGTTAGGTGAGTCTTTAGTGGTTATACCTAATGTATTTCATTTAACATATATTATTAATCGCGGTGCAGCATTTGGTATGCTTGCTAATCAGCGATGGTTCTTCTTACTGGTAGCAGTTATTTTGCTAGGTGCATGTGCATATTATTGGAAGCGCTTATCAAAAGGTCCTTGGACTTTACAAATTGGATCTGCTTTATTAGTGTCTGGTGCTATTGGTAATGGCATAGATCGTTACATGATTCATGGTGTGGTAGATTTTTTTGATTTCCGTATATGGCCTATCTTTAATGTTGCTGATATTGGTATCTGTGTAGGCGTAGCTTTAGTAGTCTACTATTTATTTACATTAAAAGATGATGATAAATAATTCATATATTATGACAAATAATTAATTAATATATGATACTTAACTCATAGAGAGGTAGAGGATGAACGAATATATTGTAAGTGCTGAGCAAGACGGTATGAGACTGGATGTATTCTTAACAGAACATATGGAAGGGTCTCGTAGTTATATTCAAAGTTTAATTAAAGGTGGTCACGTTACAGTAGGTGCTAAGGTAGGGAAAGCAAATCTTAGACTTACACCAAATGCTGTTGTACGTGTAGAGGTACCGGAACCTGAATCTGTAGAGGTAAAACCAGAGGATATTCCTTTAGATGTATTGTATGAAGATCATGATATTATCATTGTAAATAAACAACGTGGTATGGTTGTTCATCCTGCGGTGGGCAATTATTCGGGTACACTTGTTAATGCATTGCTATATCATTGTAAGGATTTGTCCGGTATTAATGGTGAGATTAGACCTGGTATTGTTCACCGTTTAGATAAGGATACATCTGGTGTTATGATGGCTGCTAAAAATGATGCAGCTCATATAGGTTTAGCGGAGCAGGTAAAGGAGCATTCTGCTAAACGGACATATTTAGCATTAGTACAAGGTAATATTGTAGAAGAAAAGGGTACTATTAAAGCTCCTATTGGAAGACATCCTAAGGATCGTATGAAAATGGCTGTTGTCTTTGAAAATAGTAAGGATGCAGTTACTCACTTTAATGTAGTTGAACGATTTGGCCATCAAACCCTGGTTGAATGTAATTTAGAGACTGGGCGCACACATCAAATTCGTGTACATTTTGCTCATATTGGACATCCTGTTGTTAATGATCCGTTCTATGGTTACCGTCGTATGGATTTTCCTATTGAAGGACAGGCATTGCACTCTAAATCTTTAGATGTAAAACATCCTATTACAGGTGAAAGTATGCATTTTGAGGCGCCTCTTCCAGATGACTTCAAAGCATGTATAGAGTTTGCTAAAACATATCGAGAAGATAAGCGTAAATAAGCGAAAAAATGAAACGAAATCAAACGAAATGTAAAGAAACGTAGACAAACGTAAATACATATAAATAAAATAACTGTCTTATATTGTGGTTTACTAAATAATCTTCTAACTATATTTGTAAAGGGGCATAGAGAACTCTGTGCTATAAGGGCGTATATATGGAAAAGAAACGCTTATTGATGGATCAAGATGCTATTATGCGCGCGATTCGTCGTATTAGTCACGAAATTCTAGAACGTAATAAAGGCTTATCTAATGCTCTTATTGTAGGCATTGAACGACGTGGTGTTATTTTGGCAAAACGTTTGCAGGCCGAAATCGAACGCATTGAAGGTATTCGTATTGAATGTGAATCACTCAATGTTGCTATGTATCGTGATGATCGTGATGCTCGCCAAAAAGAGGGGAAACCATGTACGATTGATACAACGGAGAAAACAATCATTCTCGTGGATGATGTACTTTACACAGGGCGTACTATTCGTGCAGCGTTAAATGCATTGATGACATCTGGTAGACCTAAATCTATTCAATTAGCAGTACTCGTGGACCGTGGTCATCGTGAATTGCCGATTCGCGCAGACTATGTGGGTAAAAATATTCCTACATCACATCTTGAAAGTGTACGGGTTGCTGTAACTGATTTAGATGGCGAAGAAGGGGTTACAATACAGGAATAACCTGTATTGTAACCCCTTTTTTGCTTAAATTAAAATTATACTTTTTATTTGATATATTGCGGTGTATAGGTATAGTCTGTATGCCCTATACGTTTACCTTCATTATGGAAACATAAGGCTTGTATATCTGTAGCTAGTGTATCTATATGATGCATAGATTTTCCGAGATTATTGAGCTGAGTAGGTGCTTTAGCCCATTTTTGAATGAGTGGAATGTCATGTTCAGTTCTCAGCCATTGGCGTCCTCTGTCGTTAAAGGCTAGTAATCTAGCATATTGAGGACCGTCTTGCATAGCAATATTTATCAAGTCTTTCGTAATACCTAATGTAAGGTATGCACCCATGCGCTGTAAACGGGCATAGGTGTAGCGTTTGGATTTTATTTGCTCAATGGCAGATTCCCATGAAGGCTGTTGTGCTGCTTTTAACCACAAGTGTTCAATACCTTCAGTAAAATCAACAAAACGCTCTAATTCATTGGCTGTCATGCGGCGACTCAACATATGTACCATATTGTAATATCTATTGTAGTCGACATAGTCATCATTTGTGATTCTATGCGTCATATCATCTAGAATTGGTGTTGGAATAGTACTTTGAAGCGTTGAACACATATCTAAGGGATTAGCAGTAGTGATGAGTTGACGCAATGCCGTACCGGATGGTAACTCTTGATCGAAATTGTGATTGTGGTGATCAGATGTACGCTGAATAGGAATATATTCTAAGTTTGGATAATATTTTAATGCAGCACGGATATATTCAAGCCCTAATAAGGCATTGGGTGTGCTAAGTGATTCGGAGCCTAGCGCCTTACGGAAGGCTGTACCATAGGACATGCCTTCATTTAAATAATTGCGTAATTCATTTTGGGTGCTTTCACAATCCATACGCTTAGCCGTATGAATGAGTTGATTTAAATCAGTTGTTTCAGAACCAAAAGAAAGCGTATCAATGGATAAAGCCTTAATTAAACGAACCGCACCTGTCCCAAAAAGTTGCGCACTGCCTAAGGAATAGAGTGTAGGGAGTTCGATAACAACATCTGCACCGCCAAGCATGGCCCAACGCGCGCGATCGAATTTTGAGAAAAGGGCTGGTTCGCCACGTTGTACAAAGGAGCCACTCATAATGCAGATGCGCAATACATCAGGGTATTTTGTAGCTAATGTATGTAGTTGATGTGCATGACCATTGTGAAATGGATTGTATTCGCAAATAATACCGATGGTTTTCATAGTGACTCCTTTCATTAGTGTTAGTGTAACAAAGCATAGAAAGACTGTAAATAAATTTTGAACTTAAGAGGCCGTATAGTAAAGAAATAGATGTAAAAAATGTGTGTAAAACTAAAGTTTTTTGTAGATTTTATTTGTTCTATAGGCTATAATTAACTGTAAATGCTGAATTGATGTGAGGTATATGATGAAACAAAATTGGAAACGTACATTACAAGGGGCTCTGCTCGGTGCTGCGCTACTAGCAATGGCGGGATGTGGCTCTACAAATGTAATGGATACATATAGTTTTGGCCATCAAGTTATCCGTGCTGGTCAATCTGAAATTACCATTGCTTTGCCTTATGAAATGGGTAAAAGCACAAAAAATATGTCTGATGATGGGTATCCAATTGATATTTATGGATCTGTTACAGACCATATGGTGATTGAGGTTGAGGCTTTGCGTGCCGGTGAAAATAAACCATTGCCAACGGTGGATGAGTATGTTAACCGCAGCAAATCTGAGTTTACTAAAATCGGCGGTACCATCAAAGAAGAGTCTGTAGCTTTAGAAGGCGCGTCTGCTAAAAAGCTTGATGTGACTTATACAACTCAAGGGCAAACATTTAGATTTTCTCAATACGTATTCTTAGATCATGGCGTATTGTGGAATATAGTCTACCAATATCCTGAAAAGGATCAGGTAGGTGCTGATATCAGCAAAGAAATTCAAAACAAGATTCAAGTTACACAACAGAAAGAGGGTTAATCGATGAACGTATTAGTAGTTAACTGCGGTAGTTCTTCCTTGAAATATCAATTACTTGATATGACAACTGAAACAGAATTGGCAAAAGGTCTTTTTGAGAAGATTGGTGATCAAGACGCTATCTTCACTCATAAACGTCCTAACGCAGATAAATTAGAACGCGTTGAACCAATTTTGAATCATAAAGAAGCTCTTCGTATTTTACTTGATATTTTAGTTGATGCTGAATATGGTGTAATTAAGTCTATGGACGAAATCGACGCTGTTGGTCACCGTGTAGTACATGGCGGTGAAAAATTCGCTGACTCCGTATTGATCACTCCAGCTGTTATGGAAGCATTAGAAGAATGCTGCTCATTGGCTCCATTGCATAACCCACCAAACATTCAAGGTATCGAAGCTTGCCAAGCTATCATGCCTAACGTACCACAAGTTGCTGTATTCGATACTGCATTCCACCAAACAATGCCTAAAGAAGCTTACATGTATGCGCTTCCTTACGAATACTATGAAGATTATGGCATCCGTCGTTACGGTTTCCATGGTACATCCCACAAATATGTTGCACAACGTTGCGCTGAATTGATGGGCAAACACATGTCTGATCTTCGCATCATCACATGTCACTTAGGTAATGGTTCTTCCGTATCCGCTATTAAAGGTGGTCGCTCCATCGATACTACAATGGGCTTTACTCCATTGTCTGGTTTGATCATGGGTACTCGTACTGGTGATATTGACCCAGCTATCGTTCCATTCTTGATGAACAAAACTGGCATGAACTACGATGAAGTAGACGCTATTATGAATAAAAAATCCGGTGTACTTGGTATTTCCGGTGTGTCCAATGACTTCCGTGTTATCGAAGAAGCAGCATCTAATGGTAACAAACGTGCTCAATTAGCATTGAACATGTTCCATTACAAAGTTCGCCGCGTAATTGGTGCATTCGCAGCAGTTATGGGTGGCGTTGATGCTATCGTATTCACAGCTGGTATCGGTGAAAACGGTATCGGTAACCGTGATGCAATCTGCAACGGTTTAGAATACTTGGGTACTCGCATTGACTCTGAACGCAACAACATCCGCGGTAAAGAACAAGAAATCAGTGCTGAAGGCTCCAAAGTTAAAATCTTCGTAATCCCTACAAACGAAGAAATCATGATTGCTCGCGATACTCAACGTATTACAGCATCCTTGAAAAAATAATATAGTTCGTATCTGAACTAGGTGACTAATAGAGTCATAAAACCCCGTCTATATCATAGATATAGGCGGGGTTTTTGTAGTTTTTATACTTAGAATACCTTATAATAGAATGTATAGTTATAAAGTAGTAGTTCTTTTAAAGGGGTAACATATGACAGTATTATATGAAGAAAAATCTCAGCGTGCTAAAAGTGCAGAGTGGCTAGTATTATGTTTTGTTATTCTATTATTATGTGGTGTTGGCTACACTACATATCGTAGTATTAACTTGCATACTATACTAATAGCAGAATATTTTATTGAAATTATGGCTATCATCGTAATTGTTAAACAAGCCGTTAGTCGATATACCTATATTTTGACAGATACAAAGTTAGTAATTGAAGAATCTTCTATATTTAGAAAGCGCCATTTTGAGGTAGATTACGATATGATTGATGGCGTATTTAAGTTTGAACGTGAATTATTGACAAATATTAAATATCGATATAAATATAGAAAATGTTCAACTTCTGATCCACGTCCTATTTGGTCTCTAGTATATGCGATTGTAAAGGGTGATAAGGTTCAAAATGGTCGCCTTTTATTGAAAGCAGATGATAAATTTTTTGACATCTTAGAGGAACATGTACCAGGTCGTATCCGTGTGCCTCAAGCGGACATTGTGTTTTATGCTGCAGTCCGTGCTGATGCGGTAAAACATGGTGAAGATGTACAAGAGTACTATAAAAAGTTAACAACACCTGAAAAGGATGGCCCTGATATTCTTCTTTAATTTACAGATCTTTTCTAATTTATATTATCTAAATTAGTTGGAATGGTTTTATTTATAAAACGGTGAAATTAACTAAAATTCATATACTATAAAGGAGTGCAAATGGCTGGATTATATTTGGCGAGCCAATCACCACGAAGAACTGAATTATTAACACAAGTTGGTATTGATCATATTGTTGTATCAAGTGCCTATGAAGAGGCTAATAAGGGTTATGATGATCCTATTGAAATGGTGAAAGAACAAGCTTTAGGTAAGGCTCGTGCGGCTGTAGGCGTACCTGAAGGGAGCATCGTACTAGGTGCTGATACGATTGTCGTATTAGACAATCAAGTGCTAGGTAAACCTCATGATGAATCTGAGGCTCGTCATATGCTAGAGCGTTTATCAGGCCAAGTTCATTCTGTAATTACTGGTGTAGCCTTGCTTATTAAAGGTCAAGAAATAGTTTTTCATAATGAAACAAAGGTATATTTTAAAAAATTAGCTCCTTTTGAAATAGAATCCTATATTGCTAGTGGCGAACCTATGGACAAAGCTGGCGCCTATGGCATACAAGGTAAAGGTGCTTTATGGGTAGAGAAGATAGAAGGCTCTTATACCAATGTTGTAGGATTACCTGTTGAACATGTATACGATGAATTGTGTAAAGCATTAGGTGCTAAATAATACTATCATTTGATGGCGATGGTGCTATAATCGGCTGTGCTGTGCTGTGCTGTGCTGTGCTGTGCTGTGCTGTGCTGTGCTGTGCGCTATTGATATAGTAAGAGAGTAGATGTGTGTAGTTAGATTTACAAATGGTGTTATCTATTTGAATGGAGAGATTCTATGGAAGTACCAACAGTAAGTGTAAAAGACATGTTACCATTTCAGCGTCCCCGTGAAAAATTTCTTGCTTTAGGACCATCCCATATGGCGATGGAGGAATTGCTAGCTATTTTATTGCGTACTGGGGTGAAAGGTCAGTCTGCCATATCGCTAGCGAGTGATATTGTACAGTCCTATGATGATGGGGAGTACGGTCTTAATAGAATGACCGTTGAAGAGCTTATAAAAATTAAGGGAATTGGTACAGATAAAGCGGTAACTTTGTGTGCGGCTCTTGAGATGGGGCGACGATTAGGGGAACTAAAAATTAAGGAAACATACGAAGATTTTTCTCAACCTTTTGTCATTGCTCAATATGTAATGGAGCGCCTGCGACACGAAGATGTGGAGCATGTATGGGCAGCTATGTTGACGTCTCGAAATAAGTTGATTCAGTTAGAACATATTTCGAATGGAGGTTTAGTATCTAGCCTCGTAGAGCAGCGAGCTGTTTTTAAGAAGGCCATAGCTTGTAATGCGGCAGCCATTATCTTAATACATAATCATCCATCTGGCGATAGCCGGCCTAGTGACGAAGATATTCGGCTTACCAAGTTATTTGTTAGTGCAGGTCAGTTTATGGGAATACCAGTATTAGATCATATTATTATTGGTGATAATGAATTCACTAGCCTTAGTGAAATAGGTAAACTTAGTTAGAGAATGCACATATTAATAGTAAAAGCACTCATAATAATGAGTTCACTCTTTCTGATTTGTTCAGTGAAGAGATGTATACATCATTATAGGAGTGCTTTTTCTATTTGGTATGGTCTATACATAGCAAGGTGTATCAGTTGTAAGTGTATAAATTATGTATGACTTAAGGGTACTTGAATTATGCATTTTATGTGCTTTTAACATGGGGAAAAGCCTTGATATCAATAGATAAAGTCGCATTATATGTGGTAAAATGGAATGATGATGTAATGAAGGAGATTTTACTATGAGTTCCATTTTACCTACTCTAGGAAAAGATGTAAGTATAGATATTGGTTCCATACAGACGCGCCTCATGGGGGGGACGCGAGGAACTGTTATAAGCGAACCATCTATTATAGCAACTGATACAAAACAAGAAAAAGTAGTAGCCGTTGGGGATGAAGCGGCACGTCTTGTATTGCGTATGCCCGATATGTGGCGCCCTTTGACACCATTAAAAGATGGATTTATTGTGGACTATCGAGTTATGCACACGATGCTTAACTATTTTCTGAATAAAGTGTCTAATGCATTGCGCCGCGCTCGAGTTCTTGTTGGTGTTCCTTGTGGGATGACCGACGTTGAGCAAAGAGCGATGATGGATGCTGTTATTCAGGCGGGAGCACGAGAAGTATTTCTTATCGAACGACCTGTCGCTGCAGCCATTGGTTGCGGTGCACCTATCTTTGAAGCTCGTGGATCTATGGTCATTGATATTGGTGGTGGCACTGTTGATATGGGCATTGTTTCATTGGGCGGCATTGTAGATAGTAAAACCATACGCTTCGGTGGCTCAGATATCAATAATGCATTGCTACGCTATGTACGTGAGTGTTTTGGGGTTATCGTTTCTGAAGAAATTATAGAAGATATTAAACATACAGTAGGCACTGCTATGGCACCTTTAGAAGATGCGGAATATGCCTTTCAAGGCCGTGATATGATGAATGGTTTAGGCAGACGTTGTGTTATTCATCAGTCCGAGGTATATCAAGTTGTTAATGACTGTATTGCGGGCCTTTTAGATGAAGTGAAACAAATGATTCGTTCTGCTGAACCTGAGATTGTAGCAGATATTATGCAATATGGAATATATCTTACTGGTGGTACTGCGCAACTGTCGGGTTTGGCTGAGCGTATCGGGGGCGAGTTAGGTGTGCCTGTACATGTTCCGGATGCACCAGAGACAAAAGTCGTTGTGGGCCTTAACGGGGCTTCATCTGACTTGGTGAGCTTATCACGTTTTATTGTGAATTCTAAAAATAGAAAGGGCCAAGACTAATATGATACAGTCAGATAAAAAGTTAATTATCGTTGTTGTCATTAGCTGTATCCTATTAGCGTTGCTCGGATTTGCATGGAAACAACGAACTAGTATTCCTTTTGTTACTGTCACTCTTGAAGGTATTACAACGCCATTTGCTTATGGATCTGCCCGTTTGCTTGACGGTGTACAAACCGGTTTTACAGTGCTCAATAATGCTATTTCTGCAACTATTGAAAGTGATGAGGCAGCATCTCGCAAGGCTGCATTAGAACAAAAGGTTGTTAACTATGATGAAGTAGTAGCAGAAAATATTCGACTTCGTCAATTGCTCAACTATAAGAGCAATCATCCGGAATTCTCCATGACTTTAGCCGGTATTATTACAAAGGATTACGGCACATGGACAAATACTTTCACTATCGATAAGGGTAGTGAAGAAGGGATGGCTGTCAATATGGCTGTCGTTGTACCAAGTGGGGTAGTTGGTTTTATTACCGATGTATACCCTCACTCTTCTCGAGTACAAACCATTCTTGACCCACGTAGTGCAATCGGTGTTATTGTACAACGTCCTGAATCTCGCCTATCTGGCGTCGTAAAAGGTGATGGTGACTCACCTCGTACGCCATCAATGGTAAATATTGCCCGTGATGGTGATGTATTAGTAGGGGATAAATTAATCACCTCTGGGTATGGTGGTATCTACCCTAAAGGATTGCCTGTTGGTAATGTACAGTCCATCGAAAATGATACGGAAGGTTTTGTAAAGAATGCCGTAATTACACCAAGTGTGGACTTCTATCGTTTAGAAGAGGTATTTGTCCTTACATCATCTTCAGTAAGTGCACCACCAAAACCAGGGCTTGAGCCTAAACTAGTACCTCAAACACAACGGGATCAAGTTGAAGGGGCAAAGGGGGCCGTTAAACCATGACGCGTCTAGCTTTAGTACTCTGTGGATTTTTAATTTACTTTATACAGGCGCAATTATTGCCTGCTATTTTTCATACGAATTGGTTGCCAAATTTAATTTTGACCACCATTGTTATAGTCACACTATTTAAAGGTCGTTATATGGGGCTGATGGCAGCTGTTATAGGTGGTATTGTACATGATGTATTGATATCTAACTTCTTTGGGCTCCATTTATTCCCTTACGTTCTTGTGGTTTACCTATTATCTGCAGTGAAACATCGACTCTATGAAGAACGTTGGTATTGGTCCAGTGCTATTGTAGCCATTTGTACATTGCTTGATGGATTTATCCGGAGCTTAATGATATTGGCCAGTGGCGGAGATTTACATATAGGGGTATATATGTGGCATATGGTTATACCGGTACTATTTTGGAACGGTCTATTGGCTGCCATCGTACATGGATTATTGTGGCGTAAGGACGAACAGCAAGATTATATTTGGTAATAAATTAGTAAGGGGGTGAAAGAGTGCTTGAAGGCCTCTATAAACGAAGAAAAACGAGTCGCTTTGATGTACTCTTTTACATTGTAGCGGGCATATTTATAGTGTTAGCATTGCGTTTGTTTATGCTACAAATCTTGGCTGGTGGCTATTATCAAGCCAAGGCGGAAGGCAACCGATTGCGCATGGTACCGATGACTGCAGCACGAGGTGTTATGTATGATCGTAATGGTCAAATTCTTGTAGGCTCTCGACCTGCCTATACCATATCCATCATGCCTACCGGAAAGGCTTTGGATGATGGTGAAGTTGCTAAATTGGCAGCTTTATTAAAAATGAAGCCTGAAGATATTACAAAGAAGGTTAATGATCACAAGTATGGTTATGAGCCAATACGTATTGCTAATGATATTTCTATGGACGTAGTGACAACCATTGAAGAGCATCGTCATGAATTACCAGGGGTAACCATTGATGTTGAGCCACTTCGATACTATCCATATGAAACGATGGCTTCTCAATTATTTGGTTATGTTGGTGAAGTGAGTGAAGAGGAATTAGAAGAGCTAAAACAGCAAGACCCTAATACACTGGTAAGTGGTGGTACTATTTTAGGTCGTTCTGGTCTCGAAAAATTATATGATTCTATCTTGCGTGGTACCGATGGTGGTAAACAAGTTGAGGTAGATGCTACAGGTCGTCCCGTGGCTGAGGTAGATAGAAAACATACAGTGCCAGGTGCTAATATTCATTTAACCATCGATGTGAATTTACAAAAGGCCGCTGAAGAGGCTGTTAAGAATCAGCTTGATCAATTGCGTGCGCAAGGTATTCCAGCACAAGGGGCTGCAGTGGTGGCCATGGACCCTAATACAGGGGCTATTTTGGCTATGGTCAGTGCGCCTGAATTTAATCCAAACTGGTTTTCTAAAGGGATTACAACTGCTCAATGGAATCAGCTGAATAATGATAAAAATCATCCATTTGATAATAAGGTTATTTCTGGTGAATATCCACCAGGATCACCATTTAAGATTATTACTGGTACAGCAGCGTTAGATCTTAAAAAGGTTACTCCTGAAGAGATGATCTTTGACAGTGGTAAGCACTGGTTGATCGATAAGCGAAATGCAGAAGGTGAAGCCTTAGGATGGCTTAACTTTAATAGAGCGCTTGCTAAGTCAGATAACGTTTACTTCTATGAAATGGGTAATCGCGTTGGTATAGAAAATCTCGATAAATATGCTGCTTATTTCGGCATTGGCGAAAAGACTGGTATTAATTTACCAGGTGAGGCGTCTGGCATTATGGCAAGCCCTGAGTATAAACGAAAAGTATATGATGAAGATTGGTACTTAGGTGAAACCTTCGATGCTGCTATTGGTCAATCTTTTACCTTAGTTACGCCATTGCAAATGGCTGTTTTGCTCAGCGAAGTAGCTAATGGTGGTATTAAATATAAACCTTATGTGGTAAGCCGCATTGATAATAAAGATGGCACTCCGAAAGAGATTTTCGGTCCTGATAAATTAGGTATTCTACCAGTTCCAAAAAATATTATGGACCTTATTCGAGAAGGTTTGCGTGATGTTACAAATGAAGGCGGTACAGCAGGGGACTTATTTAAAGGCTTCCCAATTAATGTAGCTGGTAAGACTGGTACTGCAGAAAATGCACATGGCCGAGATCATGGCTGGTTTGTAGCCTATGCACCATATGATAAGCCACAAATTGTTGTGGTTGCACTTGTTGAACAAGGTAGCTTTGGTGCGGGCTCTGCAGGTCCAATCGTACGTGATGTGCTAGCCGCATATTTCAATGTACCATTAAATAAAAAAACGAATGATACAAATACTAAAAGTAATAAAGATAGTGCAACTGTAGGGAATACGCCTAATGGGCAGAAACCTCAGAATGCAGTAACAAGTGGGCAACCAAGAAAGGATTAGTATGGGCGAAATCATTGGTGTTGTATCCGGCAAGGGTGGCGTAGGTAAAACGACCGTCACTGCATGCTTGGGTGCAGCCTTAAGTCATGCAGGGCACCGCGTATTGCTCTGTGATGGGGACTTTGGATTGCGCGATTTGGATCTCGTATTAGGCGTGGCAGATGAAATTATCTATGATGCACTTGATGCGAGTGAAGATAAAGAATATACAGATGATGCTATTGTATCGATTGCAGAAAATCTAGATTTCTTACCGGCTAGTCAAAGTGCACGCTGGGAAGATATAGGTCGAAAGAAGTATAAGAAATTAGTTCGTCGGCTTTGTGATGTATATGACTATATTTTGATCGATGCACCAGCAGGGATTGGTAAGGGCATTGAGTCAATTTTAGATCTTGTGAGTCGTTGTATCGTTGTGACCCATCCATTGTGGGTATCCTTGCGCAATGGGGCGCGTATGATTCAAGTATGTCAAGAACATAATATTCGCGACTTTGCTATTGCCTTTAATGCAGTGCCAGTAGATGGTGAAGACATAGATTTATATGATATGTTGGAAGTCCTTCGCGCCGAGTATGTAGGGGCTATGATTCCTTATGATGAAGATATCCTAACATATACACAAGATGGTCATTTGTTAGACCTTGCTTCTCATGAGTTTCGTAATGTATTAGCACCTCTTGTAGACTATGTTGTGACAGGCGATTGTTGGGAAGATTATGATGTACAAAAACAATTTGATGCCTATGTAACTAAGAAAAAAGCGGCTAAAGAAGAATCATGTACACCGACTCTTGCTTCAGCTGGTGAGTCTATCTTTGGAGATTCGAATACTGTTTTGTATATTAATCGCGGTGGATGGACTACTCAGCGTTTATTAGTGCAAGGTAAGCAAAGTTTATGGCGCCGTCGTAAATTGAAATAGGTGATATGATGTGGCGGAAACTATGGAATGATAGCGACTGGGCTATTATCATA
>USAV01000044.1 GCA_900552715.1 uncultured Veillonella sp.
GTACTCATATTGATCACCGCCAATCTCTAGAAGATTAGCAAAGGCTGGACCCATTTAGAGGCCTCAAGTTCAATATAGTGCTGTCAATTATAAAAGTAAATAGATTAGAGGTTCCTAATAGTCACCTAGGTGACCAATAGGAACCTCTTTCGTTTTGTAATTATTTTTATCGATATTTTCTTATTATGTTACAATACAGTTAATATTACTATTTTATGGAGAGATGTATATGTTAAAACGATTATTACTAAGTGCTGTAATATTAAGCGCTGTTAGTGTTTCAAGTTATGCTGTTGATGTGAATATTCCTGGTGCAGATCCAAGTATTCCTAAGGATGTGTATATACAGGGGGTATATAGTACTGAAAAGATTAAGAATGCTTATGATATAGAAACTAGAAAGATAATAGATTCGATTATATCGAAAAAGGGAATACCTAAAGGGTTTGGTACTGCTGTTAATGATGATGAAGTTGAATCCTTTAAAAATGATTTATATTCTATCAAGCGTCGTCAATTTGACGGTAATACAATTGTGAATTTACATAATAATGATGGTGGACTATCAGTTACACTTCCATTTAGTGCAATACAGAAAGAGGCTATAACTGATTTTCCTAATTCAAATGCTCATTATTTAGTAGAATCCCCAATGATTGCTGCAGGTATTATTGAAAATAAAACACCAAACACTACTGAAAAAAATGATGTGGTTTTTCAATATGACGGCTTAAGTAAAAGTTCTTTGAGAAAGATAACGCTCAGAGGGGCTGTTGAGATGGAGATTATTGGTTTAAAATTTGAGCTGAGTAAACATCCAAATCAAGAGTATAATGTTATCCTTTATCCGCGTGCAACGAAGCTAGTTACATCCAATGATATTAATAGAATAATGGCTAATTATGTAGTGCCATCAATCTATTCGCTTCAAGATCTAGATGGTTATAGCAAGGTTGAGACGTATAAAACATATTCCTTTAGGGTTCCTAAAACAGCTGTAAAAGCAAAGAATATAAATGAAACACTGGATGGAGTAACTTTTACAATTGATAAAGATATAAATCAACAGATTCGTATTGAACCTAATAATGAAACTGAAAAAGGTTTATTTAGTACAGTTGATGAAATCCGTATATTAAATAAGATTGATAATAAGTCGGCAGAGCTTTTTGGTATCCCTGGAGCAAGAATGATAACTAAGGGACTCCATACTTATGTTTGGAATGATGGCATACCAGGGTTATTACTTGATCTTGAGTTAGATAATCAACAGGGGATATTGATGTTTATTACTTATGATGAAAACCATAAGTATGTAAATACAATCCAATACCCGCTAGATAATGGTGTATATAGTAAAGTGCAATTACGTAAATTAATTACTGATGTAAAATTATCGTCTACTGGTAATCTATATGCAGGTGATGTTTGGATTATTTAGTTAAAACTGTCTATAAATGAAATAAGGAAAGAAATCCTTCGATTTCTTTCCCTGTTTAGATATGATATAATTTATATCAAAGTGAGGCATAAATGGTTTCGACGCCAGACTTCGCTTCTAGATTTATTGAATTGAAGAAACGGTCTGACTTCTATGTCGGGCCTTTTTTCATACCCCAATTAGAAAGCTAGCTTTCAGCTAGAGGTCAATCACTTTGCTGCCATGATAATGGTCGCTACAAGTATACCAAAGGAAATCATGAGTGATAACACTTTGAATGTACTCATATTGATCACCGCCAATCTCTAGAAGATTAGCAAAGGCTGGACCCATTTAGAGGCCTCAAGTTCAATATAGTGCCGTTAATTATAAAAGTAAATAGATTAGAGGTTCCTAATAGTCACCTAGGTGACCAATAGGAACCTCTTTATTATTATCATTTTATTACTATATAAGTACGTTACAATGTACAGAATATAAATAGTGTTTGTTGAGGAGAGCTTATGTTGAGGAAATATTTGCTATTGGGGAGTCTGATTGCTGTACTTTGTTTAAGCGGTTGTAGTAACGGATCTGAGTTACCTGGATATAATGCAAAAATCCATTATTCTAGTTCTAGTATGTATAAGAATGATTTAATGGATAAAATTCTTAATGAAAAAATCTACAAGGCTACAGAGAATACAGAAGTTAGTGACGCAGCTAAGATACTATTTCGTGTTGAAGATATGAATGATGAGGCACGTAGAAATTTAAATTACTCTATGTGGCGAGCTCAATACAATGCTGTAACAGAAATACATATACATACTGCTAAAGGAGGACTTTCCTATTCACTGCCATTTCCGGCTTTCAGAGGTGGTACACAATCTAGCCCTATTTCAGGTATGGCAGGTACTAATGCACTTATGTATACATTTAACCATCCGTTTATTTATACTAGTTTATCTGTGGAGAATCAGCCGTATGAGCAGAGTGCTCAGTATTTAGGTAAACCTTATAAAGAATTGAATCAAGATTCTGTGACAGCTGCATTGCAAAATAAATGGTCACAGTTGAAACAAGACAAGTTTGATATATCTAGTATTGAGGGTAGTACTTTTAAAAGAGAAAATATAATTAATAGCCGGTGGAGCACAATGAAAACTAAGAGTGATCCTAGATTTCTAGCAAATGATATTTCATTTGCTTTACCGAATGAACCAGACACACAATATGTACTTACATTGATGGTTCGAGAGGATGGAGAACAAGGTATTGGTAAACGAGGTGTCGAGGACGTTATCGCTAATTATATTGTGCCTAATATAACTTCATTAGCTTGGTTAAATGAGTCTAGTCATTTTGAAAGTTTTAATAATTTTAATTATCGAGTGTTAAATGATGCCATAGAGGAATCATCTGGAAATGAGTATATAAAAATATATAAGAATCCTATAGGTATTACGCAGACGATAGAGGTATATCCCGTTGAACACAAGGGCTTAATCTGGGCAAATCTTGTTGATATTGTTACTATTAATGAAGCACAGTTAAAAGCTAGACATAATATGCGCCATGGTGGACATACGTATGTATGGAATGATGGTGTTCCAGGAGTACGTGTGTATTTTGCATATGAAGATGGTACTTCAGAATTGAGATTTAGCACGCAAGATGCACATAACCTTTATATACATACGATTCGTTATAACTACGATTTGAATCGAAATAAGTTGCCTCCACTAGGTGAAATGGTCTCTGATGCGACAATTTCAAATTTAGGTGATACTTATAAAGGTGAAGTTGATTTTCTATAAAGTGCGATACGTATCTGTTAAGTAAAATTATATTTGATGTTATATATTATAATGAAAATAAGGAAAGGAATCCTCCGATTCCTTTCCCTATTTAGATATGATATAATTTATATCAAAGTGAGGCATAAATGGTTTGGACGCCAGACTTCGCTTCTAGTAAGTAAAATTGAAGAAACGGTCTGACTTCTATGTCGGGCCTTTTTTCATACCACGATTAGAAAGCTAGCTTTTAGCTAGAGGTCAATCACTTTGCTGCCATGATAATGGTCGCTACAAGTATGCCAAAGGAAATCATTAATGAAAACACTTTGAATGTACTCATATTGATCACCGCCAATCCTCGAGTTGATTAGCAAAGGCTGGACCCATTTAGAGGCCTCAACTTCAATATAGTGTTGTCCATAATAAAAGTAAATAGATTAGAGGTTCCTAATAGTCACCTAGGTGACCAATAGGAACCTCTTTCGTTTTGTAACTATTATAATGGAATAGATTAATTATGTTACAATACAAATAAGATAATAGTTTTTAGGGAGAGGGAGACTCATATGAAACGTTGTATTACATTAATAAGCTTAGGTTTGTGTTTAGCCGTACCAATGCTTTCACAAGCTAGCGATATAAAGCCTTTTATGCATGTTACGAATGTACATAATGGTCAATATGATGTGGTATTAGATGCTATTACAGATACAAAGTTTTATGGACCGTATCAATTCCGAGTATTAAAGAATGCTATCGAAACGCAGGGTGAAACAAAGGACATTGATGGTAGGGTGTTTAGAACCTCTGAGGGGGTATTTATGCATGTAAAGGCTAGATCTATTGATAGTAATAGTCCTACTCTAGATGCTGAGGTTAATCAGCTCATTAAGGATAGAACAGTTCCTGAACCTACCGTAAAGATGGTACTGCCTGTTAAGCATGATGTAATAGAGGTTAACAATGATGGTGTGCGTAGTTTACTAGCCGAATTTTTGTATGGCTGGCCATTACATAATAGGACTGATATGGTATTAGTTACTGATTATGAGGAAACTCGTTACTATTATAAGTTGCAGTTTTATAGAGACAAGCTACCAAATGGTGTTCGCATTGAGCAGTTGCGTCAAATGATTATGGATGCGCAGTTCAGTTATAAATAAGTGATATCTAATTAGCACAATATAGTTATAAATAAAAGAGGTTCCTAATGGTCATAGTAGTGACTTATAGGAACCTCTTTTATAATGCTTTAATTTACATGAATTTGATATAAGGTTATATTATTTATAAGTGTTTTTTGGGAATTAGTGGTGGTTTTATATGTTTTACAATTGCGATAGATATAGCAATTGTAAAAGCTATCAAAAAGGATTCTTTTGCGAAGCTAATGGCAATAGTTTCTTGTCCCATTAGCATATAATAAATGGATCGATAAAAGCTGAGCCCTGGTAGTAAAGGGAATAAGCTAGTCATTAGGAAAACTATAGCAGGGCATTTCCGTTTAACAGCCAATATTCTTGATGCTATGGCGATGATAAAACCACTGATGAATATGGAGAGCATAACATTAGACTGTAGTGAAGATAATGTTAAGAACAAGAACCATGAGATGAATCCTAATATTGTACAATCGATAAAATGTTGTTTAGCTACACGGAATAAGATTGCAAATGCTGTAGTACCAATACCAGCCATTATACTACGCATAAACATAGAGGTTAAGGAATTAGTATCTAAATTAGAGGTATAAAGAGGAATCATTTGTGTGTTGAAGAGTAGTGATTGTACTACTGCGACCCCTACAGCCATTGAAATACAGGTAAGTAACGCGCCCATCATAAGGGTTATTCCTGTATTATAGTTATTCTGGCTATACTCTCTAATAGCATTGACGAAAGGAACTCCGGGAACAATGTCAATCATGGCTCCTAGTAATATAACTGATAGGTTGGAGCCTAATTCAAAGTGGATAAAGAGATTACCCAATAAGGCTATTAGAATACTACCTAAAATGGTAATCAATACATCAGAGCTAAGTATGCGTTTGATGGTACACATATAGACGCCTAATATTAAGCCTATAATACCGGCAATTATAGAGTCTGTTATAGAACTACCAATTGCATAGCTAAAGCCCGAAGCTCCTAACGTATAAGCTACTAATCTCCAAAAAAAAGAATAGTCTGACATGGTATCAATTTGATTAAGTTCACTTTCAATTTCCTCAATAGTAATATTTTTTTGTGTGATACGTCGGGAGAGAGCATTAACAGATTCAATTTTACTGAGGTTAATATCGACTTCAGGAACGTTATAAATACGAGTAATTTCAGTTCCATCAGCTTTCTTAGCAGTTGCAAAAATACCTCTATTGGATACGTAGGCTTCTAAATCTTTAAAATTCATAGCTCGTGCTATGTAGTTCATAGTATCCTCTGTACGACTGATTTCGGCGCCACTGCTAAGTAATATTTTTCCAGCTTTTAGTATAATTTCTAATTCCACACCTGTCATTATTTCCTCGTTGTTCATTTTACTTCATTGTTATTTATATTGGACTTTTTGATAGGTCTATCTTTAGAAGATTCAGTTGATTTTGATTCTTCCTGTTGTTCTTGTAGGATATTGATATTTTGATGTATAACTTCTTCGTCTATTGAGAGATGCTCTTCTACATAGTCTTTTAGCTCTTGAACTGTTTCCGTATTTGAAAGTATTTCTTTTGCTTCATTATGAATATCTTCTTTAAGAGATTTTGTATCTGCTTGACTAATATCACCTAATGTATGGAATAGTTCGCGTTCTTTTTCTGAAAGATTTTTGTGAGGACTATGTTTTTTTAATGATAAATGGAGCATCTTTCTTCGGAAGAGTTTTTCCATAATGATATCTTTACGATCACGGAGCCAGCCATAAATAAGAATAATTAGGAGTAATAGTCCCATATAACCGAGAATTGGGTAGAGGATACTAATCAAATCTTTAAAACCAAAGAAACTACATATATATCCTATGATTACTACAGAAATAATAACAATTCTCATTCTTTTTGTGCTGCCGTTGGCAAAACGTCTAGCAATAGAATAAAAAAGAGAGAATGCTGTATTAAAAATAAGTGAAAAGACTGTGATTGCATATATATATGCTAGCCAAGGATGAATTTGATTGGCAATAGCAAGAATCGGCAAATCTGCATCTTTTACTGTATCTAGATTTGCATAAATAGAGATAGCTGCTATAAAAACAACTAATCCGACTAATAGGCCGCCACGAGTGCCACCTTTTTCAGCAATACCAATTCGAACAACAGAACCACCTAAAATAAAGGCCATAGAAACAGCTGTCATAGCACATAGAGAATAATAATTAATGACAGAAAACCATACATTGCTTGTGGCTGGTTTGATTGTGTGGGCTATAGCCTCTAATGTAGTCCAATCATGACTTTTACCAATAAAAGAGTAACCTGTAATGATGAATATCATTACAATCATAATAGGTGTAAAAACACCTAGAACACTGGTAATTTTATCAAAGTCCATAAATGATACAGTTATGATTAAAAGTGAGCAAATTAATCCGCCAACCCAAAAAGGAAGTCCAAATTGTTGTTCTAAGTTTGATCCTGCACCGGCTATCATAACGAAGCCCATAATAAAACTACCAGCGATTAGTACAAAATCAAGTATTTTTGTAATAATAGGATGGGAAATCTGTGTAAAAACTTCTTCATGATTGTCTGCACGATAGTAGCTCCCCAAAGAAAGCATGATTTTACCAAATGCGGCATTTAATAGACCTAGTAATAGAACACCAATAAGACCTATTTGGCCAAAACTTATAAAATATTGTAGAAGATCTTGTCCACTCGAGAGTCCTGCACCTACAATAACACCTATGTAGGCAAATGCAATTTTCCATGATTGTTGCATTATATTTTCCTCCTTTCAAATACATAACTTAATAATCTAATATTATATCATACTAATGATTCAGTTGATGGAAACCTCACCGCCAATCTCTATAAGATTAGCTAAGAATGGAGCCATTTATAGGCCTTAAGTTCAATACACTAACTATTGAATTGACGGCGTGTCCATGTGAAAGTACTGTCTCATAAATGTAACATATATCACATTTTTAAGGCAATAGATTGGGTATAGTATCTATACGTAAAAAGTATAATGTGAAAGCTGAAATAAATTAGAGAAAATAAAAGAAAACCGCAAAAAATGAGGGATCTAATATTTTAATTCCCATTTTTGTGCGGTTTTAAGATGTAAATCGTTTATTTTATATGAATTTGTTATAGATTAATGATTATAATTTAGGATGTTATTTATTTAAGTTTGCTACAATACTTAAAATATCTTCTGCTTTACGGGCAATATGTGTTACGCCTAATTCTTGGTGGAGAGATTCTTCTCTAAATCCCCAGGTAACACCGATACAGAGTAGACCAGAGTTTTTCGCAGTAGCTACGTCAACTTCAGAGTCACCTACATAAATAGATTCTTCTGGCGTAGAGTTTAACTCTTTTAATGCTTGGAGTACCATGTCTGGTGCTGGTTTACGTTGTAATCCCGGTCTTTCACCAATAGCAACAGGTAAGCAATCGCCAAAATATTCTTTATTTAAAGGTGTAACACCTTCTTGAATTTTATTAGATACAATGGCTAATTTATAGCCTTTTTCACGCAATGCATCTAGCATATCTAAGATGCCAGGATATGGTGCTGTAGTATCTTTTAGATGTTCTCCATAGTAGATTTTGAACTCCTCAATATATGGTTCTAATTCATGATCTGCTACTGTACTAGGCAAGCATTGACGCATCAAGTACGTTACTGCATTACCAAGCGCTGCCTTTACCTCTGTTAGAGACTTTTCAGGGAAGTTATGCGTACGTAGTACATGATTTACAGCATTCGCTAAATCTGTAGCCGTATCGAGCAATGTGCCGTCGCAATCAAAGACGATGGTTGTATATTTCATGGGGACCTCCGATGTTAAATCAATATGTACTTTATAAGTATATGATAAATATGGAGAAAATCAAGAGAATAGCCGTATTTGTTACTATAATTGTGTTACAATAATAGCAGTATTAATTACAGTGTATTGGAGGCGTAGTATGACTGAAATACAAGCTCTTTTATTGATAAAATCTATTCTTGAGTCCGCAGATATTCATGGTATTGAAAACATTTTGGCTGAGGATTGCGAATACATGTCCACAGGGCGTGGTATTATTGGCCGCAATCGTAATGAAAGTATTGAGTTTTTATCCTCTATGACTGAGTCTATTAAGGCTGATAATGTGCCTGTTACGTGCAAGGTGATGCATATTACCGATGTGTACGAGGAGGATTCGCTATTCCATGAAGGCCGTCATGGTTTGACTGTTTCTTATGAAAGTGGCGATAACTATGTGTACATGATTTTTGTAGATGTAAATGATGAGGGGCTCGTAGACCGAATCGTATCTAGTCAGGAAAACTATAGTATTGAGTATGATGACCTTCGCTTTGGCGATGATGAAAGTGAGTATGCTTTTATTTCTGCACCAACTACTGTGAAAGATTGGATTACAGCCCTCAGCATGTGGCTTGAAACCGGGAATGTTGATGTAGATGATTTTTACCAATATATAGATGAAGACACACGTGTTGTATTCCAAAAAGGCGATGCTGAATCCATCACCCTTGAAAGTGGCCTTGATGTAGAAGATTACTTTGATCAGCTCATGAACCAACACTTTGATGCGGTACCTCATATCATTCGCGATGAAGAAGATGGCCTTATTTTAACCTATGGTCCTATGAGTGCCATTGCAACCCTCAATGAAGAAGGCGCACTAGCGCTTATTAGTATCTATATCGACACACGCGACGAAGACGAAGCTACTGATGAAGTTGGCTATATCGAAGAAGAACTAACCAAGACAACAACTACTGAAGAAGATTTATTTTAATTAACTCTATCAGTAAAATTTACTATACTTAGTCTAAATATATATGGTTAGCGAGATACTACCAGTTAAAAGTATTATATTTAGTCTAGAAATGTAAAAAACTACCAGTTAAGTTCACGTTGTAGTAGATCGACCTCCTGTTATTGAAGATCGGTTTACAAAACAACATGACTAACTGGTAGTTTTAAATTTAATTAGAAATAATTATTTTTAACTGGTAGTATCTCAGAAAAAGCTATATTTGAGATATTTGGAATTATTTTTAACTGGTAGTATCTCTAAAATAGATATATGTAAGAGAACCAAAAGCTTTTCTACATTTCGTCATGGTCTTTAATGAGACCAGCCTTTTTCTTTTTCCAATAGGAGTAGTAGAATGGCAAGATCACAATACAGCCGCCTAGACCCCATAGTAATTGGTTAGTTTGTGCTTGGGCGAGCATCCATAGGGAGGTACCGATCGCAATAACTGGGATTAAATAGCCACCAGGAATTGTATAAGATCGAGTTTTATCTGCCCATTTACGACGGAAGATAATAACTGCTAAACATGTTGGTAGGTATTGTGTAAAACGAGATACTGCACTGATGGCTGCTAATGTAGTAAAAGAACCAGACCATGCGAGTAATACACTGGCAATAGCAGTAACAATAGCTGCAACATATGGTGCATTATAACGATTACGTTTTGCTAGTGCACTTGGTAACATACCGTCTTCAGCCATAGAGGTAGCCACACGAGGTGCATAGTAAGCCTCCGCAAAGTTGATGCCACCCATAGAAATCAGTGTTCCTACTAATACAACGTACATACCGATAGGACCTACAATTACGTTAAAGGCATCTTGGACTGGTGCTTTTGTATTAGCCAAGTCAGAGCCGAGTACACCGATAGATACGGCGAGGATTGCCATATATAGAACGGACACAAGAAGCATACACATGATAATAGCACGTGGTAAATTCTTCTTAGGATTTTTCATATCTTCTGCAGCAATGGCAATAACTTCAAATCCTGTATAGGCAAAGAATAGAAGAACTGCGGCTTGTGCAAATGATCCATCTACATAAGTATCTTGCGGGAAGACTGGCGTAAAGTTAGCTCCATTTATAAAGAAAATACCAATTGCAATGAATAGAGCAAGAGGGACTAACTTAGAAATAGTGATTAAGTTGTTAACGAATTTTGATACGTTAACACCAAAGATATTTACAATGGTAAGACCTACAATCAAGATAAATGAAATAACATCTTTTGCAAGATCACCACTTAACGCCGGTACTGCAGCACCTAATGCGGTAGCAAAGCCAACAGCCATGGCCGCCCAAGCAATAACGGTTACAATCCATTTTAGAACGCCTACTTCAAAGGCCCAAAAGTCACCTAATGCATGTTTTGCATATAGGTAAGGTCCGCCATTACGTGTAAATAAGCTTGCCGCTTCAGCAAAGCAAAGGGCGATACAGCCGGCAATAACGGCGTCAAATAATAGGACACCTAAACTAGCGGAACCAATGATAGAATATGCTTTGTTTGGTAATAGGAAAATACCTGTCCCTACAATACCATTGATGCCTAGGAGTACAATACTCCAGAAGCCAAATTTTCCTGTTTCTTTCATACTAAAACCTTCCTACTATTTAGTTATATTTTCTCGAGCTGCTGTTACAAAGGCAGCAAATAAACGTTTTGCATTTTCATCTGTTTCAGACATCATTTCTGGATGGAATTGGCAGGCTACTAACCAAGGATAGGAAGCGTCTTCTAATGCTTCTACAGTACCATCCTTAGCTCTTGCTACTACTTGTAAACCTTTACCAACATGTTTTACTGTTTGATGATGGTGAGAATTTGTAATCCATGTGGAGCGACCAATTGCACTAGCAAGTTTTGATTCAAATTCAATATCTACTGTATGAGTGCCAAGAGAAGGTGTTTGGTTTTGTGAATGTTTTATCGTACAGTTTTCATCATACTTTAAATCTTGGTATAGAGAACCACCACGATATACATTTAAAATTTGAATGCCTCGGCAAATACAAAAGATAGGAATCTGTTTTTCTTCTGCTGCTTTTAATAATGCAAAATCGAATTGATCTCGTTCAGGGAATACATCGCCTAGACCTTGCAATGGTTCCTCACCGTAATTTAGGGGAGATACATCATGGCCACCAGATAATAATAAGGCGTCAAGTTTTGCCACTGTTTCACGGGCTACGTCCAGATTTTTTGTAAATGGAATGATAACTGGAATGCCACCAGCCTCTTCGATAGAGCGTGGATAATCATGGTTTACATAAGAACGTAATAAATCTACGTAGGCACCGCCGCTATCTCGTAAGATATTGCCAGATACACCAATGAATGGTTTTGTCATAATATCACCTCGTATGTGTAAAAATTTGTACAATTAGTATAGTTTAAGTATATCAAATATTCGTGAATAAATAATACTACTATTGCAATTAATTATAAAACTTATACATTCTAAAATATGTTAACATTGTTACATTTTCTAAAATTCATATTAGTTTTATAGGGATAATTATATTCGGTTTTATAGGGATAATTATATTCGTATATGTTTTGTTAAAAACATGGTATGATAGATTACGAATAAACTGTACGGGAGGTTTACTATGGTTTTTCTTACATCCTTACAGAGCATCATACCTATTGTATTGCTAATCTCGCTAGGATATATATTAAAAGGGCGAGGGATGTTTCATCCCATATTTAGTGGTAATCTATCTAGATTTATCATGTCTGTTGCGTTACCAGCCGGTGTATTTGTATCGGTATTGCATCATCTACATACATCGGATTTATGGGACCTTCGATATGGGATGCTAGCCGTTACATTAACCTATGTAATTGCATATATCGTTGCTTTTATCATGATGAAAGTACTAAAAGTACCTCGAGGTAGGCGTGGTATTTTTATAAATATGGTAGTTAATGATAATTGCTTATTTATTGGATTGCCAGTACAAATCGCCCTCTTTGGGCAGGATGCGCTACCATATTTCTTGTTATATTATATCGGTAACACTATTTCAGTATGGATGGTAGGGGTATTCCTTATAGAATTAGATCCACTGCCTAATGATGAATTAGGTTTTGATAATAGTAAAACTGATGGTATAAGTAATAGCACAGTAGATACAGAAACAAAGCGTAAGAAGTTTAAATTTGATTTGAAGAAGTTATTACCTCCACCATTGTTAGGGTTCTTTGTAGCATTGATATTCTTATTCTTCAAAATTCCTTTAGCACCAATTTTACATACTACATTGAATTACTTAGGAGATATGGTAACCCCATTATCCTTGATTTATATTGGTATTGTACTTCATGATGCGGGGCTAAAAAGTATGAGTCTCAATAAAGATTCCATTGGTGGTATCGTAGGACGATTTGTTATTTCTCCAATTATTATGTTCTGTGTCATTCTGGGCTTGCAATATGGTGCAGGTATTGTCCTAGAGCCAATCGCAATCATTACCTTCGTTGTACAATCGGCGGGTCCCGTTATTGCAGTATTACCAATCGTAGCCAATGAATCTAAATCTGATCTGCCATTTGCTACAGGGCTTGTCATGATTAGTACAATACTATTTGTGGTAGCGATACCAATTATTATGGAAATCCTAACTATGATAGGCATAACTACATAAAATAAGGAGAAGGTTAAATTCCTTCTCCTTATTTTTATGATACTGTGTATGGTTAATGTATTACCTCATCTATATAAAACTCTGTACCTGCAATATTGATACAAGTATAAAGAGTTTATATTCTGTAAGAAGTCTAACAACTCTTCTACACTCTATGATTAGCTGTATCAAATAATATATTTATAATAAAATTTTAAATAAAATTGATAAAAAATTAATAATTAGATATAATATTTGTTAAATTGAGAGCTAGTATATAGAGGAGAGTATTTATGAATTGGAAACGAGTAATAACGTTAGGTCTTTTAGGTATTACATTAGGTGTGGGACCGTCTTATGGGATTGATATTAATATTCCAGGTGCTTTTCCTCCTGCACCAGAAGATGCATATCAGCATTATCGGATAGATCCTAAAGTAACGCGCTTAATGGATCAGAGTATAGAAAAAGAAATACCTGCTATTCGAGCAAAAGACCCTAATTATGATAAGTCAAAGTTAGAGTCTGATATTTATGCTACTAAAGAATTAAATAATGCGATTATGTATTCACGGACAGTTTTAATTTTACGTGATAATGGGGCAGATATAAAATTTACAGCTCCTTATGAAAGTGGTATAGGAATTGCAAGGTTAGATAATACAAAAGATGTCGTTAGAATGGGACGTATTTTTTCTCGAATTGCTCAATTAGGCTATGAAGTTCGCCCTCAACCAAAGGGTAATCTTTGGGAGAATACCAATATTGAATATAGTAAGCTAAATAGTGATATATTGCGTAAAGAATTTGAAGGGAGCAAAGGAGATATACGTCCTGATGGTTCTAAGATGTTAGGTAGTGGTACTTTTGCATATAAAGGCATCGAGAAGGCAACTTGGGATGTAATCAAATATGATTCAGATAATATAATAGGTACATTAAATTTTACACTCCCCACATCACCTACTAGAAGTTATCACATAGGCTATCAGATGAGTGGTCATTTAAATCATAATGTTTTGAAAGATAATGAACAAGAAATCATGAATTCAACTATGGCACCATTAGTTAATACTATTTTGCCTTCTATCAAACCTGCATCAGCTATTTTAGAAAATACGACTCCAGTTCGTGTAGAAAATTTTACTTTCCAAGTATTTAAAAATAGTAAGCATATTGGTCGTGAGACTCTTAAGAATGGTGGCTATAAGGTAAATTATTCTTCTGGAAATATAAAAGAAGAGATCATTGTTACTCCTTTGTCATCTATAGATAACGTGAAAAAGCAAAATGTTTTATTTAACTATTTAAATGATTTTGTTTATACTGAATCGTTAAGTAAAAGGAACCCAATTCAATCGGCTACGGTTTGGAATGATGCTACACCAGGTGTGTATTTAGAGGTTGAAGGAGATAAATACACATTGTTTACTATGACGGTATATGATGAAAATCATCGTTATACATATATGGTAAAGAAACCACACGATATTCATGTAAGTAATTATAAAATTAGAGATATGATACAATATGTGGATAATAAGAGAAATAAAACAAACTATAATAAGATAAAACTAGGTTTAGGTGTACCACCTGATGTTTTTGGTGATACAAAAATTTTCAATAAATAGTATCTATATAG
>USAV01000045.1 GCA_900552715.1 uncultured Veillonella sp.
GCGTCCATCCTTTGCAATAACAGTAATCCCTTTTGCAGACCGTGTAGCCACAATATATTCTAAATCAACATTAGCCAGTACTGACTTAGCTGCCTCTACGATGGTGGCATCATCATTAGCTAACTTATGACCTACACATTCACCGAGTTCTTTTACATTCGGTGTAATACAGGTTGCACCATTATATTTAGACCAGTCTGAACCTTTAGGATCAACAATGGTTTGTACGCCATACTCCTTAGCTAAACTAAAGATTTTTTTTAGCAATGTTGGTGTACAAACGCCTTTGCCATAGTCAGATACAACAATACCATCGATACCAGCCTTACAAAGATTTTCTAGCCAAGCAGACAGTCGTTTCTCTTCCTCACTTGTTAAATCTGTAATCGTTTCAAAATCAAGGCGCATCATCTGTTGTCGATCGCCTAGGATACGCATTTTAGTAATGGTAGAACGATCATCACTCGTTAATAAACCTGTTGTATCAATCTTATCAGCCTTTAGCAATTGTTGTAATAAACGACCATGGTCATCATTACCAGCAATAGCACCAAGATATACTGTACAATCTAAATTTGATAAGTTTGACGCAACATTACCAGCGCCACCAAGCACTTCTTTCATCTTTGCCACGCGGTTTACAGGAACCGGTGCTTCCGGAGAAATACGACTTACATCACCAAAAACATAACGATCTACCATCACATCACCTATAACGGCAATCTTTAGGTTAGGTAGTTGTTTTGTCAAAAATTGATTAATGGTAGCATTTATCATAATCCACCTATTCCTTACCACAATATACATGTATAACGAGTTATCTAAAAAACCGGGTTTCAAACATGTATCTATTTATAAATATGACCGTAACGGTTAATAATCTTCTTCAATGATTTCGCACATTATATGACCTGCTAGAATATGCATTTCTTGAATACGAGCTGTCACATTGCTCGGAATAGCTAATGTAATATCACATAATTCAGCTAGTTTTCCACCGCCTTCACCTGTGAAAGCTATGGTGTGCATGCCGATAGAACGGGCCATTTCTGCAGCTTTTACAACATTCTTGGAGTTCCCAGATGTAGAAATCCCAATGAGAACGTCACCTGTACGGCCTAAGCCCTCTACTTGACGTGCAAAAACAGATTCAAAATCATAGTCATTGGCAATGGCTGTTAATGCAGATGTATCAGTAGTTAATGCAATGCCTGCAAGAGAGCGTCGTTCCTTTTTAAAGCGACAAATCAATTCAGCCGCTAAATGTTGCGAGTCCGCAGCAGAACCACCATTACCACAGAATAAAATCTTATTGCCATTTTCTAAAGCAGCCTTACAGCGATAGGCAATCTCTTGAATGGTATCCATATGCTCCATCGTCTTGCCAAAGACTTCAAGATGCTCTGTAAAACGATCTGCAATGATTGGATTTAAATCAGTCATTATAAAATCTCCTTTAATAGTCTATCTGCATTTTTCCAGAACAATTTCTCACATTGTTCCACAGATAAACCGGCCTCTTTAAATGCATCATATAATCGATGCATTTCAGAAGCATCTTTAATTTCTGTATCTGGCTTAATGCCATCAAAGTCGGTTCCTAATGCCACAACATCTTCCCCGCCCTTATTGATGAGATATAAACCATGCTTTACGATATCTTCAATCCGGCTTATTGGTGATGTACCTAAAAAAGATTGGGCGAAATTAAGGCCTATAACGCCACCCTTATTAGCAATCAGCTTAATTAAATGATCTGGTAAGTTTCTTGTATGGGCTGTAACTTCACGTGCATTGGAGTGAGATGCTATAAAAGGTACATCTAAAATATCTCCTAATTGCTCAGTACCAGCATCATTTAAATGGGAGCAATCAACGATAATTCCTAAATCTTGCATAGCCTCTACAAATTCAACACCTTTCGGTGTTAATTTTTTATGCTGCTCACCACAATGGGGCTCACCCAATCCATTTGGATAATTCCAAGTAAGCGTAATAAGTCGAACACCATCTTGATAAGCTTGTTTTAGTTTATCTAAATCGCCACCTAGTACGCCGCCTTCCTCAATAGACATGAGAGCCCCAATCTTACCGGACTCATACCCGGACTCTATATCTTGATAAGAGAGCACATGTTGTATGTGCTCTCCATAATGCTGAATTTGTGATGTACATAAATTACGCATCGCTTCATAACGACCATAAGGGTCATTTGTTTCACCAAGATTGATAAAAAGTGCAAAATCTTGCATCTTGCTGTGAGCCTTTTGCAACTTTTCTATATCGATTTTCCAAGTATTACGATACAGATCCCCACTACTAGGATGGTCTATTAATTTCATTATCGTATCGCAGTGTAAATCTATCATAAAGCCTCACATGTAGTATTAGTAATTAATTACGTTTTGGTTTTTTAGCATCTAGTTTCTTTAATGCTTTCAGTTCTTCCATAAAGCTATCAATATTATCAAACTTACGATATACGCTAGCAAAACGAACATATGCAACTTGGTCAATATCTTTTAATTGTTGCAATACAAGTTCGCCAATGCGATCCGTAGTTACCTCTTGATTGATTTCATTTCGAATATCGCGCTCTACATCATTAACCACTTGTTCCATCACGGACATTGGTACGGTACGTTTATCACAAGAACGCAATAAACCATTTAATAATTTACCACGATCAAATAATTCACGACGTCCGTTTTTCTTTAATACCATAAGTGGTACTTCTTCTATAATTTCATAGGTAGTAAAGCGACGGCCACAATTGATACATTCACGGCGACGGCGAATACTATTACCTTCATCAGTCGTTCTAGAGTCTGTTACCTTCGTGTCTGTGTGTTGGCAATAAGGACATCTCATCTGTTACTACTCCTTTTTCTAATAATCACTCTAAAATAGTGCATAATACGCCCATTTTCTCTACTATATATAGTACCATGAAAGCCCTTAAAATACAAAGAATCCCTAGGATTTCCTAGGGATTCTTCCATTATTCTAGAGCATTTTATGTTATGAAATACTTTAGAAATAATATTTTTAATTTTATGTACTATTCTAACTATCGTTTAGGAGCATCTTCAACGCGAAGCAAGCAGTCGCCAGATTCGATGCGGCTACCTTCACGAACTAGGATTTCTTCTACGATACCATCGATAGGAGCAGTAATTGTAGTTTCCATCTTCATCGCTTCTGTAACGATCAATGGCTCACCTTTAGCTACAGATTGACCATTTTTAACGAGAATCTTAACAACGGAACCAGACAATGTAGCACCAATTTCACCAGGGTTAGATTCATCCGCTTTACGACGAACAACGCCAGTAGTCTTAGCATGTTTATCATGAACTTTAATACCACGAGGTTGACCATTGAACTCGAACAATACGATACGGTTACCATCTTCATCTGGTTCAGATAAGCCGTTCATTTTGATGATAAGTGTTTTACCTTTTTCGATAGTTACTTGAATTTCTTCGCCCCGTTTCATACCGAAGAAGAATGTTGGAGTATCAAGTACAGATACATTACCAAAGTCTTTTTTAAATTTATTGTAATCTTGGTAAACCTTAGGGTACAAGCAGTATGCACTGATATCTTCATCAGTTGTTTGAGCACCCATTTCACTCAATTCATTGCGAACATGTTCAAAGTCTGTTGGAGGCAATACTGCACCTGGACGAACTGTGATTGGTTTTGCACCTTTCAAGATAATTTTTTGTAACTCTTCAGGGAATCCTTGGTATGGAGTGCCAAGACGACCTTCAAAGAATTCAACTACGGATTGAGGGAAGTCTAATACATCGCCCTTTTCGTAAATATCTTTTTCAGTCAAGTTATTTTGTACCATGTACAATGTCATATCACCTACAACTTTAGAGGATGGCGTTACTTTGATGATATCACCAAACATCATATTTACTTGGTGGTACATTTTCTTAATATCAGCCCAACGATCACCAAGGCCTACCATCTTAGCTTGTTGTTGCAAGTTAGAATATTGACCACCTGGCATTTCATGTTGATATACTTCAGTGTTAGGATATGCTTCTGCTTTATCTACACCTTTGTAGTAAGGACGAATGCTGCCAAAGTAATGCGACATTTCTTCCATGTAATCAATGTTCATTTCAGGTTGACGGTCATGTCCACTCAATGCATAGTACATGGAGTTCATGCTAGGTTGAGATGTACCATTAGCAAATGCAGAGTATGCTAAGTCGATAACATCTACACCAGCATCTACAGCGCGACCATAGGAATAGATAGCATTGCCAGAACCTTCATGTGTATGTAAATGAATCGGTACAGTAACAGCATCTTTTAAGGCAGATACAAGATTATAAGCAGCTTGAGGTTTCAATAAACCAGCCATATCTTTGATAGCAATAATATTAGCACCCGCTTTTTCAAGCTCTTTAGCCATATTTACATAGTAGTCTAAATTGTATTTAGGACGGTTGCTATCAAGAATATCCCCTGTATAGCACAATGCTACTTCAGCAATTTTGTTTTGTGCACGAACTTCATCAATAGCTACATGCATATTATCAAGGCTATTTAAGCTATCGAATACACGGAATACATCAATACCATTAGCAGCAGCACGTTGGATAAATTGACGAACTACATTATCTGGATAAGATGTGTAACCTACAGCATTAGCGCCACGAATAAGCATTTGAAGTAATGTATTAGGCACTTCGCGACGGAACATACGTAAGCGTTCCCATGGATCTTCATGTAAGAAACGATAGGATACGTCGAATGTAGCACCGCCCCAACATTCCAAGGAGAATAAGTTAGGAACACCTTTTGCAGCACGACCAGCTACGCGTGCCATATCAATGGTACGTAAACGTGTAGCAAATAAGGATTGGTGAGCATCACGCCATGTTGTATCTGTAAAGAATACTTGTTTTTGATCAGATAACCATTTACTGAAGCCTTCTGGTCCTAATTCATCAAATTTTTGTTTTGTACCAGCTGCTGGAGATACATCTAAATCAGATGGCATTTGAATTGGTTCAAAATCAGGTACCACTTGAGGACCTGCACCAGAGTAGCCATTGATTGTTACGTCAGCAATGTAACGTAATAATTTAGTACCACGATCGCGGTCTGGTTTTAATTCAAACAATTCTGGATGGTCTTCAATGAAGTTAACAGTGTAGTTACCGCTTTGGAATTCAGGATTTTCAAGAACGTTAATCAAGAAGTGAATATTAGTTTTAACGCCACGAATACGGAATTCTTTTAAACAACGAAGCATTTTACGAATAGTTTCTTCGTTGTTAGGACCGAATGCAGTCGCTTTTACAAGCAAGGAATCATAGTAAGGTGTTACTACGGCACCAGTGAAAGCATTACCAGAGTCTAAGCGGATACCAAAGCCACCGGAGCTACGATATGCCAAGATTTTACCTGTATCAGGCATGAAGTTATTTTTAGGGTCTTCTGTAGTGATACGACATTGGATTGCAGTACCTTTACAAGGAACTTCATCTTGTGCTGGAATACCTACTTCTGGGCTATGTAAGTCATAACCTTCAGCAATACGGATTTGAGAATGAACGATATCAATATCTGTAATCATTTCTGTTACAGTATGTTCTACTTGGATACGAGGGTTAACTTCGATGAAATAGAAGGAGCCATCAGCAGTTACCAAGAATTCTACAGTACCCGCATTAACGTAGCCAACATTTTTCATGATTTTTACAGCTGCATCACATACGGCTTTACGAGTTTCCAATGGCAATGCAAAAGCTGGAGCCATTTCAACAACCTTTTGGTGACGACGTTGTACAGAGCAATCACGTTCATGTAAATGAACTACATTACCATGTTCATCACCTAAGATTTGTACTTCAATATGTTTAGGTTCAACAATAAGTTTTTCTACATATACATCATCATCGCCAAAGGCAGCTTTCGCTTCAGATTTTGCGCGATCATATGCATCACGAAGATCTTCTTTGCGATGAACCTCACGCATACCACGGCCGCCACCGCCATTTACGGCTTTGATCATCAATGGGAAACCATGAGTATTTGCAAATTCTTCTAATTGTTCAAAATCACGCAATGCCCCATCAGAACCTGGAATCATTGGGATATCTGCCAATTTAGCTTGTGCACGAGCATTAACCTTATCGCCGAACATATTTAAATGTTCTACATGAGGTCCGATAAAGATGATACCTTCTTCACCGCAACGACGAGCGAACTCTTCGTTTTCAGACAAGAAACCATAACCTGGATGGATAGCATCAATATCATGTTCTTTTGCAATACGGATAATATCTTCAATATCAAGATATGCTTCAACTGGTTTTTTACCTTCCCCTACGAGATAGGCTTCGTCAGCTTGGTTACGGTGCAAGGATAATGTATCCTCTTTGGAGTAAATGGCTACAGTTTTAATGCCCATTTCATTACATGCACGGAACACGCGGATTGCGATCTCACCACGGTTGGCAACCAATACGGATTTAATTTTTCTCATGTATTGCCTCCTACTAGCTTCCACTAATGTGAACTATCAGCTTTCAATTTTATTAATATATGAATATTCCCTATACTTATAGTCAAAATAATATATTTGGATATCTCATCATTTTTTATGATGAGCATTATATTCATAATTACATATAACTATTATACAATATTTTCCACATATTTAAAGGATTATATTAATTACGAAATCATAAAATACATTAGTTGCTGTACATGACAAAAACTCATATGTCTTTTATCGATGCACATCGAACTAATTCTATATTCTACGTTATTAATCACCTAAGAAATGATTCATTAATCGATTGAGTTGCTCTTGATCATTTGCACCCATTAATTCCCGTGCAGAATGCATCGCTAATAACGGTAAGCCCACATCCATTGTTCTCATTGGTAACATAGCAGATGAAATAGACCCAACTGTAGATCCACCAGGTATATCAGAACGATTTACATAAATTTGGTAATTTGCACCTGCTTCTTCACAAAGTCCCTTAACTATAGCAATTGCTCTTGCATCACCTGCATAAGATTGACTACATGCTATTTTAAGAGCCACCCCTTTATTAAGTGTAGGAATATTAGTGATATCATTTTTTTCAGGATAATTTGGATGCAAACCATGTGCTACATCAGAGGAAATCATGAATCCTTTTGAAATGAAACTATCCATCTCTTGATTAGAATATCCTAATGCATCATATACTCGTTTAATAAGGTTTGGTAAAAGCATCCCTGCTCCGCCCTGTTTAGTACGACTCCCTACCTCTTCATTATCAAAGAGAATAGCACAACGTACACCATCAGCATTAGCCTTACGAGCCTGAATAATCCCTGATAGTACACCAAAGCAAGATGTTAAATTATCTAGACGAGGCGCACTAATAAAATCGCCTTCAGTCCCTAATACACAGCCTTGTTCTATTGGGTATAATGTCATTTCATAAGATAAAATTTCAGATGGATCACAGTTGACTTCATCAGCCAAGAACGTAGTCCACTCATCGTATTGAATATCAGATTCTGGGAATAGGCTTGGATTGTTCCGATCATTTAAAGATTTACTAGAAGTCTCCTTTTCCTTACGATCCATCATCAATATAGGAAGCATTTCCTTTTGACGATTCAATTTAACACCATCATTAACGGAACGATTCATATGTATAGCTAAGTTTGGAACGATAGCAATAGGACGTTTGGTATCAACTAGTACAGAATCAACATCAAAGGCATTATCACCTTTTAATACCACAGTACCGGCTACACCTAGTGGACGATCCAGCCATGTATTTTCGATGAGGCCACCATACATTTCCACATTTAACTTGGTGTACCCTTTTACAGATGTAATAGGATTGGGTTTAACCCGAATTGCGGGAAAATCTGTATGCGCTGAAGCAATTCGTAATGTGTGTTCCGGTTTCTTTCCTATATGAAAGGCAAACAAAGTAGTACCAAACACATTAACTACATAAGAACCAGAGTCTAATTGCCACTCATCATCTAAATTAAGTTCTGTAAAACCTGAATCCAATAACATTTGTAAACTTGTATCTACTGTATGATACGGAGATGTACAAGCACCAATATATTTCAATAACTGTTCATTATCAAATTTCATAGATTCCTCCTATGTAAAATAATGATGCTATTCGTATATTCACCATGAATAGTTCATTTACGTATAATTTTACAACATATACATTAATAATATATTAACTGCTATTATTTTATCACAAAAAAGCCGCCCCAAAGGGGACGGCTTTTCGTATATTTTGTAACCACACTATAATCAAACTATGACATATATAGTTTTTAATGTATTACAAGTATATAAAATTCTAGATATCTGGTCTTACCACATACCGATTGCTTTCATCCATACGGAACCAAGGCCCATAAAGATAATTAAGTTGATTACGGATGCGAAGAAACCTAGTTTCCACCATGTATTTTGAGGAACATAACCAGTATTGAAGATTACAGGAGATGGACCTGCTGCATAGTGAGTTAAAGACATACACAAGTTAGATGTGAATGCAATCATCAACAATGTCAACATTGGTGGTGCACCTGCAGAGATAGCAATTGCAGAAAATGCTACGAACATTGCAGAAATATGTGCAGTTAAAGATGCGAATACATAGTGGGAATATGTATTAATAAGTACAGCTATAACGAAGGCAATAATCCAAGATCCTTCTGGAATATAACCGCCTACAAGTACTGTTGCCCATTTGATGAAGCCCAATTTGGACAAGAAACCGGCAAAGCCCATTAATGTACCCATCCAAACTAATGTATCCCAAGCACCTTTTTCACTTTTAACATCGTCCCATACAAGAACACTTGTAGCAAGCAAAATAGAAATACCTAAGAATGCAACAGTTGTAGCATCAATTTTAGTAAATTGAGAAGTAGCCCATAAAACTAAAGCCAAAACAAATACGCCTAGCATAACCCATTCTTGGAAAGACATTTTACCAAGGCCTTTTAACTCTTCTTTAATCATTTGTTGTGCTTCGCGGGCATCTGTAATTTCAGGTGGATATACTTTGTAAATAAAGTACGGCATAATGATCAATGCAATAATACCTGGCACGATGGCAGCCATAGCCCAATCACCCCATGTGATACCAATACCAAAAGATTGAAGCGCCAATGCTGCAACTAATGTGTTACCAGCCATGGATGTTTGGAACATAGCAGATGTAATTGTATTCACTTGATAAATAGATTGCATCAAGAAGGAACCAATTTTACGAGGACCATCTTGAGGTTCAGAACCGAACGCTTTTGCCAAGCTTGTAGTAATTGGCATGATAACACCACCTACACGAGCTGTATTAGATGGAGTTGCTGGAGCCAAAATTAAATCAGATAATGCTAATGCATAAGCCAAACGTAAGGAGCTACTACCAAAAGCAGCAATCAAATTATACGCAATACGTTTCCCCAAACCAGTTTTAATAAAGCCACGAGAGAATAAGAACGCACCTACGATTAACCAAATAGCAGAGTTAGCAAAACCAGAGATAGCTTCGCCGATTTTCAAAGTACCAGTCAAAGCCGCCACAGTAATTACAATGATAGATACGCCACCAATCGGTAATGGCTGAGTAATAAAGCCTACGATAGTAGCAACAAAGATGGCGAATAAATGCCAAGATTGAGGTGTTAAACCCTCAGGCGTTGGAATAAACCATAGGCCTATACCAAAGACCGCTGGAATAATCCAATTTAACAGTTTTTTCATACACATACCTCCTACATAGGAAAAAACTAAAATATATAACTGCTGAAATACCAAGGCATCGCAAGGTGACTATAAAACACACACTAAGCCCCCTATCCTACGGTGTCTTCAGTATATATCAGTAGTATGTGAAATTAGAAATATATTTATATCTTCTTATGATAAATATATTATATTACAACATAAAAAGAAATGAGAAAAAGCTGTGCATCACTAGGTATGCACAGCTTTCATTAACATATAAATCCTATTCTGGTAAAGATACGTTTTCTAAATTTGTTTTCTCAATAGCTTCAATATCACCTTTATCGCAAAGATTTGCAATAGTTGGATCAATTGGCAAACGATTCAACAATAATAGACCGTATTTTTGAAGGATTTCTTCAATGTGGCTTTCACCAAAGATTTGGTAATCCTTACCATTATCTGGGCAATGGAAGTAAGAGTAGTTTTCCACTACACCAATAATAGGCACTTGCATTAAATCAGCCATCTTAACTGCTTTTTCAACAATCATGGATACCAAGTCTTGAGGAGATGTAACAATGATAATACCATCCAATTTCAAGGATTGGTAAACTGTAATCGCTACGTCACCTGTTCCTGGTGGCATATCAACGAATAAATAATCGATGTCTTTCCAAATAACATCACTATAGAATTGTTTTACCACATTGCCTAAAATAGGACCACGCCATAAAACAGGATCTGTATCGTTTTCCAAAAGGAGGTTAACAGACATAACGTCAATGCCGCCTTTAGATTTTACAGGATACATACCAATTTCGTCAGCATATGCTTTTTCCTTGATACCAAACATTTTAGGAATAGAAGGACCTGTAATATCTGCATCGAGGATACCAACTTTGTAACCTTTACGCGCCATAGTAATAGCCATTAAGCTTGTAACGGAGGATTTACCTACGCCACCTTTACCGGATACTACGCCGATTACATGTTTAACAGAACTAAGCTCGTGTAATGGAGCTGTAAGATCTTGAGGTTGTTGAGGAGCGCCGCCACCGCAACCAGAAGATTTAGATGGACATCCGCCACAATCACTGCTGCTACCGCAACCCATAGTAAACACCTACTTTCTTTGAGGAACTACCTCACATCTATATGTAAAACTTTTATTCTATATGGTAGATACACTGTATCTACTGTTACATTGTATCATGTCATATCAAACTTTATCAATATATTACTCGCCACAGAACTCTTTGGTTAAAGCACCGAGAATTTCCATGCCCTTTGTGATTTCTTCTACTGTTGGTACTGTATAGCTTAAGCGGAATGCATGACCTTCCCCTGCTCCATCAGCCGCAAAGGCACCACACTTAATAATCCCTACGTTACGGTTCATACATGCTTCGAAGAATTCGTCACAATCTACATCCTCAGGCATCGTCATCCATGCAAACATGCCACCTGTAGGCTGTGTTAACTTAACCTTAGAGCTTGCATACTTGTTAAAAGCATTTAACAAGGCATCACATTTTGTTTTATAAACTTTACGTACATTTTCTAAATGTGCGTCGTAATCGATTGTATCGAGCACTTTAGCTACCACTTTTTGCGTAACTAATGGCATTTGCCCTGCCGTATTATTTTTTAATGCTTGAATAGCTTCAATAACTTTAGCTGGGCCAAATAAGAAACCTACACGCAAACCAGCAGATAATGTCTTGGAATACGAACCTGCATATAGAACACGATTTTCAGTATCAAAAGATTTAAATGTTGGAATGTATTCACCAGCGAAACGAATTTCACCATATGGATCATCTTCATAGATGAATAAATCATATTTAGAAGCAATGGCATAAATTTCTTTACGGCGTTCCAATGGCATTGTAATACCTGTAGGATTTTGGAAATTAGGAATTAGATAAATATATTTACCCTTACCAGACTGAGCGGCTTTTTCTAATTCACTAGGAATCATGCCGTACTCATCAGTCTTAATACCTAATGCTTTACCGCCCATGTTGCGTACAGAATTGATGGCACTTGTGAAAGTAAATTCATCCATGTATACTTCGTCGCCAGGTTCCAATACAGTAATTGGCACAAGACCTAATAATTGACCTGCACCATTAGAAATAATAAGGCCTTGTCCTTCTGGATTCATCTTATGTGCTTTTACAAGACGATCTAATGTCAATTCCGCTAAACGTGCATCACCTTGCATTGGTCCATATTGTAATAAACTCATTGGATTAGAGTGAACCACTTCATCGAATGCCTTTTCGATGATTTCCACAGGAATCGCTTCTGGTGCTGGATTGCCAATACCAAAGCTGATAAAACCTTCTACGCCAACACCACGTTCAAATACTTCGCGAATAAAATTAGGGCCTTTTAAAGTGACACGTTCAGGAAGAGAAAAGCTCATACTATCGCCTCTTTCATATATACTAAATTAAAAATATTACTACGTTAAAAAATTACGCATTAGGATCATGTTCTTGTTCCGCATTCTTCTTATTAATATAGTTCTTATACACTTTCCAAAGTATGAAGTATACAACACCTGCAACAAGAACAATAATTCCTAATCGCCCCATATTCTCTTGGAAATTTACAATATCTGTACCGATAGCAACTTCAAGAGCTGTAGATGGGAATTTACCAATTAAATTTGCTAAGATATAGTCTCTCGGTTTAATTTTACTAATAGCACCTAGTGCCGTAATAACACCAGATGGGAAGTATGGTAAGGATCGTGCAAATAACATAACCACAAAACCATTTTTACCGGAGAAATCATCTACTTTCATCAATACCGTACTCTTAGCAATAAGCTTATCCGCCGTATCACGCAAGAAGTAACGCATAATGTAAAAGCTAATGACTACACCAATTGTTTCTGCAAGCCAAGAAATAATTATGCCTGGCCACATACCGAATACTAATCCATTTGCTGTAGATATAAAGATAGATGGTAAGAAACCAACAGCATTAACAAAAATATCGAGAAGCATACTTACGACCATGGCCATAGGACCAAAGCCTTGAATATACTCTGCTATCTCATCCATAGATCCACTCGTCGCTAAATGCCACATAGTAGGATAGAATGTAGGATCTACTATATTGATGGCAATTAATAGAATGACAAAACCAATGCCTGCTATTAACTGTACCCAACCTTCACCAGAAGGCTTTAATTTTTTTGTACTCATATATACCTCGTTTTATAAAAAACTAGTTCCATTATATCACGGATTCTATAGGACTGTTATAATTACATTAGCATAAAAATTATAGAAAGATGTATAATACTATTATAACGAGAATTTTCTTAATGAAAGAAGGTATATTATGGTATCAGCAGGTCAAACAGCTACGGCAACTGTAACAGTTACAGAATCTAATATTGCTAAAACAATGAAATCCGGTTCTTTAGAGGTCTTTGCCACACCAGCTATGTGTGCATTAATGGAAGAAGCAGCACAAGCAGCAGTACAACCATATTTAGAAGATGGCGAAGGCACTGTAGGTATCGCTCTATCCATTACTCATGAGGCCCCTACTCCACTTGGTGCAACAGTAACTGCTAAAGCTACAGTTAGTGCTGTAGAAGGACGTAAAATAACCTTTGATATTGAAGCATCTGACGGCGTTGGTATCATTGGTCGAGGAACTCATGAACGATTTGTTATTAATAACGAAAAATTCATGGCTAAAGTAGTAAGTCGTGCAAAATCTAACTAATAACTAATTTAATAATAGTCTATAACTAATTTTACAATACCCTAATCTCTAATTTAACATAACAAAATAAAAAACAGAAATGGCATCTATCAAACGATAGATGCCATTTCTATTTACGTGTTAAATTATATAATCTACTACATTAATCTATTAAAAGATTAGCAAATTTTAACTACCCAACCTTCAGGAGCTTCGATTTCACCATGTTGAATGCCAAGTAATGTATCATATAATTTTTTAGTGATAGGACCCATATCATCCATACCAGCTGGTACATTAATAGTACCTTCTGAAGTATCGATTTGACCTACTGGAGAAATAACAGCTGCTGTACCACAAAGACCAATTTCAGCAAAGTCTTTTAATTCATCTTTATGAACAGGGCGATTTTCTACAGTCATACCAAGGTAATGTTCTGCTACATACATTAAAGAACGACGTGTAATGGATGGCAAGATACTATCGGATTTAGGAGTTACTAATTTACCATCTTTAGTGATGAAGATAAAGTTAGCGCCACCAGTTTCTTCTACATGTGTACGAGTAGCCGCATCAAGGTACATGTTTTCTGCATAACCTTTGTTATGAGCATCAGTGATAGCATATAAACTCATCGCATAGTTTAAACCAGCTTTAATATGGCCAGTACCATGAGGAGCTGCACGATCAAAATCAGTGATACGAATTTTGATTGGTTTAGCACCACCTTTGAAGTAAGGTCCTACTGGTGTAGTAAATACACGGAATTGATATTCATCTGCAGGTTTTACACCGATAACGGAGTTTGTACCCATCATATATGGACGAATATAAAGGCTTGCACCATGACCATAAGGAGGAACAAAGTCTTTGTTTGCTTTTACAACTTCTTTTACAGC
>USAV01000046.1 GCA_900552715.1 uncultured Veillonella sp.
TAATACTATTAGTATAAGTAATTATGCGATTTTAGTCAATTAAAATGGTCAATTAGTTCTTTAGCTGCTGCTAATGCAGTGGAAGACATGCCTCGACCAGACATCATAGAAGCAATTTGTGTTACTCGTTCCTCTTCATTAAGTACCGACAATGTTGACACAGTACGGTCATCTTGCTCAATTTTAGCCAAATGGTAATGTTGTTTTGCAATACTTGCTGTTTGAGGTAAATGAGTAATACAGAATACTTGATTAGTCTTAGAGAGATGTAGGATCTTTTCAGCAACCTTTAAAGCTATATCTCCACTAATACCAACATCAATTTCATCAAATACCATTGTCTTGAACGTATCACTACGGAAGACAGATTTGAAGGCTAATGCAATCCGAGCTAATTCGCCACCAGAGGCTACCTTGTGAAGAGGTAACAATTGTTCCCCCTTATTGGCAGAGAATAGCAGTTCAATGGACTTCGCTCCTAAAGATGATAAGCCGTCCCCATCCTCTATATGGAACTGAATCTCTCCTTTTGGCATGCCTAGGTCTACTAATTCTTGATGTAGAGCGTTAGCAATGATCTTTGCATTTTTAAGACGTATGTCACGTAAAACTGTTAAAGCTTCTTCTGCGACCTTTTTCGCCTCTTCAAGACGAGCTTCTAATTCATCTTGTGCAAATACAAGGCCTTCTAGTTCCTCTAAACGAGCTTGTGCCTTTTCTTCGTAAGCCAAAATTTCTTCTACAGTTTCACCATATTTTTTCTTTAAGCCGTAAATAGTAGTATCTCTATCTTGGCAATACTTATAGCGTTCTTCGTCATAGCTAATAGTATCTCTATAACGATCTAACGATTGAGCAGCCTCTTCCAGTTGGAAATAAGCAGAATCAACCATTTCAGATACTTCTTTCAATTCGCCATCATATTTTACAAGATCATTAACCTCTACCTTAATGGAGTTGATTGTATCTAGTAATGGTTGGCGACCATTATAAAAGGCATCATAACAAGAACCTAATACCTTATCAATATGTTCAAAACTATCGAGTCGTTTTAATTCCTCTGCAATAGAAACATCTTCACCGATAGTTAGTCCAGCTTCTTCAATCTCATCGATTTGGTATCGTAGCATATCGAGCTCTCGCGCTCGTTCAGACATATTTTCTTGTAAATGATCTACATCTTGTTTTGCTTGCTTATATACTTTATAGGCATCTAAATAGGTCTTGTAAGCCTTCTGTCCCTCTTTATTATAGGTATCTAAATATTCATGATGGGTATCGGCATCTAATAATCGTTGATTACTATATTGACCATGAATATCAGCTAAATGTTGACCAATTTCTTTTAATGCTTTTAATGGTATAGGTTGATCATTCGCTAAGATGGTAGATTTACCATTGCGGTTAAATGACCGGGAGAGAATTAACTCCCCTTCCTCAACCATAATATTTTTTGATTCTAATAGCTCTTGTATACTTTGGTGATCAGCAATATCAAATATTCCATCTATAACAAAACTATCTTTACCATGACGAATGAACTCGCTGCTTGCGCGTTCTCCTAAAAGGATACTAAAGGCATCCATTAATATGGATTTCCCTGCCCCAGTTTCGCCGGTAAAGATAGTTATGCCATCATTAAATGAAATATTCATTTGCTCAATCAACGCAAAGTTGCGAATGCTCATTTGCGTTAACATCTATTTAGTCCTTCATTAAATCTTGAATTTTCGCCAAAATTGCTGGAACTTCAGCTTCAGACTTTGCAATTAACAAAATTGTATCATCACCAGCTAATGTACCAATGATTTCGGACCATTTTGCATGGTCAATAGAAAATGCTACGGATTGAGCTGAACCAGGAATTGTATGTAATACAACTTGATTCAAGCTATGATCTACCTTAATTAGAGAATCTTGGAATAATCGATTGATTCGACTACGAGATAGAACTACATTTTCTTCTGGAGATAATGCATATCGATAGTGTCCATCGCCTGTAGGAATTTTGATTAACATCAATTCCTTAATATCACGAGAAACAGTAGCTTGCGTTACCTCAATACCTTCTTCTAATAAGGCCGCTGCTAATTCCTCCTGAGTTTCAATCGCCTTGGACTGCACGATTTCTTTAATTTTGTTATAGCGATAGCGTTTCATTTTAAACTCCCTTTTTTAAAACTTGCACATAAAAGAGAATAGTATCTTTCTGCTATTATTATACCATATATTCATAATTAATATATGGTATAAATCGCATATCTCATACTAGTTATGCATATTATATTTATATTTAAAAAAACGTTAACATTCTATAGATTGATGGCGTACAAACACATAGCCTATAGGCTTCATCTATTTATACGAAATTAATAATTTAAAACTATAATAATATGCATGTATAAATAAAAGCCCCTATAAAGGGGCTTTTACATGTTTCTTATGACTTTTATTCATAATGAATAAAGATATATTTCTTTTTATCGTTTTTGTAATATAAATAACTCAGGTGGATTATTTATTTGATTCATTGGATGCCAATGACATACATTATACAATTTCTGTTCTAAATCTGATAAATACGATTTAAGGATCTGCATTTCTTCTAACCCTTCTGTTGTTCCAGGGTAAGCAACAATTGTGATAACTCCAGACTTAGATAATTTCTCTAAACCCTCTTTTATAGCGTCAATTGTTTGATGCGGTTTAGTTATAACTTGATGATCGGCACCTGGTAAATATCCTAGGTTAAAAATCATTAAATCAATTACTTCATCTTTTAATTGATTAGCTAATGCACGATCATGGGAGTCATGGATAAATGTTAGGCTCACATCTTCAGCTATATCATTTGACTGCAATAACTCTTGGCTACTATTAATAGCTTTCATTTGGATATCGATGCCATATAAATGACAGCCTTTTTTTGCTCGCTCTGCTAGATATAATAAATCATGGCCATTACCACATGTTGCATCTACTACAACATTAGCGTGCTTCATTACTCGATCCCAGATTAAATGTTGAAACTGAACAGCATTGTTAATGTTAATCACAAAATCACCCCACTTGAGATTTTAGTATTATAACAACTCGTCACGACGAGAGGCTAATTTTTTAAATAATGTACCAAAGAAACATTGATCTTTAAAACGTACGAATAAGCAATATACTGGATTGGAGCTTATATGTAATGTTTCTTTATTGGTAAACGTATAGTCAAATGTACCATCTATACAGATATGTAATTGAGGCTCTCGTTCTGGCATGGTGATTTGAATTGTATCATGCTCTTCCAATACAAGAGAAACGCCTTGAATAAGATGTGGTGCTACAGGAGTCACAATAATTGATCTATTATCAGGCTTCATAATAGGACCACCTGCAGATAGATTATATCCTGTAGAGCCTGTGGCAGAAGAAATGATCAAGCCATCAGAAGGATACATTTGCGTATGTTGATTATTGATGGACATATTGATACGTGCCATTTTAGCTGGTTCTGCACGGGTAATAACAATTTCATTAATGATAGGTACTAATTCTTCTTCATTACCATTATTACGGTCAATATACGCATATAAATGTCCACGTTTCTCGATATTATAATCACCCTTGGCAATACGTTTAATATGACTTTGCATTTGGTGAACTTCGATTTGGTTTAAGAAACCCAACTCACCAAGATTAATACCACAAACAGGTACATTGTATGGGTAAATTTGTCGTGCCAAATGGATGATGGTACCATCACCACCAAAACTAAAGGCAATATCTATTTGTTTAAAGATTTCTGGACGACTTAAAATGTGAGTTTCAGGAATCTTAAGTACTCGTGCAGGTGCATCTGATTCGAGATCATCTGGCAAGAATACTTCGATACCTTCATCTTTACAAATATGTGCAGCCATTTTTAAAACTGCCATAATATTGCTTTTCCCCATATTAGGGAAAAATCCGATACGCATAGTAATCTCCTATAATGAATGAGCCTCTGCAACCACTGTATCGATTAAAGTATCATCAATGGTTAAAGCCCCTTCTTCGTACTTTTTAAAATAACCTAAAAACTCAATATTACCTTCCATACCTTTAATTGGTGAGAAAGTTAATCCATGAACATATAATCCACAATCATGAGCAACGTGTAAGATACGATGTAAAACCTCTTTATGGATTTCCGGGTCGCGCACAATACCACCTTTGCCAACATTTTCTTTGCCAGCTTCAAATTGCGGCTTAATCAAAGCAACGAGAGATCCTGTATCTTTTAACAATGTTGTAGCTACAGGCAATACTTTATCTAAAGAGATAAATGCTACATCTATGGAAATAAAGTCAACCAGTTCACCTAATTGTTCTGGCGTGACAGTGCGAATATTTTGCTTTTCCATATTGATAACACGTGGGTCTTGACGTAACTTCCAAGCTAATTGATTATAGCCTACATCGATAGCAAATACTTTAGCTGCTCCATTTTGTAGAGCACAATCTGTAAAACCACCAGTGCTAGCACCTATATCAACCATAACAGCGTCTTGTAAATCTATAGGATACGTTTGAATAGCCTTTTCCAGCTTTAGCCCACCGCGACTAACATAAGGTAATGTATTACCCTTTACTACGATATTAGCATCTACAGGTATTTTTGTACCTGCCTTATCAATACGTGTTGTGTCCATAAAGATTTGGCCAGCCATTATGGCAGCTTTTGCTTTTTCTCTACTTTCAAAAAGTCCTCGATTAACGAGGAGTATGTCTAAACGTTCTTTACTACTCATATCACACCATTGTAAATATAATAAAATTGAATACACGCTACAATAATACCGAGGATTAATCCCCCAAATACCTCTACTGGAGTATGTCCTAATAACTCTTTTAAGGCCTCTTTACGAGTAATGACAACAGGTATGTTTTTCTTTGTAAAATAATCTACAATTTGGTTTAAAATTTGAGCTTGACGACCAGCCTCTAATCGCACGCCTGATGCATCATACATGACTACAATAGAGAATACTAAGGATAGGATAAAGAGATCAGAAGCTCCATTTTTCAGATATATGGCTGTAGTTGTAGCGATTACAAAGGATGTATGCGAACTTGGGAAACCACCAGATCCGACTAATCGTTCTGGACGAAATTTACCATGCCGAACTAGTTGCCATACGAATTTGATAGCCTGAGCAGTAAACCAACCCCAAAATGCGGCTTGCGCTATGTAGTTGTGTGCTATTTGTGGTAATATATCAATCATTATTTGTACCTTCTTCAGGTCGTAACAATTAATTAGTACGTTCTAAAAGATAATTAATTAGTGCAGCTAGTATAGATGTATCATAAGAAACAGAGTTTAAGGCATCATGAGCCTGTTTTCCAACTAAAGAAGCTTGGTTTTTAGCCTCCTCTAAACCTAGTAAGGATACATAGGTAGATTTATGTTGGCGAATATCACTGCCAGGAGTTTTTCCTAATTCTTCAATTGTACCAGTTACATCTAGAATATCATCAGTAATTTGGAATAACAATCCTAAACAATTAGCATATTCCATAAGCGCTTTTCGAGTAGTCGTATCTGCATTGCCTAAGATGAGCCCTAATTCTACAGATGCATTAAATAAAGCCCCAGTTTTTCCTCGGTGTAAAACCTTTAACTCCTCAAGTGGTATATGTTTATTTTCACTTAGCATATCGAAGGCTTGACCTCCGACCATACCTTCAGGGCCTGCAGCCGTAGCCACACATTGGATGGCATCAATTTTTTGTTGAGGTGTAGCAGCTGTATTAGTAGTCATTAGCTGAAAAGCATATGTCAATAATCCATCACCTGCTAGAATAGCCATACCTTCACCATAAACTTTATGATTTGTTAAATTGCCTCTACGATAATCATCATTATCCATAGCTGGTAAATCATCATGTACTAAGGAATATGTATGGATGCACTCCATAGCACATAGAAATTCCTTATAATCAGCTGGATCCTTATGAAGCATTTCTAATACAGCTTTAGATAAGATTGGTCGGATTCGTTTGCCACCTTGCATTAAGCTATAATTCATGGATTCATAAAGAGGTTTAAATTCTTGATTTGGGCTACTTAATACCTCACCTAACCATTGTTCAATATGTTGTTTGCTAGACGCTAAATAGTCTTTGAACATAGAATCTCCTTATTCGCTGATGCGGACTTCTTCGATAATTTGTTGTACTTCATCTTCCACAGAATCGAGCATTTCTGCACATTCTTTTACTAATGTTAAGCCCTTCTTATATTGCGTTAAAAGTTCAGAGATAGTCATATCACCATCGTCTAATTGTTTAACAATATCCTCTAAGGCTTTATATTTTTTCTCATAACTTTTTAGTGATGCGGCCATCTTTGTGCGCCTCCTTTACCGTAGCAGTAACATAGCCATCAGCAAGTGTAACTCGTATATCATCATTTGGATGTAATTGTGTAACAGACGTTATAGGTTTATCCTTATGTTCAACCTTTGCGAATCCCTTTACCATCATCTGTAATGGATTAAGAGACTCTAATTGTTGAGCTAACAATGCTAGACTATGTTTCTCTGTATTACATCGTTCTTTTGTGGCATTGGTTAATGACTGTGAAAGCTCTTGTAAATGTGTTTTTTGTTTATGTAGAAATTGTAGAGCTGGAATGCCTAATCTACGATTAAAGAGCAATGTTAAATCGGTACGTTTCTGTTGTAATGTATACCGTATAAACTCATGTAGATACTCTTCTTTTTCTGACAATTGATCTTGCAATGTCGTTATAGGAAGTACTGCCATTTCTGCAGCATGACTAGGTGTTGCTCCACGAGCATCTGCTACATAATCACATAAGGTATAATCTGTTTCATGACCTACTGCTGAAATAATTGGCGTATTAGCATTATAAATCGCCTCTACAACAGTTCTATCATTGAAACACCATAAATCCTCCATAGATCCACCACCACGACCAACGATGATGACATCCACCTCGGGATCAGCATCGGCAGCAGCAATACCTCTTGCAATAACAGGTCCTGCAGTATTGCCTTGGACAGGAACGGAGAATAATTTAAATTGCACTAGTGGGTTACGTCTCTCACTGACATGTAAAATATCATGTAATACAGCACCAGATTGAGATGTAACAATGCCTATGCAACTTGCCATGTACGGAAGACTTTGTTTGTGGCTGTCATCAAAGTATCCTAGCGCCGTTAACTCTCGTTTTAACGCATCAAATTCGAGCTGTAATGGGCTTTTAGACCCTATTTGCATATCGGATACAATAAGATTTAAACGGCCCATTTTATTGTAAAAATTAACAGATGCTTTTACAGTCACTAATAAACCATTCTGAATGGCATTGGCAAGGCCCTTTTGCATAACAGTACTAGACCACATGGTAACATCAATAGCAGATTCTTCGTCTTTTAACGAGAAATACATGTGACCACTACTATGGCGCTTTGCGTTAATAATAGTACCGCTTACATAGACATTCTTAAGTAGATATTCACGGTCTAAGGTGCGCTTTATAAGATTGTTTAATTGTGTAATGGTTAATACATTCACGATTACCCTCTAGTTTCTTGTAAAAAAGCAGCGCCAAAAGCATTGCCAGTGGCATTATCAACAGAAAATTGTGGCTGTGCTACATGTAATGTAAGATGATTACGTCTACAATAATGCTCCATACGATGACGAAGTAAGCTATTGCTCATTACACCACCAACGGCAATCAATGTTCGAACAGGTTTATTTTGTAAATGATAGGTAATCATTTTTTCTAATGCATTTCCTATGGATGTGAACACAGCTCTCGCCAAATTAGACTTTTCTATAGCATTCATAGAATCACTTATACATCGCATAGCCGCACTACATGGGCCAGCAAAGCTAATCCAACCATCTTTTACAGAAGATGGTAACGGATCATATTCTGTAGTTTGTAATGCTAATGCTTCTAGATGTTTCCCTGCAGGAAATGGCAAGCCAATAGCAACACCGATACGATCTACATATTGTCCACCTTGTAAATCCTTAGAGCCCCCGATAATATGAGAATCAAATATGCCTTCACCTTTATAATGACAATACACGAGCTCCGTAGTACCCCCTGATAAATGAAGTGCTAAGAATGGTTCACTGGGAATTGTTTTTAATTCTCGTAGTGCTGCTAAAATATGATTTTCTTGATGTGCGAAAACGTGTAGCGGTACATTCATCAAATGATTAAGAGACTGCCCGTATCCTAGCCCAACCATGAAGGCTGGCATATAGGAATTTTCCTCACGTCTAGGAAAACCGCTAACACCAATGCCACTGATTGGAAGTTGTGGCAATTCAGATATCAACTTAGGCAATGCCTTTGTATGTTGAAAGACCATATTTGATTGTTGTAGTCCTCGCTCACCTTGTTTGACCTCTAAGATTTTACGAGCTTCACCAACTATGTGAAAGTCGCTATCTATAATGGCACAACTTGTAGTGTAGCAACTAGTATCAATGCCTAAGTAATATCGTTTCATTATTTGCTCTTATTATATGCATCTAAAATTGCGTTAATTAATTTATAGGAAGAATCAGAACCAAAATCCTTAGCCAATTGAATAGCTTCGTTGATAGCTATAGATGGTTCCAAAGGGTCAGCTTCATTTGTCATTTCCCATAGGGCAATACGTAAAATAGCGCGATCAACTTTATCTAAATTTTCAACTTTACGTGATTTACAGAATGGTTGTAATGTGGCATCGATTGTTTCGGAAGCGGATAATACACCATTTATAATGCTATTAGCGTAGGCCTTATCCATCGATTTATGCATGTGCCCTTCTGGAAACTGCACATCATTTTGATCGGTATGAAATTCATTAGCATATAACATTTGAAATGCGTATTGACGTGCTTCACGTCGATTTCGCTTAATTACCATGTAGAGTTGGCTCCTTTTCTTTAACAATACCTTCAATATGAACATCTACCTTAACATGGTCAAGATCAAGCATATTTTTTAAGGTTTGTTTGATTTCTAACTGCAATTGTTTGGATAACTCAATTAGATTGTACCCATACAATGCTTTAATATAAATATTGATTTCAATAAAGCCTTTACGATGTTTAACATTGATACCTGGTAAACTACGTTGACCAAAGGCATGTGTAATTCCCTCTACTAATTCATCGTAAAAGCGAGGGCTTAAAGAATGAATACCTGGAATCGTAGCCAATGTTTTTGTTGCTACATCAATGATGACAGAGTCTGCAATATCTATGGTATCCATATCTAATCCGTAGTTTAATTGATTGTCTGAACTCATATAGATACCCTCCTAAGGCTGTGATGGTGTTACTAAATCATCAAATACAATGTCTTGTACCACTACATCAATGGTTTGTACTTCAATTTCTGTATAAGAAACTAAAGCTGTTTTTATACGTTCTTGTAAACGTAAGGCCACATCAGGAATACGATATCCATATTGAATACACACATATAATGTAACGGAAATAGCACCTTCATCATTAAATGATATTTTTACACCTTCATGATCAGATTTACGTCTAAAGAAGGTATTAACACCATCATTAAAGGTGGAGCTCATATGATGTATACCTTTTGTTTCAAGTGCTGCCATGGTGACAATCGTAGCATATACATCTTCACTAATCTTAATTTTACCCGACTCTAGTTCAGTATTTTTCTTGGTCATACTGGCCTCTTTCAAAAAAAGCACTTGTCCCTATATATAATTACATAGACGACAAGTGCTTACAGTGCAAATGTTAGGATATATGGGGAATAAGATTCCATGAAAAGATCTTGCCCCAATACATATCAATACGTATTAGGCACGTTCGATGTATTGACCTGTACGAGTATCAATACGAAGTACATCATCTACTTCAATGAAGAGAGGTACTTTTACAGTGTAGCCTGTTTCCAATACAGCTGGTTTGTTACCACCAGTAGCAGTATCGCCACGGATACCAGGATCTGTTTCAACTACGCGAAGTTCAACAGCTACAGGTAAATCGATACCGATAACGATACCTTGGAAGAACATGATGGATACTTCCATATTTTCAAGAAGGAAGTTTTTAGCATCACCTAATTGTTCAAGGTTAAGTTCAACTTGATCATATGTTTCGTTATCCATGAATGTGTAAGAGCCATCAGACTCGTACAAATATTGCATACGACGACGATCAACATGTGCTTTAGGCACTTTTTCACCTGCATTGAAAGTACGCTCTACTACAGAACCAGTTTGCAAATTTTTCATTTTAGTACGTACGAATGCAGCACCTTTACCTGGTTTAACGTGTTGGAAATCAACTACTTGCCATACATTACCGTCGATTTCAACGGTTACACCTGGACGAAAATCATTACTGGAAATCATCTAACTCTTCTCCTTCTAAATACCTATTTCAATTAACTCTTTTGGACTATGTGTCAACACCTCATAGCCGTCAGATTTGACGATGACACTATCCTCTATTCTCAATCCGATAGTACCTGTAATATAAATGCCAGGTTCTACCGTAATGATCATATTTTCTGTAAATACCGTATCGGATTTAGTATTGGCCACTGGTTCTTCGTGAATCTCAAGACCTACGCCATGACCAGTACCATGATTAAATTCCTTGGTATATCCATGTTCTTTAATATAATCACGACATACTGCATCAAGTTCTTTGCCAGTTATACCTGATCGAACTGCGGCTACGCCACGTTTTTGTGCTTCTAAAACTATACTATATAACTTCTTTTGTAATTTAGAGGCAGGCCCCATTACAATAGTTCTAGTCATATCGGAATGATAACCCTTATATACGGCACCAAAGTCAAAGGTAACAAAATCACCTGCTTCGATGACCTTATCACTAGCTACACCATGAGGCATACTAGACCGATTACCAGAAGCTACAATAGTTGCAAAGGAAGGTTCCTCAGAACCACGTTTTAACATTTCTGATTCTAATATGATACGTGCTTCGTTTTCAGTCATTCCTACCTTTAGTTGTGGTAGCAATGCGGCGAAAGCTTCATCACCAATGTTAGCTGCTTTACGCAATAATTCCAATTCATCTTCACGCTTAACTGCTCGTAGTTTAGCAAAATTGATAGACGTAAAATTAAAGCGTTCATCTAATGTATCACATAAGGTTTCGTATGTATCAACAGGCATTTGTTTGCCCTCAATACCAAATAAACCTTCGTGAATATGATGTTCATTGAATATGTCTACAAGAGTATCCATAACAGAGGATTCATATTGAATGACTGTATACCCTTCACATTGTTTTGTAGCTTGCTCAGTATATCTGAAATCGGTAATCATAAAGGCTTTATCTTGAGTAATGATAGCAAACCCTGTTGTACCAGTAAAACCAGCAAAATAATGTAAATTTATAGGGCTCATCAAAATGACGCCTGTTAATTCTTGCTCTTTAATATACTGTTGTAGCAGATTTAATCCATTCATAATCATGCTCCTAGTCTATAAAGTACAATTAATCTTACCATAAAATACCTATATTGAATAGAATTTTATGCTATTTTTTGAAAGCCTCTATATCATCTGAGGATAAGTCCTGTACAGAACCAACCTCTTCAATACCGGTTAAATCTATATGACCTATAGTTAAACGCTTTAAATAGGTAACAGTTCCACCAGCAGCGCCAATCATACGTTTTACTTGATGATATTTACCTTCTTCAATTGTGATATGTACAGATTTGGGAGATAAAATATCAATTAAAGCGGGCTTACAATGGGTTCCATCGCCTAGGACGATACCTTCCTTAATACGTTGAATGCCTTCTTCGGTTAACTCACCTTCGAATTCTACGTAATATACCTTTGATACGTGCTTATTGCCATTAATAATAGAATGTCCCCAAACACCATCATTGGTAAGTAAAAGTAGACCTTCTGTATCTTTATCTAATCTTCCCACAGGGACCACGCCCATTTTTATATATTCAGGGGGCAATAAATCCATTACGACAGGATGACTTGCATCCTCTACAGCAGTAACATAGCCTTTAGGCTTATGAAATTTAACATAGTAATGTTGTTTGGTATTAACAATTTGACCATCAACTGCAATGACATCAGACTCAATATCTACATGAATATCTTTTTTTCTTGCTACTTCACCATTAATGGTAACTCTCTGATCCTTTATGAGTTGATGGACCTCTTTTCGACTACCGTAGGCTTTATTAGCTAATAATTTATCGAGTCGCATTATACATGTCCTTGTAGTAACTCAACATGGGCCGTATCATTGAGCAAATTCAAAATATTATGATCATATTCGCCCATACCATTATAGAAAATACGGTTAATAGCCGTATTACCTTGGCTAAAATTCCAACAATGACTAATTGAAATATCTAATAATTTACATAATAATGTTCGAATAGTTCCGCCGTGACATGCAATTAAAAGTGTTTCCTCTTCATCATTTTTGTTGAGAAATTCTTCAAGACCTGCCCATGCTCGATCTTGTAAATCTTTAAAGCTTTCTCCGTTTGGAACTTTTACAAGATGAGGTCTCAAATACATCTCATCAATTAGGCCCGGCCAGCGTGCTTCAATATCTGAGAATAGCATAGCTTCCCAGTCACCAAAATTAAGCTCTCGCAATCGTTTATCTACTGTAATAGGTGTAGTGCGGTTGCCTCGAATAGTTTCGGCTGTAACTAAAGCACGACTTAAATCACTCGATAATATACGGTCAAAGGTTATATCTTTAAGAGCTTCACCACAGGCCTTAGCTTGATTTAAACCATTTTCATTTAGAGGAACATCTGTAATGCCTTGATATTTCCCCATTTTATTCCAATCAGTTTCGCCATGGCGCACAATATATAATGTCTTCATAATCTTCCTATACTTTCAAAATATCTGTTAGCTTCTCTACTAATTTGATATTAGTATCATGATCTTTAATAGCAATGCGTACCCATTGATTATTGAGACCTACATAAGAGTTACAATTGCGTACAATCATGTTATCTCTCTTTAGATTTTCATTAATCGTATTTGCTGTAATACCTTCACGATTTACTTTGAACAAGATAAAATTGGCGGACGGTGGATATACGGTAATCCCTTCTATTGCATCTAATGCATTATACATAAATGATCTTTCCTCATTTAATTCTTGTTTTGTTCTTTTTATATAATCAACATCATTCAAAGCAGCCTCTGTATAAGCTTGGGCCAATGTATTTACAGACCAACTAGGAATATATTGATGTAGTTGACTAATTAATTTTTCGTTACCATAAGCAGCACCAATTCTAAGGCCTGGTACAGCATAAAATTTTGTGAAAGAATGAACCACGATGACATTATCGAATTCATTTACTAAAGAGCGCATAGAATGCTCATTATCTTGTAATGGATCATTTCCAACAAAATCGATAAATGATTCATCTATAACAAGTAAGCTATTTGCATCTTTCAACATGCTCGCTACAGTGCGAATATGATCTTTATCAAGTAATGTACCATCTGGATTATTAGGATTACCTAAAAATACAATGATGCGACCATCTTGCCCTTTTAGTTCAGCTGCAAAGGTTTCTAATGCCAAATATGGTACCTCAAAATAAGGTTTTCCATTATCATCTTCCCGAGGGCGATAAAAAATATCACGTACAGGAATCTTACTTGCTTCAAGAGCCTCTTTATACTCAGAAAATCCTGGTGCTGGTACAAACGCACCAGTATATCCAGGTAACCGACAAATGGCATACAATAACTCAGCTGCACCATTGCCGACTATAATTTGATTCTTATCCATTCCATATGTATCAGCAATAGCATTTAACACATCATCATTTGTAGCATCTGGATAATGAGAAATATAACGTAATTGATTATTTAATGCATCCAATCCACGTTGACTAGGTCCAAGAGGATTAATATTAGCGCTAAAATCAATTACCTCATATGGTTCAATTCGTTGTTCATGGGCAAACTGAAATATATTGCC
>USAV01000047.1 GCA_900552715.1 uncultured Veillonella sp.
CTTTCCTTTTAAATTCATAACTATATCTCATGAAAATACCCCCTTTACTGGTTGTCCAGTAAAGGGGGTACATATCAGATTATGTGTGGAGTTTTTATTTACACAGATTATTTAGATAGATTAGATATACACATCAGGATTGAATAATATGACCAATTTTAATAAGACCGTGAAAATAGGATATAACAAAAAATTATGTTAATCGTTAATCTAAGAATACATTTTTAGTGCATAATAACTGGCTTTCATACGGTTTTTGTGAATAGCAATTCAATATAGGCAGATTGATTGCTTTTACCAAAATATTGGTATATAGTTAGTTTAAGGTAAGTCATTTGTCTCACCCTGTGGGACGGAAAGGAGTTATTATGGTCCGTATCGGTCATACTGTACTCGGCGAAAAGGGTACAAAGATATGTGTGCCTATTGTAGGCACAACAATGAAAGAAATTTTAGATGCCACTGCAGTAGCATGTAATACACCGTGTCATGTAGTGGAGCTACGCATTGACTATTACGAGCGGGCCCACTCCATTGACGCTATTATTGAACTGTTAATGCTCATCAAGCCTCAATTAAAAGGTCGTGCCTTGTTATTTACATGGCGCACAAAGGGTGAAGGCGGGGAGAAATCTATTTCCTCACAAGACTACTTCACAATGTTAGAGCGCATTATTCCTACAGGTTTAGTAGATGCTATCGACATTGAACTCTTCTTTGATCAAGATAGAATGCTCAAAACTATTGAGTTTGCCAAGGTACATGGTATTACGATTATCATGAGTAACCATGATTTTAATGGCACCCCAAGTCATGAGGTCATTGTAAATCGCCTCATTCAAATGAAAGAATTCTTAGCCGACGTGCCAAAGATGGCGGTCATGCCGCATACAACAGGCGATGTTCTTACACTCCTCGAAGCGACGGCTGAAGTGAAAGCCTTATATCCATCTGATCCAATCATTACGATGGCTATGGGTCCACTAGGTGCTATTACACGTGCTGCAGGCGCTCTATTCGGCAATGCTATGACCTTTGCCTCTGCTGGCAAAGCATCTGCACCAGGCCAAATCGATGTACATGAACTAAAACGAATTCTTGATACCATCGACGTAGATGGCGTATTCGACGAACAACAACATAAACGCGTAAAAGTACATTAAAAAGTCGGCGAGAGCCGACTTTTTTATATGTTCATACCTTGCGCTAGTATTTTATTAATTATTACTGTTTTATTTTTTATAGAGTATAAGATAATATAATGTTTTGTGACCATTTTTCGAAAATTTTGCTTATTGTATTTTCCGTGATATAAAGGATACCTTTCAGGAAAAATATCAAGCGAGAATGCATTATCAATGATTTCTGACTGATGTTGAAGAATAAGGTTTAAATCTTCTGTTTTTTCTTTTAGAGATAATAGTATATTTCGTAGATCTTTCTTAGCGATTTTAGACAGTAAAATCTTATGTATCATAAGAGAAGACCTTCTTTCTTTAATTCAGAAATAACATCTTCTAAAGGCGTTACATTACCTTGTTCTATATCTATATATGACAACTCCAGTAGTTGATCGATTTCTTCGTCAGTAAGAAAGTCTGCATTCATAGAGTCACAAGCGATAGGCTTGTTTACTGACTTAGGAATTGCTTTTGAAAATTGTATTTGTTTGGAGATTAGTGTAATCAATAATGATATAGTTAATCCCATTTCTTTTAAGATAGCTGTTGTTAGTGTCTTAACTTTAGGGTTTATACGGATATTGAGTATGCCTGTTTTATCAATTTTATCAAAGGATATTTCTACCTCGTTTTCTGTTGATACTCCGTACGTATTTGTTGTATCTGAAGCCTTTAATGTTGTCCGGGGTTGTTCGTAGGTGCCGTCATTGTTGAGTGTACTTGGCGTTGGTGTTTTTTCTGTAGGAGTTGAGGGTAAAGCAATAGCGAAAGGAATGCGACGTTCCTTAATGATTTGACGAAATAGTGCGTCTAGCATGGATGTATAGGATAGGCCCTGTGCCTTTAATATGCTAGATACTTCCTGTTTTAGCTCTTCGTTGATGCGGACTTGTAGGTTTACGGTTTTCATAGTATCTCTCCTAGTATTCTTTTGGCTTGTGACTGTAATTCGTTGATCATATTGTTGATTTTATATTAAAAGGTATTTACGTTAATCAATTCCATTTGTAATTACATTGTAATTGCAAATGTAGTTTTCTACAAATACCTATAATTAATAGTACATATAAAAAAGCAGTAGTTATCTTAGGAATAACTACTGCTTTTAGTACTATATCTATGAAGTTAAAATATGAGTTTTAGTTTTATCTAGAAACACAGATGTAAATGCATTTACTTATAAAGCTATTGAGGCTCTTACTAATTCAGATGTAGATGCTCTTAGCCATTTATCTGTAAAGGGTTTTACAAATGTGATATACAGGCTCTTATAATAAGTTTGCTTCGAAGTCTTCTAGGATAGCTGCTACTGTTTCTGGTGCATTGCGGTTATGTTCTATTATGCATTGAGCGAAGCTTTCATACATTGGTGTACGAATTTCTTCGAGCTCGCGTAAGCGCTCGATACCGCCACTAGAGAGTACGCGGCCGGTGGTAGATAGGTTTTCTATAGGTTGTGTTAATTGGTAGATACGACTGTTTTGGCGTAGGTGTGCAAAGTTTTTAGGCACTGTTACACAGCCACCGCCAGTGGATATAACAAGGCCTGTTTGAGTGCCGAGTTTTGCAATCATTTCTGCTTCTTTTTCGCGGAACACTGGTTCCCCTTGTTCCGTAATATAGGTAGAAATGTCACCGATTTCTTTTTCTAGTTCTTGATCCACATCAATGCAAGTACGGCCCATTTTTTCGCCAAGGGCTTTACCAACCGTTGTTTTACCTACACCAGGCATGCCAATGAGGATGATATTTTCCTTTTCACGTCGCATATCGCGCAAGATTTGCTCGATTTCTTTCGTGCCAAAGCTTTCACCTTGGAAATGGTTAGCGGCCTCAACGCCTTGGGCTACAAGGAATGGCAAGCCATCACAATGAGGAATTTCCATCATTTCTGCTTGTAACAGTAAAATCGTACGGCGTGGATTGTAGATGAGGTCTACAACGCCTTCCAATTTAGAAAACTGCGTAATATCGATGAGATTGGCTGGATTGTGAGGATACATGCCGATAGGGGTACAGTTAATAATAATCTGCGCTGTTTCATAATAGTTTGGCGCATCACCATAGAATGGAGCTGTTTTGCGAGATAAATGAACGATGTTTTTTGCACCTAAATCTTCGAGAGCTACGTGGACGGTAGCAGAGGAAGCACCATCGCCAAGAATGATACACTCCTTGCCAGATACATCGATGCCTGCATGTTGTAAGGTAAACACGAAACCATCATAGTCTGTATTATAGCCGTGCCATTTACCATCCTTGCGAACCATTGTATTTACACAACCGATGCGTTCTGCACGAGGATCCACAACATCACAAGCTTCAAGGGCATTTACCTTGTAAGGAATGGTAATGTTAATGCCTTGTAGTTCTGGATCAGCGAAGAACTCTTGCAATTGGCTTGGTTCGCGCTCAAATAATTCGTAATTTGTATTCCCTAACGCACTATGAATGCGAGGGGAGAAGCTATGGCCCAACGTACGGCCAAGTAAACCAAATTTCATAGGACCTCCTAGGTCAATATACATAGAATGGCTAATAGGCTGCTACCTATTAGCCATTGGAATTTTATGACTACATTCATTGTACTATATATGCTCTTATAGGCACTAGTACGGATGAATATATTAGTTTTCTGGATAATTACCGAGCAAGCGGAATTTATCTTGGGATGTATGAAGCTCTGCTAGAACGGATAATACCTTAGGATCCGCTAAGGATGCTTCTAAGTCGAGGTAGAACAAGAACTCAAAGTTATGGCCTACGATAGGGCGAGACTCAAGTTTTGTAAGGTTGACACCGATGTTAGCAAACTTGGTAAGTAATGTACCAAGACCACCTGGAGCATGGCTTGCTGTGGTTACTACAGAGATTTTATTAGCCCCTGGATACACATGGAAGTCCTTGCTGATGCAGATAAAGCGTGTATAGTTGTTATCGCTATTTTGGATGTTGCGCATCAATGGGGACAAGTTGTACAAGTCTGCACATTGAGGTGCTGCGATAGCAGCTACACCTGGGTCATCACTGGCTGCTACTAGCTGTGCAGCACGCGCTGTATTATCAAAGGAGCGCAATTCGACACCTTCTAATTTTTCTAGGAAGTGGCTGCATTGGCCCAACGCTTGTGGGTGAGAGATGATGGTATGAATATCTTCTAGTTTTGTGCCTTTTTTCACGAGTAGGTCGTGAGAAATCCATAGGCGTGTACCGCGTACGATATAGCATTTACGATCTTCTAGAAGGTCATATACTTCTTTTACAGAACCATTAGAGCTATTTTCGATAGGTAATACACCGAATTGACATTCACCAGACTCAACGGCATCGAATACGGCACGGAAGCCTGTTACGTAGTGAATTTGGCTAAGTGGTAATAATTTATCACATGCCACTTGTGCATTGCTGCCGAATACGCCAGCACAAGCTACGCTGCCTCGTTGAGGAGGCAAGGTAGGGGATTGCTCAATGGCTTTTTTCATTTTTACAGTGAACTCATTATCTTGGAATAATTGTTCAGACTGATACGTACGGCTCAAGCTAAATAATGCTTCGAAGAAACGACGCGCATATAGATCGAGGTCTGGACCTGCATCTCTCGTTACCTTATCGAGAATATCGCGCTCCCGTTTTGCATCGTAAATGGCCTTATTCATTTCTTTTTTCGCTGCTGCTACGTCTTTGGAGAGTTCCATGCGCTCTTTGAATAATTCGAGCATCTGATCGTTTATGTCGTTAATTTTAACGCGTACTTCATCTAAGTTCATGGTCAATATCTCCTAAGAAATCAAGAATAACAAGGGCCGTAACAGCTTCGATTACAGGTACTGCACGAAGCGCTACGCATGGGTCGTGACGACCTTGGATTGTGAGCAATGTGTCCTCTTTTTGTGAAAGTGACACAGATTGTTGTTCTTTATAAATGGATGGTGTTGGTTTGATGCCTACTTGCATAATGAGTGGCAAACCATTAGTAATACCGCCTTGGATACCACCGCTATTGTTAGTAGTTGTTGTAATCTTGTCGTTGTTCATAGTGAAAGCATCATTTACTGCGGAACCAAGTTGTGCACACATATCAAAGCCACCGCCAAAGGATACGCCTTTAATGGCGGGTACCCCAAAGATTACGCGAGCTAAGCGGTTTTCAATGCCATCAAAATTTGGATTGCCAAGGCCAATTGGTAGACCGGTAGCAACGACTTCAACGATACCACCGGTAGAGTCCCCATCTTTTTTGAGGTTCATAACAAGGGTTTCTACTTCGTTACGTTTTTGTGGATCAACCATAGCAATTGGTTCTGTAGCGATATTAGCTAATGCTTTCATATCTGGATGAACCATATCGATAGGAGCATCTTGGATCGTTCCCACTTGTTTTAAATGGCCGTGGATTTCGATGCCTTTTTCGCGTAATAATTGAAGGGCGATGCCACCAGCTACGCAAAGCGGAGCTGTAAGGCGTGCTGAGAAGTGACCACCTCCGCGCATATCTACCTTGTCGCCGTAGCGCATACGGGCTGTAAAATCCGCATGAGAGGGGCGAGGGATATCGCGTAAGTTATTATAATCGCTAGAGTGTTGAGATGTGTTGCGGATCATAAATGCCAATGGGGAACCACTGAGCATGCCGTCTACCATACCTGCTAAAAATTCAGGTGTATCGGCTTCCTTACGCTGTGTTGTTAATTGATTTTGCCCTGGCGCACGGCGCTTTAAGAAGGCTTTTAACTCATCGATATCGATGGTATGTCCACAAGGCAGACCCTCTACAATACCGCCAATGGCATACCCATGAGAGGCGCCAAAGGTAGATACCTGTATGGTTTTACCGAAATTAGATGCCATTATATTAACTCCTACTATATAGTACGTACTATTTCTATTATCTATTAGATTACACTAGATACGATTAGAAATCTAAACTGGTTGTGCATTACCGCCTAGTAAATTCCAGTCCTCAAAGAAGTGTGGATAGGATTTTGTGATAGCTTCGCTATCTTTTAAGGTAACAGGGGTTTCACTGATGAGGGCCATCAATGTACCAGCCATAACGAGGCGATGGTCATTTACGCAATCACCTTGTCCACCTTTAAGTATACCACTACCGATGATATATAGGTCATCGCCTTCTTCGCGAACGGTACCGCCTAGATCTCTTACGAGATTGGCAACAGCTACAAGGCGATCAGATTCTTTCAAACGTAGGCGAGCACCCTTAACAAAGGAGGTTTCACCAGAAATAGAGCAAGCGAGGGCTGCCATAACAGGCAACATATCAGGCATTTGCTCTAGATCTACATGAATTGGTTTCGACGCTCGGCCTGTAACCGTTACATTCATACCATCCCATACCACATCACAACCAGCATCAATCATAACTTGCATGATGCGGCGGTCTGCTTGTACAGAATTCTTGTTCATACCAGTAATAGTAATTGGTTTGCCCGTCATACCAGCGGCTACCATCCAGATTGCTGCATTAGACCAATCGCCTTCGATTTGGTAATTATCACGACCTATGAAGGACGCACCAAATGGTACTGTGAAAGCCTCATTGATGTTTGTGTCTGGTAAAGTGTGTTCTACTTCGACACCAAAATCTCGCATTGTTTCAGTAGTTAATGTTACATAATCGCTAGATTGAAGCGGTGTCGTAGACGTAATAGTAGATAAGCCAATTTGAGGGGCTGCCAACAATAAACCAGAGAAGAATTGACTACTTACATCGCCTACCATGGAGAAATTGCCCCCTTGAAGACGACCTGTCATAGTAAATGGCGGTTTATCTTGGGAGAATGTTACGCCATGCGCTTTCATTTCACCTAGCATAGGTTCGAGTGGGCGATCTGGTAAACGACCTTTGGCATCTACATCTACATCATTACAGATGGATGCTGCTACAGGTAATAAAAGGCGTAATGTTGTGCCTGATTCGTGAGGTACTACATTGCCCTTTGCAGGAGCGGGGCCAGGAGTAACGGTAACAATTTTATTTTCATATACTACGTGAGCTCCTAAGCCTCGTAAGGAGTCCATTGTTGCATCGATATCCTTAGAGGTACGGCTTAGTAGTATAGTAGATGGAGAGTTAGCAAGGGCTGCACAAATTAATGCGCGGTGTGCATGTGCCTTTGCTGGGATGGACGCAATCGTTCCTGTAGGAATGGCGTTCGTTACGGAATGCATATAAATCTCCTTTATATCTTAGTCTAAATAAGTGGCAAGCTCTTCGTGTGTTACCACCTTGAGCTCGCTATGGCCATAGCTTGTAGGAACTACGATTTTTATAGTTGCTCCTTCACTTTTTTTATCGTGCTTAGCAGCTGCAAGGATTTCTTCTTTTGTTATGGTCGTAGTAGTTGGCAAATCGTGTGCTTCGATGAGGGCCTTTAATTTGTCTAATGCCTTTCTATCTAATTCTCCATGTTTGACAGCACCTTGTGCCATGAGGACCATACCGATGGCTACAGCATAGCCATGGTGGACTTCAAAATGGCTGGCCTTTTCAATACCATGACCAAAGGTATGACCTAGATTTAAGAGGGCACGAACACCGGACTCGCGTTCATCTTGCTCAACTATATCCGCCTTTGCTTGAACGCAACGAGCGATGACGGCACTCACGCTATCGCGATGTTTTATTAATGGTTTGTGTTCGAGTTGGGTTAATAAACCTGGTACATCGAGGAAACCGTATTTGATAATTTCCCCACAACCATTTTTCCATTCCATGTCTGGCAATGTATGGAGGGTTGTAGGATCACAGAGGACAAGGATAGGTTGTTTGAAAGCACCCCACAAGTTTTTACCTGCTTCTAGATTGACTGCTGTTTTACCGCCTACAGAGGAGTCTACTGCGGCTAATAGGGATGTAGGAACCTGTACATAGTTGATACCACGTAAGTAGGTAGCTGCTGCAAAACCGGCCATATCGCCCACAACGCCACCGCCAAGAGCGATAAGTAAATCTTTACGCGTTAACGATTGAGCTGCCATATATTCTACTAAATCGATGAGTTGATGAGCGTTTTTTGAGCTTTCACCAGCAGGGAATACATAATTACAAACAGTATAACCCGCATGTTCCATATTAGTTTTCACAGAATCCAAATAATGAGGTGCCACATTGCTGTCGCTGACGATGATAACACGGCAATTTGGTTTTAACGGCTTAATATAATCGGTGATGCGTTGTAAAGCGCCTTCCTCGATGACAACGTCATAAGGTGTGGACGCGTTAATATGAATGCGAGTCATAACAGTTCCTTTCATAAAAGAATAAGCTAGTACCTATTATAACGGATACTAGCTTATTTGTGTGATATTTGAGATTATTTAGTGCATTCTACCAATGCTTGGCGCAATGCGATAACTTCTTTCATAAGGCTAGTGAATTGGTCTGGACGTAATGCTTGAGGGCCGTCGCATAATGCTTTGGATGGATCGTTGTGAACTTCGATCATAAGGCCGTCTGCACCGCCGCCTACAGATGCAAGGGAAAGTGGACGAACCATGCGGCTCATACCTGCAGCGTGGCTAGGGTCCATGATGATTGGTAAGTGGGATAATTCGTGCATCATAGGAATTGCTGTTACGTCTAATGTATTACGAGTTTTAGTTTCGAATGTGCGGATACCGCGTTCGCATAATACAACTTGTTCATTGCCTTCGGACATGATGTATTCAGCAGCCATCAACCATTCTTCGTAGGTAGCAGACAAACCACGTTTTAAGAGAACTGGTTTGTTTAATTTACCTACTTCTTTTAAAAGTGTGAAGTTTTGCATGTTACGAGCGCCGATTTGAAGCATATCTACATTATCGAAGTATTGTAATTGGGAAATGTCCATTACTTCAGAAACGATAGGAAGACCAGTTTCTTTTTTAGCTAGCTCTAACAATTCCAAGCCTTCTGGACCCATACCTTGGAAGGAGTATGGAGAAGTACGAGGTTTGAAAGCGCCGCCGCGAAGGATTGTGGCACCAGCTTCTTTACAAGCTTTTGCTGTTTCTAATACTTGTTCAGGTGTTTCAACGGAGCAAGGACCAGCCATTACTGCGAAGTGACCACCACCAATAAGTGCGCCACCTACGTTGATTACAGAATCATCTGGATGGAATTTACGGTTTGCTTTTTTGTATGGTTCTTGAATACGAGTTACTTTATCTACGAAATCAAGGGATTCGATTTGACGTGCATCGAGGGATGCAGTGTCTCCGATAAGACCTAAGATATTGTAGCGAGCGCCTTCTACTGGATGGATAATGAAGCCTTTTGCCTCTAATTCACTGCGTAAACGAGATACCTCTGCTGTTGCTGCGTTTTGTTTTAATGTAATAATCATGATAAATCCTCCTTGTAACTACAGTGAATAGTAGGGCTCACCATACGGGATAGCAAACAAAAAAGGGCTACCCGTAGTTTAATACGGGTAGCCCTTTTACTATTCTAAGCAACTAATAATGACTCAATCTTAATTAGCGTACCACAAATAGTTCCTTACCCGTACGTTGGATAAAGAACCAATAAAAGTATTGTTTTGTAGCTAGGCTAATTTGGTTAGTCATCTTTGGTTGCTCCTTTCTAAAAATTATGGATATAGTATAAACCCAAATGATAAAATTATGCAACACCTAAAAATGAATTTCATGGAAGTTTTAAAAATAATAGGATTGATAAATTGGTTGAAATGCAGATGTAATAAGGCCTTTTGTATAAAAATGATTTTTGCTATTCATGACTAAATTGTAGTATAATGAGTTTATAAAGAGAGCCAATCAACGTGTCGGTAGCGTTAGGCTCATCTAAAATTTGGGTAAAAATGATGCGCCTAACGTGTTAGAGGTCTAGCCACCTCATTACGTTAGGCGTTTTCATTACCTTATTTAACTAAGGCAATGATAGTAACTACGGATAACAAAATTATGATAACTACATATGTAATTTCATGTTTTGTCATAGTATCACCACCTTTCGGTGATGAACCTAACTCACGTCAATTGGGTCTCTTAGGTACAGTATAACAAAAATGATTTTACACAAATAGCGATATATGAATAGCTGTGGAGGAAATATGATTATTCAAATTTTAGATCATATAACTGATGAAATAAAACAAATTCGTATCGATGTGTTTATGAAAGAACAGGGCTTTGAAGACGAGTTTGATGAAATCGATGATATAGCAAAATTTGTTCTCTTATCTATAGATGGCAAAGCGGCTGGTACGTGCCGATATTTTCCAAGTGACGCAGTCGGAGATGCGCATATTGGGCGCATGGCGGTACGTAAGCTATATCGTGGACAACACCTAGGCACTAAGATTATGATGGCCGCAGAAAATGGTGTTCGTCGTGATGGATTTAAAACGTGCTCCTTGTCAGCCCAAGTACAGGCAAAACTATTCTACGAATCCCTTGGCTATAAAGCTGAAGGGGAGGAATACCTTGATGAAGGATGCCCTCATGTGATGATGCGGAAAGAATTATAAGAAACTAGATACTAAATATAATAGTTTGTATCTGTTTAGTTAGTATATTAATATCCATATATTTTAAAGTATGAGGTGAGCGTTTATGAAACTAGCAGAGGCATTACAAGAACGAGCTGATTTAAATAAGAAAATTAGTGATTTGCGAGGTCGTTTAAATCAAAATAGTTTAGTACAAGAAGGGGAAATACCTAATGAAGACCCTAAAGTATTGATGCAAGAATTAGAAGCGGCAATTGCAAGATTTCAACAACTCATTAAAGATATTAATCTCACTAACTGTACAACTATTGTTGAAGGCCGCTCTTTAACGCAAATTATAGCGGAAAAAGAAGGTGCTATTATGCGGCTTTCTGCATATCGTGCGTTAGCAGATAGTGCGAGTGCTATCAATTATAGGGCTCGTGGATCAGAAATTAAAATGATAGCAACTGTAAATGTTAGTGAATTACAAAAAACAGCAGATAAAATATCTAAGGAGATTCGCACATTAGATAACTTATTACAATCCACTAACTGGACTGTTGATTTAATAGAGTACTAATTACAAGTTGGTAATCAAGATAGGGTGGATACAAAGCCACGATTGCTTAATTCGTAAAAAGATGACATTACATGTACGGGGCGTTGATGATATGTATCGTGTAGGCCCTTATCGGGTATAAATGTATGGTTATTTTTTATAATGTATTACCATGTGTCAACTATTTTGATGAGGGTGGCGTTGGGGACTAAAAAAGGATGCTTTCACAGTTTTCTGTGAAAGCATCCTTTTTTTTTATTCTAAGTCATCGAAATCAAATGCTGCTGCTTTTGTATAGTTTGTAACTTTTGCTTCGAAGAAGTCAGTTTTTGTGCTATTTAAGTTGGAGAAGCTTTCGATCCATTCCATAGGATTTTCCTTGATTTCAGGATATAGATGAGGTAAGCCAATTGCTTCTAAGCGGATGTTTGCAAGATATTTGATATAGCGTTCGATAAGAACATTGTTAAGGCCGAGGATTTTATCATCAGTGATGTATTGACCCCAAGCGATTTCGTTCTCTGCACCTTGGCGAATCATGTCCGTAATTTTCGCTTCTAGTTCAGGAGTGAACAAGTCAGGACGTTCACGGCGTAACTCGCGGATGATGTTTTGGAACAATACAAGGTGAGTTACTTCGTCGCGATTGATATATTTGAAGATAGTGGATGTAGCTGTCATTTTACCTTGGCGTGCCAATGTGTAGAAGAAGCTAAAGCCAGAGTAGAAGTAGATACCTTCTAAGATATAGTTCGCAATGATTGTATGAATAAGGTTTGCTTCGCTAGGATCATCGCTGAAACGTTGGTATGCATCGGCGATGAAACGGTTACGTTCAAGCAATGTTTTATCTGTACGCCATTCGTCATAGATTTTGTCACGTGTAATAGGGTTTGTTACAGTGTCCAAAATGTAGGAATAACTTTGAGCGTGAATTTCTTCTTGAAATGCTTGGATATTCAATAAGGATGCCACTTCAGAAGCTGTAATATAGCGGCTCAAGTTAGGCAAGTTTTCAGATTGAATGGAATCAAGGAAGTTCAAGAACGCAATGATTTTGTCGAATGCGCGGCGTTCGTAATCTGTTAAGTATGGGAATTGCTTAACGTCTTCGTTCAAGGAAATCTCTTCAGGAATCCAGAAGTTGTTGAGCATTGTACGGTACATTTGGTTAGCCCAGTCGTACTTGATACGGTTCCATTCGCGAAGGTTTGTGGTATTGCCACCAATCATAGATTGCGTGCCACGTTCACCATGTTCGTTGAAGATCAGTTTTTTATCCATAGTAGGACTCCTTTATACAACGATGCGACCTATACTGCTATAGGTCGTCATCAGACTTATATACACATCTCGTATTAGGAGGAGCAGCTAGTGCACTCATCCATTTCAAGGGATTGGTTACGGATGTAGTAGATTGTTTTGATACCTTGTTTGTACGCCTCAATATAAAGGTCTAAAATTTCTTTTGCTTTCATTTGAGGGGTGATGTACAAGTTGAAAGATTGTGCTTGGTCAATATGACGTTGACGGACGCCACAAGCTTTGATGGACCATTGTTGGTCGATTGTATGCGCCTCTTTGTAGAGCCAGAATGTTTTGTTGTTCAAATCTGGAGCAGTTTTTGGTGTGAAAGAACCTTTCTTTTCTTCGATGAAGAATTTTTTGAAGATAGGGTCGATACCAGCTGTTGTATTCGCAATGTTGGAAGTAGAACCAGTAGGAGCTACGGCCATTAAGTAACCATTACGGATACCGTATTTAGCAACGTCTGCAGCTAATTGTTTCCAACGATCGGATGTGTAGCCGCGGCGTGTGAAGTATTCACCAGTTTCCCATTCGGAACCTTTGAACGCAGGGTATGCACCTTTTTCTTTCGCCAATTCCATGGACGCTTTGATAGCATAGTAAGCGATATTTTCGAACAACTTGTCCGCTACTTCGATGTGCTCATCAGATTCCCATTGGATATCGTGATTTACGAGGTAGTGGTGGTAACCAGATGTACCAAGACCGATAGCGCGATATTTATCAGATGTCATACGAGACTCTGGTACTGGCGCTTGGTTGATGGAGATAACATTATCTAACATGCGAATTTGAAGAGCAATGTTTTCTTCTAATTCTTCGTCAGTAATGCGACCAAGGCTGATGGAGTTTAAATTACATGTAACCATGTCGCCTGTATTTGTTTTAGTAGTGATAGTACCATCTTCGTTGATGATTTCTTCAGCAAGATTTGTAAAGCCAACGTTTTGTGCGATTTCGTGGCACAAGTTGGATGCGTAAATCATACCCGCATGTTTGTTAGGGTTTGCAGCATTTACGGTATCACGGAAGAAGATGAATGGTGTACCAGTTTCAACAGCAGAGCGCATGATTTTTTTCATCATATCTAATGCTGGCACTTCGATGCCGTGTAAGTTAGGATCTTGTTCACATTCGAGGTAACGTTTTGTGAACTCTTTATTATCATCAGTATCGTAGTAGTCTTCCAAAGCATAGCCTTTTACAGCTAAGATTTCATGAGGATCAAATAACGTGAAGTTTTCACGTGCAATCATACGTTCCATGAAGATGTTTGGTACGGAGATAGCAGGGAAGATATCGTGCGCTTTACGACGATCATCACCATTATTTGTACGAAGCTCTACAAATTCGTAGAAGTCTTTGTGCCAAATATCAAGTGTTACTGTAGCACCGCCTTTACGTTTACCCAATTGGTCTACCGCAACAGCTGTATCATTGTATAAACGGATCCAAGGAATAACGCCACCAGAGGAGTTTTTGAAACCGCGGATATCGGAGTTCAATGCACGAAC
>USAV01000048.1 GCA_900552715.1 uncultured Veillonella sp.
CCGAGATCTACACTAGATCGCTCGTCGGCAGCGTCAGATGTGTATAAGAGACAGGTATCTATATAGGTAGTATAAAAAGAGGACTGACTCAAATGAGTCAGTCCTCTTGGTTTTATATAATTATCTAAAAAATCTACCAATGAGTGGCATGCTTGCACCATCATTTTTATTAAGTCCTTTTAAAAGAACCATGATAATAACGTAGAGCAATAAGCCTTCGATACCTGTGAGTATGAAGTTAACCCACATTGGTAAAATATCTGTTAAGTAGTGGTAACTCATAAAGATGAGTATACCCATAACACCGGCACTGACCACATTTTTCCATAGAAGGGAAATATCGAGGAAGTAGCCTGTGTATTTTTTGATATAAATCAAGTTGAGTAACGCTGCAAAGCCAATATCAGCAACGGTTGCCCAAGCGGCACCGCCGATACCAAGCCATGGGATGGCCGTTAATGTCCAGTTCAGGATGACTTTGATTACTAACGCAATACCCATATTAATTACAGGAATACGCGGTTTGTTAAGACCTTGTAAGATACCTGTTGTTACTTGGTGTACACCGAGGAAGAAGATAGAGAACGCAGTGATTTGTGTAGCTAATTCTGCCTTAGGTGCATTGTAAATCAAAGTAACTGTTGGAGCAGCAAGTACATACAATAGCACTGTAAATGGTACAGTTGCCATGAATGTTAGTCGCATAGAGCCTGCAGTGCGGTCATAAATACCTTCATGATCGCGTTTTGCATAGGCATGAGAGATAGCTGGTACAATGCTTGTTGCAAGGGCTGCTGTAATGATGGTAGCCAAGTTGATGAGCGGAACTGCCATACCTGTAAGATAACCGAACAGTTCTGTTACTTCATTCATCGGGAAACCAGCATCTAAGAGTCGACGTGGTACGATGAGCAAATCGAGGTTAGCTGTTAATGGCAACATGATACTTGCTAAAGAAATTGGAATAGACAATGTTAAGAGTCGTGACAAAATTTCTTTAGCTGATTCACGAGGACCATCATAGCTTTCACCAGTGCTACTAGCCTTAGGCAATTTGTAGTAATAGTACAAGAGCACTAGGAAGGCACCAAAGGCACCGACACCAGCACCTAAGCTAGCACCACCTGCAGCAGCTGGTAGACCATAAGGTAACAAGATAGCTGCAGCACCGAGCATGACGATAACACGTAACAGTTGTTCTACGATTTGGCTGACCGCCGTTGGCGTCATCATTTCATAGCCTTGAATATACCCGCGGAAGCAGGAAATCCACGTTACAAAGAATACTGCCGGAGCGAGCGCGATGATAGAGTAGTAGGCACGGCTTTCAGCAATGAGACCACTAGAGATCAACCAATCTGCACCAAAGTACATGGCGAGGCTGGCGATAAAGCCTGTAATGGTTAACATTGTAAAAGATATATTGAATACTCTCTTAGCACCACCAAAGTCGTGTAAGGCTAATCGTTCTGCCGTCAAAATAGAGATGGCAATCGGCACACCTGCGCTCGAAATTTGTAATAGTAACAAATAGATAGGAAAGGCCATCTGGTAGATACCGATGCCTTCACCACCCAAGATGCGGGATAGAAGAATCCAGTTAATACTACCGATGGCTTTCACTACGAAACCGGCAATGGTTAAAATTAAGGTTCCTTTTAAAAATCCACTAGCCATTGATTATAGTTTGTTGGAAGAACCTAAAACATTTTTAATTTTGTGAGCTACCATGCCTTTAATAGCATCACGAGCAGGTCCTAAGTATTTACGAGGGTCAAATTCGGATGGATTTTGAGCCAAGTATTCACGTACAGATGCAGTCATTGCAAGGCGAAGGTCTGTATCGATGTTGATTTTGCAAACTGCCATTTGAGCTGCTTTGCGAAGCATTTCTTCAGGTACGCCTTGTGCACCAGGAATGTTGCCACCAAATTCGTTACATTTTGCTACGAATTCAGGCAATACGGAGGATGCGCCATGTAATACGATAGGGAAGTCAGGCAATAATTCACCAACTTTTTTCAAACGGTCGAAGTCAAGGTAAGGGTCGCCTTTAAATTTATAAGCACCGTGGCTAGTACCAATAGCAATTGCTAAGGAGTCTACGCCTGTAAGATGTACGAATTCAGCAGCTTGTTCTGGATCAGTGAAGCGAGCATCTGCATCAGATACGTTTACATCATCTTCAACGCCAGCCAAACGGCCTAGTTCTGCTTCTACTACAACGCCATGAGCGTGAGCATATTCAACAACTTGTTTAGTAATTTTTACGTTTTCATCAAAGTCATGGTGAGATGCGTCGATCATAACGGATGTGAAACCACCGTCTACACAGTCTTTACAGATTTCGAAGGAATCGCCGTGATCAAGGTGAAGAGCGATAGGTAAATTGCTATCTTCAAGAGCTGCTTCTACGAGTTTTACAAGGTAAATATGTTTAGCATATTTACGAGCACCTGCAGATACTTGCAAGATAAGAGGGGATTGTTCCTCTTTTGCAGCGTCTACGATACCTTGTACGATTTCCATGTTGTTTACATTGAAAGCGCCAACAGCATAGCCGCCTTCATAGGCTTTTTTGAACATTTCTGTAGTAGTAACTAATGGCATGTTGTCCTCCTTGGCCATAGGGCCTGTCATATCATGTTATTAATACTGTGACTGCTAGTATTTCTAGCGCATATGAGCTAGATAAAAAACTAGTGTTATTGCAATCATATATCAATTCAAGTTAAGTATATCAAGAAACACTATAAAGGGCCAATATTTTTTGTATAACTTATGCATAAAATTCGTCAAATTTTATGGCCCATGTGGGTTAATTTTTATGTATTAGTGTTTATTCTGTAAATATTGATTACCTTAGTAGGTCAGTAATGCCTTCATATCCGATGGTATTGGTGCCTGTAGTTCTAACCATTCATCTGTCATGGGATGGTAAAAGCTAACCCGTGATGCATGGAGTGCTTGGCGTCCAATATAATTTAAATGACCACCATATAAATCATCTCCCGCCAAGGGATATCCAAGTTGAGATAGATGGACACGAATTTGATGAGTGCGCCCCGTATGTAATAAACATTGCGCATGGGTAAAGCATTGCTCAATCTTATTCTTTACAATGGTATTACTCTCAATGACAGTTATATCTGTATGAGCAGGTTTACCTTCATTCGTGCAGCAACGCTCGATAATACTACCTGGTTTGCGTCCGATAGGCCACTGAATGCTTATAGAATTAGTAGGTAATTGACCTTCTACAATAGCATCGTAGTTTTTATGAAAATGAGTTCGCTTTTTATCAAACGCATGTTGTACTACAGATGTTTTTGCGATGATAACAATGCCAGAGGTATCCTTATCCAATCGATGAACCGGATGAAAATCATAATGCTGATCTGTCTCTTGATAGTAATGTAGAACACCATTTGCTAAGGTATGATCTCGTACCGTAGAGGTGGGATGCATGAGTACACCAGCCTCCTTGTTGATAACTAGAACATACTCATCTTCGTAGACAATATCCAGATTCATAGGACTTACACTAAATTCTTGCTCTGGGGTCAATTTCATGACGAGATGATCACCACCATGTACTAGGGTGTTCCACGTAGCAGCATTGCCATTGATTGTTATGATACCGTCATTTCGCAATCGCCGCCTCATACGTTGTGAAATATGCTGTTGTTTTATAATATGATTCATAGACTGCGTATGTACGTCAGAATCTACAATCAAGTCGATTATGGTTGCTGTTTTCATAGATAATATTATATCAAATAAAAAGTAAATGAAGAATTTTTCATCCTTTGTTGTTTTTCTGAAGGTCTATATAGTATAATTTAAGTTAATAAATTTTATATATTTTTAATATATAGGTTTAGTATAGATATGATTGTTTTATACCTAAGTTTAATTTGTAAAAGGAGAGGTTTATGAATCTTAACAAGAAATCCTTATTAGTCGCTTGTGTGTTGGCGGCTATGTCTACAAGTGCTTTCGCAGCATCTACTACAACATCTACTAGTAGTACAACAGTGATGAATCAAGATACACCAACATCTACTGGTACACGTGTGATTCGTGAGCAACATGCAACAGCAACATCCTCTACTTCAGTTTCAACTATGGAAAAATCTACAGCTAAATCAAGTGGTATATCCGTATCTGTTGGTGTTGGTCGTGTAGGGGACTATGTTGCTGTACCTATTATTTCTAATCAACATCAGCCTCCAGCAGCTCTTAAAACGATTCAAGCTGTAATTGACAATGATAACTTTATTAAGTTGGGACAATTAGCAACAGTAAAACAAAAAGGAAAATGGGGTGTAGTCGGTACAGACGGTAAAGTTTTGCTTGAACCACAGTATTTAGATATTGATCCATCATTATCTGCTGACGGTACATATTATGCATATACTAAAAAGACATTAGAACATGTTAACATTGATGGTTCCGTGATTTCTAGTGGGGTTGATACCTATGGTGAGCATGATAAAGATATTTTAGCACGTCGTGAAATGGCAAAAAATTTATCTAATGGCGATGTTAAAATAAACTCTGTTTCTTATCCAAGTGATTCTTATACAGCAGTTTCTGTAAAAAATAAATGGGGATTTGTAGATGCTTCTAATAAAACTGTGATTGAGCCACAATTTAAGGAAGTGTATACAAAGTTTAGCGAAGATCGTGCCTTTGTTAAAAGTGCTAAAGGTAAAACTATAGCTATTGATGGGAGCGGCAATCCAATTTTTGAATCTCCTACAGATGATATTGATGAATTTAAGAATGGATTAGCTGAATATCGTCGTCATATTAGTAAGTTCAATTTAGGCGGATTCTTAAGCATGGCTGTTGGAATAGGTTTAAGCAGTCAAGGTGGAATTTATTATGGGGATGCTTGGAGTCCGGTTTATGATGGTGTAAAACGAGGTTATTTGGACCGTAGTGGTAATATCATTATCGACAGTAAGAATGATGCTGTATGGCCTATGACGTCTTATGGTACACTTGTTAAAAATCAAGGTAAATTAGGATTTATGAATCGTAAAGGTGAGTATATTATTCAACCTGGTAATTATGATGCTGGTGAAATGGATACTATTAATGCCTTGTTAGTACTCATCAATAAAGATAATGGAAAAGCTGGTATTTTTAATTTAGAAACAGGAAAACAAGTTAATCCATTTGTTTATGATTCAATTAATTTTGTAAGTGCTACTCGGATGGTAGCTACAAAAGGTGAAAGTAAATACTTAATTGATATGCAATCCGGTAATATTGTATTTACAACAACTAAGGATATGACAATAGATGCATTTGGTGGGGCCTATGCTTGGATTCATAAAGGATCTAACGATTATCAATTAATTGATGATAGTGGTAAAGTTTTATTCCATGATAAGAATAAGTTGATTAGTAAAACTGTACCATTTAGACATGGTTATGGCGCAGTGAAGTCGAATGGAAAATGGGGGGTAATGAACTCCAATGGTGAATGGGTTGTTCAACCAATGTATGATGCAGTTAATGTGTTATAAATCGTATTTGTTCAACGTTTTCTGTGTATAATCTATTGTGCTATTTGATACAAATTCATAACAAATATTATAACCAAAATAATTAGTTCATTAAAAATTCATGATATGATATACTGAGCCTATAATGTATAGTTATATGTTTTTATTTGTTTTGGGGGTATATATGAAATCTTCTAAAGCTCTTTTGAAACTTCTTGCTGTAGGCTGTATTAGTTTAGGCTGCTTAATGCCGACTGTTGTTCATGGAGAACGTGTAGTAGAACAACCTAAGACTGATAGTGCTCTTGTAAAAACGGAAATGCCATCTGGTGTTAATCGAATTCAACTTTTAAAAAGTGATGAAATGTCTACAAGTGTACGTACAAGTTCAATTGCTAATGGCCATGCTTATATTCCTAAGGATACTAAGATTGAATTAGAATTAATTACTCCAATTAGCTCTAGAAGAAGTAAAGAAGGCAATACATTTAGATTAAAAACACTCGAAAATCTTCTTATCAATGATGTTGTGGTAATACCAGTTAATCAAGAAGTATTAGGTACGATTACTAAATCTAGAAAAAATGGTATGTTTGGCCGTAAGGGACGATTAGAATTTAGCATTAATGAAATTAAGACTATTAATGGTGTATCTGTTCCTCTAGATGCTCAAATAAAAGGTAAAGGTCATTCTGACAATGGTGCAGTTGCGGTTGCTGCAGCTGTTAGCTTAGTAGGTGGTCTCTTCATGAAGGGGACTAATATTTACTATGAACCAGGTCAAAAATTTGTTGCTGTTGTAGCTGCTGATACAGATCTAAATACAACTGTTGAAGATTTGCCAAATGCAATGAATCCAAGTAAACCATCTGGTCAAAATATTGTGTTACCAACACGATAATCTGTAATTTTTATAATTACTATATTTATTAATAAATACCCAGTAGTAATATATGATACATATTGCTGCTGGGTATATTGTTTTATATTAGCTTATTTAGACTCTAAAATATTATTTGTTTTGTCGTATTTTTATTGTACTAATAGTTATAATTAAAAAAGTCGATTTACCTAGAAAATAAGCCTGTTTTAAGGTATAATTATAGAGATATATTCCGATTTGGTGTACTTTTACACTTTCACTTGGAATATGAGGATGATGAAAGTAATGCTATGAACCCCATGCCCAATGGGTTCAGGTGTAGGAGGTATAAAATGGCTAAAGATTGTTCCTTTGACGTTGTGTCTGAAGTGGATATGCAGGAAGTAGATAATGCGGTAAACCAAGCGAAAAAAGAGATTGGTACGCGCTATGATTTCCGTGGCTCCAAAGCGGAAATTAGTCTTGAGGGTGACACTATCAAAATCATCGGTGATGATGAATATAAATTGAATGCCATTATCGATGTTTTAAAAGGCAAAATGGTTAAACGTAACGTAGCGATTAAAAATCTTGACTATGGCAAAGTTGAACCAGCTGCTGGTGCTACAGTTCGCCAAATCATTACTATTAAAAAAGGCATTACAAAAGAAAATGCTAAAGAAGTAGTAAAAGCAATTAAAAACATGAAAATTAAGGTACAAGCATCTATCCAAGAGGATCAAGTGCGTGTATCTGGTAAGGATAAAGATGATTTGCAAGCAGTAATCCAAATGTTAAAACAATTGGATATCCCTGTAGAATTGCAATTTGTTAACTTCCGTTCCTAATAACATATGTCCATAAGATAGGGTTAGTTTGATTCATGGGAGTTGCTAACCCTATCGGTGTAGGAGGCCTTATGAAAGTAGAGGACATGAAGGGTGGCTATACCACAGGTTCATGTGCTACGGCAGGTATGAAAGCTGGTTTATTGGCCCTCTTAGATAAGAACATCGTGGACCAAGTGGTCATTGAAAATCCTCAAGGTCAGTATATTGAGGTGCCTATTAAAGCCGTAGAGGTCATATCCGATACAGAGGCTAAGGTGACCGTTATGAAAGACGGCGGCGACGATCCTGATGTAACTCATGGCAATGATGTGGAAACGACGGTGACTCTTGATGATACTGGTGAACTACGATTCCGGGCAGGCTTTGGCGTTGGGACGGTAACGAAACCGGGCCTTGCGATGCCGCCAGGAGAACCGGCTATCAATCCAGGGCCTAGGACGATGATGAACATCGTCTTTGAAGAGCATTGTGTACATGGCCAAGGTGTAACAGTAACGGTGAGCGTACCAAACGGTATGGTATTAGCCAAGAAAACGTTAAATCATACCCTGGGTATCGAAGGTGGTATTTCCATTATCGGTACTACGGGTATCGTTAAGCCTATGAGCGAAGAAGGGTTCAAAAACTCGTTAGTGCCTCAGCTAAAGGTTATGAAAGCTAATGGTTGTGAAACGGCTGTTCTCGTGCCGGGCCGTATTGGTCAGGATTTAGCTGAACAAGTATTAGGTATTCATAAGAACCAAATGGCAGAGACTAGTAACTTTATTGGCTTTATGCTCGAAAAAGCCGTTGAAATTGGCTTTAAGCGGATCTTAATCATCGGTCATATTGGTAAGCTAATCAAATTAGCTAGTGGTAGTTTCCATACCCATAATCGCATGAGTGATGGCCGCATGGAAAGTATCGTAGCTTATGCTGCTTTAGAAGGGGCATCCCAAGCGGTGTGTGAAGAGTTATTTAATTGCCAAACCACAGAGTCTACGTTCCCGATTTTAGAACGAGAAGGACTGACTGGTGTATACCAACGCGTTGTAGATCGTGCATCTTTGCGTAGTGAGCGATATATTGCTAACGAGGCAGAGGTAGGTATCATCATTACCACCTTAAAAGGTGAGATTTTGGCAATGGATAAGCATGCTAAAGAGATAGGAGAGCTTGAACAATGGCACATACCTTGTATATCGTAGGCATTGGTCCAGGTAATCCTGATTATGTGGTACCTAAAGGCCTTAATTTAATTAAACATGCTACAGTATTGGTCGGTAGTGAACGGTCCTTAGAAGACTTTCAGGAGCCTGGCCAAATTACATATCCTGTAACAGGTAAGCTTAGCCTATTAGCTGAGCAAATCGAGCATGAACTCAATAGCCATGACGTAGTAGTTATGGTTAGTGGTGATACTGGCTACTATAGCTTGTTGCCATATTTAAAGAAGAAATTTCCTGCCAATCCTATTGAGGTTGTGCCAGGCATTAGTTCTATGACATTTGCCTTTGCTCGACTTAATGAGGTGTGGCATGATGCGGATTTAATGAGCTTTCACGGTCGTCAACCGGCGCCTGAAAAACTCGTGTATGAAGCAGGTAAAAAGATGGGGTTCTTAACGGATCCTGAATATAATCCAGCGCATATTGCGCGTATTTTAATAGATGCAGGTTGGCCAAAAGAAACGAGAGCGGCAGCCCTTGAGCGCTTGAGCTATGATGATGAAAAAATTGTAGACTCCACGCTAGAGGTGTTAACTGAGCTTGAAGGTTTTGGTCATTCTGTAATGGTGGTATTAGGATGAGACATTTTTTCGGAATTCCTGATGAGGAATTTATCCGCGGCGACGTGCCCATGACGAAATGCGAGATTCGCAAAGCCGTTATGAACGAGGCACGCATCGAGGAAGATAGCATCGTCCTTGACGTAGGTGCTGGTACAGGCTCTATTTCTATTGAAGCAGCCTTGGCAGCTCCTAAAGGGCATGTATATGCGATTGAGCGCTTTGATAAAGGCATCGACCTTATCAATGAAAACATGAAGAAATTCAATGTAAATAATATGACGGTTATCAAGTCAAAAGCTCCAGAAGGCATGGAAGAATTGCCTGAGCTTGATGCGGTTATTATCGGCGGTAGCGCTGGCGGTATGACAGGCATTATGGACGAGGCACAACGTCTATTAAAAATTGGTGGCCGTTTAGTTGTAACTGCTGTAACAATGGAAACTGGTTATACAATCCTTAAAGAGTTGAAAGGTCGTCCTTTCACCTATGAAGGTTACCAAATGTCCATCAGCCGTTACCGCAAGGCTGGTCCATATCATTTGTTAGACCCATTGAGTCCAATTTTCATTGTATCTGCAACGCGTATCGCAGAAGGAGAGTAATATGGTTGACGTACATATCGTAGGCGCAGGCCCTGGGGATCCTGAGTTAATCACTCGCAAAGGGTATCGTTTAGTACAAGAGGCAGACGTTGTTATTTACGCTGGCTCCTTGGTAAACCCTGCTATTTTAGAGGCTTGTAAACCAGGCTGTGAAATCCATAACAGTGCTACTATGAACCTTGATGAGGTGTTAGCTGTTATGAAAGCTTCTGTTGAGGCTGGTAAAAGTGTAGTTCGCCTTCACACAGGTGACCCTGCTATTTACGGTGCTATTCAAGAGCAAATGGATGCACTAGCTGGCATGGGCATTTCTTATGAAGTTGTGCCAGGCGTAAGTTCTTTCCTTGCTACAGCAGCGGCTTTGAAACAAGAATATACACTACCAAATGTATCTCAAACAGTTATCATTACGCGTATGGAAGGCCGTACACCGATGCCTCCAAAGGAAAAATTGCGCATGTTAGCAGCTCATGAAGCGACAATGTGTATTTTCCTTAGCGTTCAAATGTTAGATAAAGTAGTAGCTGAACTCATTGAGGGCGGTTATGACAAAACAACTCCAGTGGCTATCGTGGTAAAAGCGTCTTGGCCAGACCAACGCATTATCCGTGGCACATTGGAAACTATTGCGGACATCGTAGCGAAAGAGGGCGTATTGCGCCAAGCTATGATTGTAGTAAGCCATGTATTAGATAGCGAATATGAATTATCTAAACTCTACGACAAAGGCTTTGCTCACATGTACCGCAGTGCTAAGGACTAGTATGATGAAAGAACTAGAAACTGTTGCATCTACGACTGGAGCTAAGAAGAATAGAACGGCTATTCTTTCTGTATCTGAACGAGGTGCAAAGCTAGGTCAACGCATCAAGTCTTTGGTGGCACCCCATGCGGATTGCTTTGAAAAGGAAAACCGTCCCTCTGGTGGTGAGGCTATCTATTTTGATTCCCTCAAAAACCATATTGGACAGATTTTCAAGGATTACGACCAAGTATTATGCATTATGGCACTCGGTATTGTAGTACGCATGATTGCACCGTATATTGAGCATAAATCTAAGGATCCTGCGGTAGTCGTAATGGACGAAGTAGGACACCATGTGATTAGCTTATTGTCTGGTCACCTTGGGGGCGCCAACGAATGGACGCAGTCCATTTCGCTGGCCATCGATGCGGATCCTGTTATTACAACTGCAACGGATGTAAACGGATTGCCAGCGCCTGACGTGTTGGCGCGCCACGAGCATCTGTTGGTGGATGATTTCCAGACCTTAATCAATGTGAACTCTGCCATCGTTGGAGGAGAGCAGGTTGATTATTATATCGATGCTAGCTTACCGAATGCAGAGCATTTAGAACAAGCTGCGAAAGCTCATGTTGGTGAGCATGGTATGGTTCATGTTGTTTCTCTAGAGGAACTTACCTCCATTCCATGTAAAAATGAAAGCACTGATGAAGGTTCTTCTCGCGTAGTTATTACAGACAAAGTAATTGCGGAGTATGGTCATCAATTGATTTTACGCCCTCGTACCTATACGATGGGCATTGGCTGTCGTCGAGACACGCCGAAGGAATTGATTCTTGATGCTATTCAACAATCTCTGGCAGCCCATAAGCTTTCACCAAAGAGCCTTGTAACAGCAGCATCGGTCATTGTTAAACAAGATGAAGTAGGCCTCTTAGAGGCTATGCAAATTATGGGGTGGCCTATCGTGTTCTATACACAGGACGAGATGGCACCACTTATTGAAAAAGAAGAATTAAAAGAATCTAATTTTGTAAAAGGAACTATAGGAGTAGGAAACGTATGCGAGACAACGGCATTACTAGCGGCCAAGAGCCGAACATTAATACAGCACAAAACAATTTATCCCAAAACAACGGTAGCCATTGCACAGGTAACATCAAAGTAATCGGCATCGGCCCTGGTGATGAAGAGTTTATGACGCCTCAAGCACGCGAAGCTATCTTAGCGGCTGACCGCGTGGTAGGTTATTTGACATACCTCGACTTGATCAAAGACCTTATCGAAGGTAAAGAAACTGTAGGTACTGCAATGATGCAAGAAGTAGATCGTTGCCAACAAGCAGTTGATTTAGCCGTAGAAGGCCATCAAGTGGTAGTAGTATCCTCTGGTGACTCCGGTGTATACGGTATGGCAGGTCTTGTGTTAGAACTTGCTAATAAAGTGCCAGCTGAAAAACGCCCTTCCGTAGACATCGTACCTGGTCTTAGTGCTGTAAACGTAGCAGCATCTGTATTGGGTGCACCTTTGATGCATGACTTTGCAGTCATTTCTTTGAGTGATTTGATGACTCCATGGGATCTTATCAAAAAACGTGCTGACCTTTGCGCACAAGGCGACATGGTTATCTCCTTGTACAATCCACGCAGTAAAAAACGCGTTACTCACTTAGATGAAGTTCGCGAAATCGTTCTTAAATACCGCGACCCTAAAACACCTGTTGGCATCGTGCAAAAAGCAGGTCGTCCAGGTCAACATATGGTAATTTCTGACCTTGAAAACTTCACTAACGAAGAAGTAGATATGCAAACACTTGTTATCATCGGTAACAGCCAAACCTATGTTGAAAATGGTCGCATGATTACACCTCGAGGCTACAAATTATGATTTGGGTCATTGCCGGCACTTTGGATGGTCGTACCTTAGCGGTAGAAATCCAAAAACGAACTGGTGAAGATGTGCTTGTTACGGTTGTTAGTCAATATGGCGCAGAGCTTGCTGCTCATAAAGGCATTACCGTACATACGGGCCGTCTTGACCAAGAGGCGATGCAAAACTTGATTAAAGAGCATAATGTACGCCTTTTAATCGATGCAAGCCATCCGTATGCTGCTATCGTTACGGCTACGGCTCAAGATGCAGCAAAAGCTGAAGGTATTCCTTTTGTTCGTTTCGAACGTAAAGAGGTGCCATTGCCAGATTATGATAAATTACATATCGTAGTAGATGAAGTAGAAGCAGCCAATCTAGCAGGCAAATTAGCGAAGGAAAATAATAACCATGTGTATTTGACTACAGGTAGTAAAACAATGCACATCTTTGCTAAGTCTGAGGCTTTACAAGACTGCGAAGTATGGACCCGCATTTTGCCTACTGCTGAGGTGTTACAAATGATGGAAGACCTCAATGTGAGTCCAAAACGCATTGTTGCTGTGCAAGGTCCATTTTCTTACGATATGAACCGCATCATGTTCCACGATACGAAGGCGAGCGTTGTAGTTATGAAAAACTCTGGCCTTGTAGGTGGTGCTGATACAAAATTACAAGCTGCTATGGATCTTGGCATCCATGTTATTGTTATCGATCGTCCACGTGTTAAGATTGAAAGCCACGTGGTATCATCTAATGATGAATTTTTCAAATTATGGGAGGACACTAATGGATTACGTTAAAAATCCTAAAGAGATTGAAGATAAAAGTATGCAAATCATTTACGATTATGTAAAAGATTTGGGTTTAACAGATGATGAAGTACGCGTAGTATCCCGTACTGTACATGCTTCTGGTGACGTTGAATATGCTAAACTCGTAAAAATGAGCCCTGATGCTGTTCAAAAAGGTATCGAAGCATTGGAAAACGGTGCTAACATCTACACTGACGTAGAAATGGTACGCACAGGTATTTCCAAACCAGCTCTTAAAATTCGCGGTAACGAAGTACACTGCTTGATCAAAGATGAAAATGTAGCTAAAATGGCTAAAGAATTGGGTGTAACTCGTTCCATCGCGGCTATGCGTACATTTGGCAAACAATTAGAAGGCCAAATCGTAGCTATCGGTAATGCTCCAACAGCATTGTACGAAGTATTGCGTTTAGCTCTTGAAGAAGGCGTTAAACCAGCTCTTATTATTGGTATTCCTGTAGGCTTTGTAGGCGCTGCAGAATCCAAAGACTATTTGATGGAAGTATCCCCAGTTCCTTACATCACTGTAAAAGGTAACAAAGGTGGTAGTCCAATCGCTGCTTCCGTATGTAATGCATTGCTTTACACAGATGTAAAACGCAATGACATGCTTTTTGTAGAAGGTAAAGAATCTAAATAATACAAAACCCGAATCGTGTTTTAGTAGTTTTGCGATTCGGGTTTTACTGTATATTTTAGATACTACCAGTTAAAAGTAATATTTTTTCTAGCAATAGTATACTCTTTTCTTAGATACTACCAGTTAAAAATAAATAT
>USAV01000049.1 GCA_900552715.1 uncultured Veillonella sp.
CTTGTGGATGACGCATCTCCTGTATCGGAGCTTTCAAAAGGAATAAAGCAGTCTCATTTAGGTCTACTCATCGTGTCCATTGTGTTCCACGTTGCCATCATCGGTGCTGGTATATTTGGTCTCATTGATCCTGTTACGGCCGTTGCATTGCACGGTTTGGCACGACTTGGTCTCGTGTATAATTTGAAAGTTCTTAATAGTTCTTTATGTATTGCATAATATAAAAACTCCCCTAGTAACCATGTGTTACTAGGGGAGTTTTATGTTCATACAACAGTTAGTTGTAGATTATTCTTTTGCTTGGGATTTATCACCAAGTGTGAGAAGTAGGAATACGATAGCGAGGATACATGCACCAACGAGGGCCACGAAGCCGCCATCCCAACCATAAAGGTCAACCATGAGACCCATGAAGGCACCAGCACCAGCGGAACCGATGAGGTAACCAAGAAGGCCTGTAAGACCAGTAGCACCACCTGTTGCTACACGTGGTACCATGTCTGCTGCTTGAAGGCCGATCATCATAACAGGACCGTAGATGAGGAAGCCAATAGCGATAAGTGCTAAGTTATCGATAAGGATATTGCCTGCTGGGTTGAACCAGTAAACAAGGATTGCCAAGATAACGAATAGCATGAAGCAGATGGTAGCTGGAGCACGACGGCCGCGGAATACGCGGTCACTCAAATAGCCACTTACGAGCATGCCTGGAATACCAGCCCATTCGTATAAGAAGTAAGCCCAACGGGAACCTTCTTTTGTAAAGCCTTTCACAGCAGTCAAATAAGTAGGCGCCCAGCTTACTACGCCGTAACGGATGAAGTATACAAAGATATTTGCGATTGCAAGATACCATAAGTATTTGTTATGCAAAATATATTTGTAGAAGATTTCTTTGAAAGTAGTTTTATTTTCATCTTTTACTTCAGTTGCTACTGTTTCGTGTTTATATTCCTCGATAGGTGGCAAGCCACAAGATTGAGGTGTATCTTTCAACAAGAAGAATGTAACTACAGCTAAAACGATAGAAATAAGAGCAGGGAAGAAGAAAATACTATGCCATGTACCAAATAGATAGATACCTAACGTAGCGAGAGGTGCGATGATACCGCCACCAAGATTGTGGGATACGTTCCACCAAGACCACCAAGCACCGCGTTCAGAACGGGAGAACCAAGTTACCATATTTTTCGCATATGGAGGATAGCCCATACCTTGGAACCAACCATTTAAGAAGGCGAGCACGCACATGATAGGAATACTGCTTAAAACACCAGGTAAGGTGCCGAATAATAACATAACTAAAGCACTGAGCAATAGACCTACTGTGGAGAAGTATTTTGGGTTAGAGCGGTCAGACGCATTACCCATGACAAATTTACTTATGCCGTACGCTACGGATAAGAGGGTCATGACAATACCAAGATCCGCTTTAGTGTAGCCGTACTCAGCAATCATGTACGGAACAGCCAAACTAAAGTTTTGGCGGATTAAATAGAATGTAGCATAACCAATAAAAGTACCTGCAAAGACTTCTTTGCGAAGACGTTTGTAGGTGGAATCGATTTGCCCCTCTGGTAATCGTTCAATATGAGGAGCTGGAGAGAAAATCGACATCATCACACATCCTTTCTACAAAATGTCATTGTAATCATACCATGTATGACTAAAAGTCGACTATATTTTATTTTTAATTATGATAAATAGTTATTTTAGCGCACCATTATGGGCTTAGCGCATAGATTATAGGTCATTAAAATATCTACTATTTATTAGAGAGAACTAGTACCAAAATACATGAATGGTGTCAATAAAATAGCGCTATCTATTCCGATAGACACTCAATTAGAGTTGTGAGATAGATAGCGCTTTTGTGTTGTATATTAATTGTGAATATATTTATATATTGTACGTGAATATATTGATTTTACTAATCGATAAGATGCTACAGTATTCAGAGTATATTACATACTATAGCACGCACACAAAGATATAATATAGCACGCATACAAAGATATAATCGATTTTATAGGCTTAATTAATCAATATATGTTACAGGATAGCCTTTTGCTTCGATTTCGCGGCGGTTAAGACCGTTTGGTAAGTCTGGATAGCCAATAGCAAGGCTAGCATATACTTTTTCACCTTCTTTAAGGCCTAGTTCACGCATTTTGGCTTGGATGCGTTCGTTATCTTGAAGATGGCGGATTTGGTTTACCCAGCAGCTGCCAAGATCGAGTTCATTGCAAGCAAGCATCATGTTTTGCATAGCACAAGACACATCGGCAAAGTTGTTTGCATAGCTTGCTTGGCTTGCTAGTACGATGAGCGCCGGTGCACCATAGTTAAATACAAATTTACCTTCACCGGACATTTTGATGATATTCACCATGTAAGGTAATGTATTTTCTGTAATCGGCATTTTGCCGTATTCCTCTTGAACGAGTGTTACTAACTCTTTGAGTACATCTTGGTTCGTAATGACCATGAAATGTGTCAATTGTGTATTACCGCCAGATGGAGCACGGCGGCCAGCATCGAGGACTTGATCGATAAGTTCTCGAGATAATTGACCCGCTTTAAACTTACGCGTACTATGGCGAGTTTTAATACATTCTAAGGTATTCATGAGGACCTCCTAAGACAAATGGGATTTGGTATAGAATTTCTTTTATTATACTACAAGAAAAAACTAGAAGAGGCCACATTTTACTAACTAGCTAATTAAACCAAGTATATTGACAAAAATAGATATAGAGTTTACAATATTAATTGTATAAAATTATATTTTTAGCTTTTGGTTTTATTGAGTATTCATATGTGAGCAGCTACTTAAAGTTTTAAATCTATATAGCTTATTATAGAAGGAGAATATTATGAATTTACATGGTATTGCAAAGGGGAAATCCTTTGAAAAAACTATTGAGATGTTAAAGAACGCAGAAATTAACGGTGCTAATCAATATTTCACCATGTATTTTTTAGCTAAAGAGCTTGGTTATGATGCAATTGCTGATGCAATCTATAAAAATGCTGCAGAAGATGCAGCACATGGCGGAATTTATAGCCATTTATTAGGCGATGGTCCTGCTACAAAGGAAGACTTCATTAAGATGGTCATTAATTTCTACAAGGCTGAAGCGTCTGCAGATACGATCCTTACGAAATTAGCTGATGAAGTTCGCAATTCTAATGAAGAGGGTGCTCATAAAATTGCTGAATTAATTGAACATTCTATTCCAGAAGAATTAGATCATGCTAAACGTCTTGAAGAAGCGATGTCCGCATGTGGTATTGAATTCTAATATAAAAAAATTTTATTAATAGGTTCACAGTTTTATGGTGTGATTTCTGCCCATAAATTCTATAGATGCACTCATTTTCTTAATAAAAAAGAAAAAATATATTAATTAATTGACAAATTTAAAAATTTGTGGACAAAGTAGATTTTTTACGTTGACTGCTTGCTGTAGAATTGTGTACAATTAATTTGTAGATTATTGTGTGCATATGGAGGTAGAATATGGCAGAAATTGGCGTACTGGAAGGTTACAAACATAAAGAAGATGTACCTGATGCAGAGTACATGAAATTAGACAACCAATTGAGCTTCCCACTTTATGTAGTGGCGAAGGAAATTGTTAATGCATATCGCAGTCACTTAGATCCGTTAAATTTGACATATACTCAATACATCGTAATGATGGCATTGTGGCAATATGGTGATTTGTCCGTTAAAGAACTAGGTCAAGTATTGCGCCTTGATTCTGGTACATTAACACCACTTTTAAAGAAATTAGAAGCTAAAGCATTCTTAAAGCGTAAGCGTAGTCGTCAAGATGAACGTGTCGTTATGGTAACCCTTACTGATACTGGTAAAGCATTACGTGACGAAGCTGTTCATGTACCGCGCCGCTTGTCTGAATCTGCAGGTCCGATTTTCGACGTAGAAGAAACGCGTCAATTGCGCATGTTGCTTAACAAATTGTTAGACGCAATCGATAACGCTAATGCTAGAACAGCAGAGAAGCTTAAGCGCTAATGTAGTGTACTTTAGTAAGATCTCATATGCATACATTCTGTAATTTAATATATCTAATATTTTCATAAAATGTGATATACTATACATATAACGTATTGTACTGAGGTCATGTGAGATATGACCTGTTCGTGAGATGCCGTTCAGGCAAAAGGAGAGCATTATGAATAAAAATTTATTAGGCGCATTTGTATTAGCCGGTACATTATTAGTTGGTGGTGTTGCTAACGCAGCAAACTGGAATGGTTTAGCTAACTATCCAGAGGTTCCAAACAGTGCAAATGGTTCTGAAACATACTTCTTTGATAAAGCATCCCAATTCAGTGGTATTGATAGTAGCCGTAACTATGTATTCGGCATTAATGTAGTGAATATGCATAACAACCAATATGGTGAAGCTACATTGTTCAAATACATTGTTCACCCAAGCTTGCATACTGTATATCGTTTCTCTCCAGATGGTCAAGCGTACCAAATCACTCCTGGTTCTAATGAATACAACATGTTCTTGGCTGCTTGGAAAGAAGTATACGGCACTGATTTCTCTTTCCCAGCTTTATAATTTGATGGCGCAAGCCGTAATAATTACATAACTATTGCTGGTGAAAGCTCCTTTGGGCTTTCACCAGTGTTGTTTATGGAGGTTTCCTATGTCTAAATCTGAATTTGCTCAAGCCTATACGGAGCGCATGTTCCCTGATATTGCAGCCCCTGCAGGTTATATCGACCCTGAGTTTGAAGTATTGTTTGATAATTTTGCCTTTGACGAAGTTATTACCGAAGAGGGTCGCAATGTGCCTGCCAAGGATCGTTTCTTGGCTATCCTTGCTACATTAGTGGGTGTATCTGCCGTCGATGAATATGCGTTGATGCTACCAGCAGCACTTAACTTTGGCTTGATTCCCGATGAAGTAATAGAGCTCCTTTATCAAGCTGTGCCATATCTTGGCATCGGTCGTGTGCGTCCATTCTTTAAGGTCACAAATAAGATTTTTGACTATCGTGGGGAAACTGTTGTAGATCCATCTCGCAGCACAATCACTAGTGAGTCTCGCCTTGAAAAGGGCGTTGAAAAGCAAGTTGAAATCTTTGGTGAGTCTATCCGTAATTCTTACCAAGAAGGCCCTGAAGAGACACGTCATATCAAGAAATGGCTTGCTAATATGTTCGGTGACTACTACACGCGTAAAGGCTTGAGTGTGGCTCATCGCGAAATGATTACCTTCTGTTTCTTAGCGGCTCAAGGTGGCTGTGAACCTCAGCTTAAGGCTCACGTAGAAGGCAATTTGAACGTAGGCAACAGTAAACAATATTTGATTAACATCGCATCCCAATGCGTGCCGTACATCGGCTACCCTCGTACATTGAATGCTCTTCGTTGCATTCAAGAAGGCTTTACTGCATGGGAAGCTAAACAATAAAGGAGTTTTATGTTATTTTCTGGTATTAGTTTAACGATGATTTTGGCGTCCATACCAGCGCTTATCATCGCAGCTGCAGGACATGAATTTGCTCATGCTAAGGTAGCTGATATGCTCGGCGATTCTACGCCACGCTCTATGGGGCGATTGACATTGAATCCCGTGGCACATCTCGATCTAATTGGCTCTATAGCCTTCCTTATCGGTGGCTTTGGATGGGCTAAGCCCGTAATGATTGATCCATCTAATTTCCGCGATCCTCGCACAGATTCAACTTTAGTATCTATTGCGGGGCCGGCATCTAATGTGTTGATGGCCTTTTTAGGCTACTTAGCTCTTCGTTTTCTTGAAAGCTATGGCTTGTTGACGAATGAATCATTAGAATTAATACTGACACTGATTGTTGTATATAATATTAACTTTGCCATTCTTAATATGATGCCAATACCACCATTGGATGGCAGTCGTATTATTACAAGCTTATTACCTGGTAATTGGCAATTTACATTAGAACGTTTAAGCTTTGTAAGCTTGATTTTGCTGATCTTGGTACTTAATACACCAATTGCTAGTAAGATTTTCATTCCATTACAACAAACTATTTTGCAATTGTTTGAGCGTATCGTAAACGTTATTTTGTAAGCGTTATATGGTAAGGACTTTAGTTCATCTTCCTCACTATATTAAAAAGTATCGATATAATTCGATAAGTATGGTATACTAGATATAGAAATCGTAAATTTTCGATATATTGTTATTTTAGTATATCGTATATAAAGCAGTGCTAAATACTGTACATTAAGTAGTAGTTACTATGCATAATGAAGTATTTAATACTATAAGTATATAGACACTGTATATAAGTTAGTATAAAGATATTCAAGTGAATAGAAGAGGAATACATATGGATTTTGAAGAAAACCAAGTGCCAGAGGCGATTCTGGATAAGCTTACAAAGGTGTGTACATGCCGTAGCATTACACGTAAAACGATTAAGGAAGCCATTTTGAATGGTGCTCATACATTTCCTGAGGTAAAAGAGGCAACACGTGCCGGCACAGGTGCTTGCGGTGGTAAAGGCTGTGGCCCTCGCATCGTAAAGCTCTTAGCAGAAATGAAAGAGCAAGGTAAAATTTAAAACTAAGCAAAATTTAAGACTAAGCAAAAGTTAAGCGTAAATTTACTCTTAACTCATATAAAGACTATTACTTGGAATCAATACGGTATGTATTCGTAGGTTTTGAGTAATAGTCTTTTTTACGCTCACGATGCACTACATGTATTGGCCTTGTTGGGGTTGTCTTTATTATTTGATATACTATACATAATACTTTTTAGAGATTTTGGAGGTATATATGTTTCGACGTATCGTAGCGGCTACGATGATTGGCGCATTGGCGCTTACAACGGGCTGCGGTTTACATAATCCATTTACTTCTAAAGCAGAGCCTGTAACCTATGAATCTGTGGCACAGAGCGAGCTTTCACCAGAGGAAAAGGTGGATAAATTAGTAGCTAATATGTCTGATGCAGACAAGGTGGGCCAATTGTTGATGATTGGCATCCATGGCAAGACCTTGAACGATGATGCGAAGTTTATGCTCAATGAGTACCGCGTGGGCGGCATCATCTTGTTTGACCGCAATATGGAGTCCAAGGATCAAGTGAAATCGCTCATTACAGATATTAATAAAACTGGTAAAAGTGCCGGTTTAACACCATTGTTCATCGGCATCGACCAAGAGGGGGGCGCGGTGGCGCGCATGGAGGATCAGCTCATCAAGGTTCCTCCTGCAGAAGAATTAGGTAAGGAGCCTATTGAACAAGCGGTATCCTTGGCCAAACAGTCTGGCACGGAACTTAAAGACTTGGGATTCAACATTAATTTTGCTCCTGTAGCGGACTTGGGATTAACCTATGGCCGTTCCTTTAGTACGAACCCTGATGAGGTCGTACGCTATGCCAGTGCAGTAGGCAAGGCCTATGATGAAGCGGGCTTGTGGTATTCTTACAAACACTTCCCAGGTATTGGTAAAACGGATGTCGATTTACATGCTGATACCAGTGTTGTGCCAGTGTCTAAAGAGACATTGTTGAATGAAGATACAAAGGTATTTGTAGACCTCATTAAACAGTCTAAACCGAATACATATGCAATTATGGTGTCTCATGCGATGTATCCTCAAATCGATCCAGACCATCCATCTAGTCTATCTAAAGCTATCATTACAGACTGGTTGCGCAAGGATATGGGCTATAACGGCGTTGTCGTAACGGATGATATGGATATGGGCGCTCTTGCAAAACACTACACCTTTGGCGATATGGCGGTTCAATCTATCTTGGCTGGCAGCGATATCTTGCTCGTATGTCACGAGTACGAACACATGCAAGAAGCGTACAATGGCCTTATGAAAGCCGTAAAAGACGGCCGAATCTCTAAAGAACGACTCGATGAATCTGTGAAACGGATTTTGCTTATGAAGATAACTAAAATTTCTTAGACTATTTGTTTTTGTTGCAGGAATTAATTAACCATATAACGAATATAGAAAGTGGAAGTACTATTCATTGAAATCGCATCTGAGTTGACACTCGAGGGAGAACTTTGTTATAGTTATTACACAGAGAAACTGTGCGAAGCTTACGGGCAACGTACAACGCTCGTCGACTCAAGGGTCGGCGAGCTTTTTTGTTTGTAGGAGGGACTTATGTCTAAGCCGTTTAAGTCTTTAGATTCCCTATTACGCTTGATGAGAAAACGAAATATTACAATGATTATATAGTGTATACATAACACAGTTTCAAGGATTTTAATAAACCGATAGAGAATTACTTAGTATAGTTATTCTCTATCGGTTTATTTTTTATTCGTTAGGAGTGAATGTATATGGCTCGGAGAATTATGTTGAACGGTACGTCCTATTTTGGGCAAGGGGCGATTCAGGAGATTGTGAACGAAATTAAGAATCGCCATTTTAAAAAGGTTCTTGTTACGTCTACACCTGATTTATTTGAGTTTAAGGTAGCTACAAAGGTAACAGACCTACTTGATGCGGCAGGTATTGCTTATGATGTATATGACAATATTAAGCCGAATCCAACCATTGAAAACGTAACATCTGGTGTGGCAGCTTGTAAGGCGGCCGGTGCTGAAGCTATCGTTGCTGTAGGCGGTGGCAGTGCTATTGATACAAGTAAAGCTATTGCTACGATTATTACAAATCCTGAGTTCGGCGATGTGCGTAGTCTTGAAGGCGTGGCACCTACGAAACATCCATGCTTGCCGATTATTGCTGTGTCTACCACATCTGGTACGGCCGCTGAGGTTACTATTAACTACGTTATTACAGATGTTGAAAAGAACCGCAAATTTGTATGTGTTGACCCTCATGACATTCCAATCGTAGCCATCGTGGATCCTGATATGTCCGCATCGATGCCAACTGGTCTTTGCGCATCTACCGGTATGGATGCCCTCGTTCATGCTGTGGAAGGTTACATTACAAAAGGTGCATGGGAACTCACTGATATGCTTCATTTGAAAGCTATTGAAATCATCGGTCGTTCCTTGCGTAGCGCCGTAGCTGGTGACTTCGCAGGTCGTGAAGCTATGTCCCTTGGTCAATATATTGCAGGTATGGGTTTCTCCAACGTAGGCCTTGGTATTGTTCACTCTATGGCACATCCATTGAGCGCTGTGTACGATATCCCTCATGGTAAAGCGTGCGCTATGCTTTTAACAGCAGTCTTGAAATTCAATGCTCCTGCAACAGGCGAAAAATATCGTGAAATTGCTCGCGTTATGGGCGTTCCTGATGTAGACGGAATGGATCAAGAAACATATCGTCAAGCAGCCATCGATGTGATCCAAAAACTAGCTGATGATGTAGGCATTCCTAAATCCCTTAGCGAAGCTGGCGTAAAACGGGAAGACATTCCATTCCTCGCTGAATCTGCTTTCAACGATGCATGTACACCTGGTAACCCAAGAGATGCATCTATGGAAGAAATCATCGGTATCTATGAATCCATATTCTAAGGAATTTTAGAATTTGATAGCATATAGTGTTTCATGATGTATAGGATTTAATACTATACTATGGTATCAATATTTAGACTAGTCTAAATATTTTGCTAGTCTAAATAATCTAATAGTCTAAATGATGCCTAGCTCTATCCCTAAGAACTTTACATCTTTAGAATCTTTACATATTTCAGATGCCTCCGAATATGTAAAGAAAATACATTTACACACTTGCTTAACAAAACTAGCCATCTCGTTCTAGAGGTGGCTAGCTTTGCGTTTGAAGTCCTATGGAATGTCTTATGACTCGAAATTTTAATTTCGCATTTAGTGAGATAGCTGTTTGATACGTAATCCTTTCTTGAAAATGGTGGTTTACATAAGTATACTAAGGATATGAATACATAGTTTGGTTGTATGTATGTTACTAGATAATAAGCCAGATTTGGTCAGTGCTAAGGAGGAATGTTATGAAGCTATGGAAATTTAATAAGCGAAGTTCTACCTTAGCAGATATGTCCATGAATCGTATGTTGTTGACGGAGCTCATTGCGAAGGGCGCTCTTGTGGGCGTGATTGCAGGCTTTTGTGGTGCTACATATCGCTATTTGATCCTTGAATCTGAGCATATTCGCTGGCATTTGATGGATGGCATTACCCTAGAATGGGCCATAGGATGGCTTGTGATGATGGTCATCTTTGCTTTTATCGTAGATCGATTGCTCGCGTGGGCTCCATTATCTGGTGGTTCTGGTATTCCTCAAATCGAAGGGGAAATGCTAGGCCTCTTTGATATGAAGCCGTATCGGACGCTAGCTTCCAAGATGATTGGTGGCGTGTTGACTGGTTTTGCCGGCTTCTCTGTAGGTCGTGAAGGTCCAGCCGTACAAATTGGTGGCTCTGCCGGCAAGATTGTGTCCTATTGGATGAATTCAGGGCTGCGTGAGCAGCGCATCTTGACCTCTGCTGGGGCAGGGGCAGGCTTAACGGCTGCATTTAGTGCACCCGTATCGGGGGCTATGTTCGTCTTTGAAGAGGTCCATAAAAGCTTCTATCCGTACCTCGTTGTGCCTACTTTCGTGGCTACCTTAATTTCTAACTATATTACGGTTAGTATCTTCGGCCTCGAACCGGCCCTTGGATTTTCGGTGACCTCCGGTGTACCTCTTGAGTACTTCCCAGTCCTTCTTATGGTTGGCGTTATCATGGGTCTCTGTGGGGTGTTCTTCTGTCGCATGATCTTTGCATTTAAGAAGTTCTTTGAATGGCTTAAATGCTCTCGGTTCTTGAAATTAGCCCTTACCTTTGTGACTGTGGCCGTTATCGGCTATGACTCGCAACTTCTCTTGGGCGGTGGCAATGATCTTGTGGGGCAGCTAGCCTTTCAATCTCATGGTGTCTTGCTCTTGGGGGGCATCGTATTAGGTAAGATTTTGCTTACTACCTTCTGCTATGGCAGTGGTGCGCAAGGCGGTATATTCTTACCTATGCTCGTTATAGGGGCTTCGGCAGGCGCCTTTTGTGAAAGCTTGCTTTCATCAGTGGGTATCATCGCGCCTGATTTTGTACCGCAATTCGTTATTTGCGCCATGGGTGGTATGTTAGCGGCGGCTATGCGGACTCCAATTTTGGCGATTTTGCTCGTTCTTGAAATGACGAATAGTTTCTCCAATATTTACGCCATCGGCATTGTTACACTGGTGGCCTACCTTGTGGCAGAACTATTAAAAGAACCACCTATTTACGATTCCTTATTACAAGCTATGAGTGGTCAAAACAATTTAGAATCTGTACAAACCTTCTTCCAAACGAAGGTACCTGTAGTAGCGAATTATACAGATGTACAATTACAAGACTTGGCCTTGCCAGATGGGACACTTATCGTAAGTATTCGTCGCAATGGAACATACATTGTGCCGTTAGGGGATGTAAAACTTGAACCAGGTGACGAACTACAAGTCTCTTGTGAACGAGGACGATTAAAAGCAGCGAAAGAATTTTTCCAATCGAATCAGATATAGCAAAGAGCTTTTTCCAATCTAAGTAAAGGGAGGCCTTATCATGCTGGATAATATTATAGTATTTTATATCTTCTTTACCATAGTTGGCTTTTTAGCCGCTATGCTAGGCACTATCATCGGTGCTGGTGGAGGGCTTGTATTTGTGCCTCTCTTTATTTATTGGTTCCCTGAGTGGTCTCCGTCTATGATTGTAGGGACATCGCTATTTTCTGTTATGTGTAATGCCATTTCTGGGTCCATTGCCTATATTAAACAGAAAAAGGTACTCATTAGCGCGGCTATTGTATTTAGTTTAGCGACTTTACCAGGTGCTATCTTAGGTGCTCAAATGTCTGGTTGGTTCTCTGGTAAAGGCTTTATGTTTGCCTTTGGGTGCTTTATGCTCTGTGCTTCTGGTTTGATTGGGTTTAAGAATTTCCGCAAAGGGGAGCGGAAGGAAGAAAGCCTTACCCTTGATCAGCTAACCTATAGCAAGCCTATCGGTATTAGTATTAGCTTCTTTGTAGGATTTATCTCCAGTATCTTTGGTATCGGTGGTGGTCTCATCCATGTGCCTGCCTTGATTTATCTCATGGGCTTCCCAACCCATATGGCTACAGCTACGAGCCAATCTATCCTTGCTGTATCTACAACGATAGGTGTTGTAACACATTTAATCGAAAATCATATTGTATTTAGTATTGCTATTCCTACAAGTATTGGTGCCGTTTTTGGTGCCCAAGCAGGGGCGCGCATCGCTAAACGTTTGAAAGCAAAATCTATCCTAGCCCTTATGAGTGTTGCCGTCTTTGCGTTGGCAGTACGCCTTATTTTGAAATCTGGTATTCTTGGATAATATAAGCCCTCTAGTGGTTGCTCGACAGAGTTATTACTAGAGGGCTTTTTATATGTAAAGCAACTATGAATGGGCGTATTAGACTGACAATTAAAAAAGGTATGAGTAAAAGTCATAGTTAAATATAAATGAGAACGAGAAAACTAAAATAAATAAATTATACCGAATTTATGCATAATTTTTGCAAACTATTTCCTATAGAATTATATGCAGTGTAACTCATGTTTTACGGGATGTTTAGCACTCATTTATTATGGCGTTATGAATATGCTTAGTAAATAAAATAGTTTTAATATAACATATGAAAAGATGAGTACATGATAATGCTATTGAGATGCACTTTCAACTAAAGAAATAAAAACACAGTGCATATCGAGAATTGTTAGGAGACATATAATTTATGCATAATTATAGTAGTGAAAATGAGAACGGCGTATACTAAATATAAGACATTATTAAGATATATTCCTTAAGAGAGGATAGGAGGAAATATAAGTGAGTACGCTTACTAGAGATTATGAACGTTTTGCCAAGGAGGCAAAAGAGATTTGTAAAGATCGTGTATATACCGATCATTTACGTCGTTATGCATATGGCGTTGACGCGTCCTGCTATAGCTATTTACCAAAGGTTGTTGTAAAGGCTGAAGATGAACGCGAAGTACGACGCCTTATTCGTTTGTGTCAACAATGTGGTACACCATTTACATTCCGTGCAGCTGGTTCTTCTTTGTCTGGCCAATGTTCCAGTGAAGACGTGCTCATCGTATGTAATGATGGCTTCAAAAAAATGGAAGTTATCGACGATGGCAAGGCTTTAAAATGCGAATGTGGTGTTATCGGTTCTGATGCAAATGATTTATTGAAACCATACAACCGCAAAATCGGTCCAGATCCAGCTACGCTTGCAACAGCATTAGTAGGCGGTATTTTGAACAATAACTCCTCTGGTATGTGCTGTGGTACGGCTCAAAACTCCTATAAAACTATTCGTTCCATCCGCGTTGTATTGCTAGATGGCACTGTTCTTGATACATCCGATAAAAAATCCATTGAACAATTCCTTCGTGAAAAACCTCAAATGGTAGAAGAAATCTTGCAATTGCGCAAAGAAATTTTAGCTGACGAAGAATTGACTCATTTGATTCATCACAAATATAAAATCAAAAATACTACAGGCTATGGCTTGAACTCTCTTGTTGATTTCGAAGATATCATTGATATCATCAATCACTTGTTCATCGGTTCTGAAGGTACATTGGGCTTCGTATCTGAAATCGTGTACAACACTGTTGAAGACGTACCTCATAAAGGTTGCGGTCTCATGTTCTTCA
>USAV01000050.1 GCA_900552715.1 uncultured Veillonella sp.
GAGAACAGCACTGAATACAATACAAATTATGGGTATAACGGGGTGACCATCACGACTACCGATGGGGACCATGATAATGAGAAAACGGTGTCTCTCACTAACAAAGGCCTAGATAATGGGAATAATAAAATCGTAAATGTGTCGAAGGGTGAGGTTTCTAAAACGTCTACGGATGTTATCAATGGCAGCCAGTTGCACGAGGTGAAAACGCAGGTCGATAATAATACGAATCGTATTTCTACGCTCGAAAATAATACGGTGAATATTGGGGACAAGGTGCTCCACAACGCCAAGTCCTATACGGATCGTCAGGTCTCCAAGGTGGGCGCTGCCTCTGCGGCATTGGCAGGGCTTCATTATTTGGACTATAATCCAAATGATAAATGGTCCTTTGCGACCAGTGTAGGCCATTATAAGAACTCCAATGCGGGCGCTATTGGGGCCTCTTATCAGCCGAATGAAAACTCCATGGTTCACGCTGGTGTTACCCTTGGTGGTGAAAGCATGTTTAACATCGGTGCTTCTTTTAAGGTAGGCGAACAAGACCCAACACTCAAAACAAGCCGCTTTGAAATGGCTAAACAAATCAAAGACCTACAAGCAGACAATGCATCACTGCGTGCAGACAACGAAGAACTACGGACTGAAGTCAATGAAATTAAAGCAGCGTTGAAAAAATTGCAATAAGCATAAATAGGCACGTTCTCTAGGTTATAGTATACTTATACTAATGAGAGAACGTGTCTATTATTGTTTGAGAGGTGTTGTATGAAACTAAAAAGTACTTTGTTGAGCTTAGCTGTGGCAGTAGCTTTCACTATGCCTATTGATGCGGCACAGTATACTGTTCCTGAAGGACAACCGCCTGTACCAGGGGCTGATGCTAGTATTCCAGATAATGCATATCAGAACTATCGTTACGATAAGACTCGCAATATTACTACTGCTGACCACATTAAGAAAATAGAAGAGTATAATAAGCGGATTGATGGAGAGGTTCTTGAGAAGAAAGGTACTGCAGAGCAGGCAGAGCAATTAAAAAAAGCCTATGCGAAGTATTTGGATTTAATTACGCATGAATCTACTGTAATTTTATTGCATGAAGGTGACTATAAGGCTAAAGTGATATTGCCTATTTCAGTGGTAGAAAGTTATTTTGAGGACTTGGATAAAAAGGGTAAAGGCTCGTATGTTTTTGATCGTTATGCTATTGCGGGGCTAGTAGGTGCTAATGAACGAGTTGAAGATTCAGGATTTAATAAAAAGGCTCAACGGCAAGGGGAATTTATGTATCCGGGCCTTAGTAAAGGCTATTGGGGAATAAGAGAGCAATATGCGAATGGAAATCTACCTGTAATGTATGCTGCCGTTACTTTCGATAAATACCCAAATCAGACGTATATGGCATTTTTAGGCAACAAGAATCAGCCCGTTACAAAAAAGTTAGAATCTACAATGGCTAATTTTGTAATTCCTTCTATTCAACCATTAGAGAATTTAGATAATACTAGTGATACTATTACATGGGACAATCTGACCTATCGACTACCTAAGGGAATGACTTTAGATATTGTGGATAAAAGTGATGATTTTCAAGGTCGGGTATATGTTGGGGATGGGATGAAACTCGTCGTTGCGCGAAGTTCTTTAGTTAGTAAAGAAGAACCTATACGTTTGTATACCCAGACTGTTTTTGATCATTTTTTCTATAAAAAGAACCCAACATTAATGAAAGATGTACCTTTGCAAGGCGCCTTAGTATGGAATAATGGTGTTCCCTCTTTTCTTCTAGATCAATATAATCCAGGTAAGAAATCTCGTATTTACCAACTAATAAAAGATGATAAGTATGAATATTATATGTTCCTTACCTATGAAGATGGTAAAAATAAGTATAGTCATATTGAACTACGCAATATAATGGAATATTTAGACTTTGGAAATGCGAAGCAACTAAGACAAGCTAGGAATAAAAGACTGGAGAAATAAGAAAAAGACCGTACTTTTAGGTACGGTCTTTACTGTATTTATCTATATATTTCTATTATTCGTTCCTTATTGTATCGTATATTAGTTCGTTCTATAATAGACTTAGGATAGTTGGACGAGGTTGGGCCTCTCTTCGTTTTTGAAGGGAGGGTTGCTTATGAGTGGTTATAAAATCATTATGATTATCCTTGGGATTTTATCAGTCATGATATCCTTTGGAGCACTTGTGGCGCTTATTTGTCTAGAAATAGCAAAATAGCCCTTCGTTTCTTCGGAAATTAGATAAAACGAAAAGGCCATTTCTACATATTATTAAGTTTGTGAGATGAGCCTGACGTCACTACTCGTCTGACTATCTATCTATATTATAGTAAGGTTATGATATATCGTCAAATTGTGATGAATGTGTGTATGGCACATAATTTAAGGATATCGTTATAAAATAAGAAAACTCCTATTGGTTTAACCGATAGGAGTTTTTTCTTAGAGAACTCTTTTAGAACGTTCTCTTACATTATTCTTTTAAGTTATTCTTTTAAATCATTTGGTATAGCCGGTGGAGCCGGTGGTTTACCCATGGCTCTTTCAATGCATACGACAGCTACAAAGATTATGAGGCTGACGATGGAACCAAAGATGATGGACATAATGCCATATGGATTGCCCACGAATTCCCAGTATACGCCTGCGATAGAGCCGAGCACGATGGACCAAATGCCAGCGCCAGCTGTTGCATTTTTCCATGTGAGGCCTAGTAGGAAGGCAGCGAATGGGCCCGCGGATCTCATGGTGAAAGCAAATACGAGCATTGGAATGATGGCTTTGCTTACGAGAGAGATAACGATAGCGATAATGCCGAGGAATAGCACGCATAGACGGCTATATCTCGTGAGCTGAGCATCGGTGAGGCTTTTACCAAAATGATGTTCCACAATATCCTTGGTAAATACAGTTGCGGCGCCTAAGAGATCGCCTGCGCCTGATGAAAGCGTCGCTGATACGACAGCGGCCATAACGAAGCCTGCCATAATCGGAGGCATGAGGTTAAGTGCTACTGTTGCCACTGCATTATTGGCTTCAATGTTCGGGAATTCAGCCAATGCTACGAGGCCCAATACGGCAGGAACAAAGGCGAATAGAGCCATAATAATACCACAGATGATAGAACCGAGAACAGCGGTTCTTTCATTCTTGGCTGCGAAGTACCGTTGAACTGATTCTTGCCCTGTGGAGAAGGTCATGAAGTACATGATGACAAGGCCGATGATGGTTTTCCAACCAACCTTTGTGAAGCCCAGCTGTTCAGGTGGTAATTTAGATACTACTGTTTCCCAGCCGCCCACATTGTGCAATACAAATGGCACAGCGAGGGTAAAGCCCCCAACGAGAACGAAGAAGTGGATAACGTCTGTCATCGTTACGCTCCACATTCCGCCGGACATGGTGTAAATTACGAGTACCGCGCCGCAGATGAGGATAGCTAGCTCTGTTGAAAGTCCAGTAAGAACGCTAATAATGGTTGCTGTTGCAGTAATCTGTACGCCTGCCAAGGTAATTGTTGCGAGCATAGAAAGAATCGACGTAATGAGATGGCTAGATCCACCAAAGCGACGACCGATGATCTCCGGTACGGTCGTTGCCATGGCACGTCGTAACAGTGGTGCGATGAACGCAACGAGAATAACCCCAATCCCTGCAGAGACTACGTACCAACCTGCAGATAAACCCCAAGAACCATATGCTTTCGCGGCTACACCAACGGTACTCCCGCCACCGATCTCTGTAGCAGCTAACGTGCCTGCCGTCATAAGAACCCCAATACGACGACCTGCGAGTAGATAATCAGTACTATCTTTTACACGAATATGACAATACACGCCGACCAATAAATTCAGTAATAAATAGGCACAAACAATGACCCATATAATAGTTAAAGCGTCCATATGCCACCTCCTAAACTACAAACTAGTTAGAGACATATACTAAATCACCCTTACCTACTTGTGGTGCGTATGCAAGTATAACTCTATTATCCTTAAAAACTGGGGAAATTACAAAGAGGAGTTTCTTGGGGAGTTGGAGAATGTATATATATTAGGAACTAAATTATAAATTTATTAATCATAGGCACAGGCTTGTTTGCATAGTATACTTATGCTAATAAGATTGTGCTTATTTTATTGAGAGTTGCAGTTCCCTATAGTTTTAGAGAGAGGTTTTTATGATTCAACGTATTTTGATGCTAGCCCTTGTGTTGCTAGCTTTCACCATGCCTACAGAGGCAATTACATATCAAGAGTTGAAGACGTCACCACAGTTTAAGTTGGTTCATACTCGATCTATGAATGGTTCTATGGAGAGTGGTGGCTTGTATATCTATTTGAACACGTATTCTATTGAGGCCCTTCGCTATGCACCGCCACAGTATTCTTTGCGCGGGACCTACTATGTTGTGATGGATACGTCTTATCAATCTACTATCGATGAGAGACAGCTCACCGTGGATTATGATACTAACTATTCGTTAGCGACCCTTATTCATTCGTCTCGTATAATGAATCCGAGTCCGTCTATGATAGCTTTAATTGAGGCTAGTGAAAGTAAGTCTGGTTTAGCTATGACAGAGGTAGATGTGGCGAAGTATACCTTTGATGGGGCGACGAAGCCAATGCATTATGTGAACGATACGCGTAAGTTCCCACTTAATCGTAATAACACTATTATGTATGATATAGCGGATGCTATGTTTATGTCCGTGTATCAGCAGCATTTTGACGATATTGTGGTGCAGTGAGGTGGACGATGAAACGTATATATTTACTTTCACTATGGTTATTAGGCTGTCTCATAGTACCGATGCAAGGACAAGCTGTATCACAGGCTGACTTATTAAACTCAGAGCGATTTGAACACATCGATTCGAGTGCTGACTCTGGACGAGGGGATGGGAAATATTTGGATCTTTCATCTGTTAAGTCTGTAACGGCACCGAATGGTCATCGTCGTATCGAAGCAGTCATCTATGTTTCTATGCCTGCTGCTAATATGATCCAAGGACTTTCAGTACAATACGATTACCAAATGGATCGTTCTTTGCGCCATTTGATTAATGTTCATGATAACAGTTTAAAACAAGGTGATAAGACGCCATATATCTCTATTTGGCGTGTAAAACAGGGAAACTCAGGTATCACTGGAACCGTTAATGATGGCGGTACCTATTACAATAATGGACAAATTCGCCAACAACGTGTGTATGCAGAAAACCTAAAAGCTATGATTCTACCTGCTGAATTTGGTGACGAAAAATATAAATTGCCTAATTTGATGTATAAAAAAGCATATGGTTTAGCTTATGACGATGAGACATAATAAATTATGGATAGTATTAGAATGGTCAGAATCGAGGATAGACTTAGATTGATGATTAAACTTATTTTTTTGTTTCTGTTAAAGTTTGTGCTTTTACTTATTTGGGGAGCCTCTATTTGGGGGATTTATACACTATTGTACGATCGATATGTATTAGAAGCATATCCATTAAGAGAGTATATCCCAGTGTTGATATTTTGCTTTGGGAATATTTGGGTTTTACCATGGGTAATTTTGTGGTATGAGAAACTATATCCAGCGTTTGATAAACCTCAAATATATTATAGAGTAAAAGCTTGGTTCTTTTCTTTAAAAGAACAATCTACTATGGGTATGTGTATATATAGTTGTATAGATTTTTTAATAAAGTTATGTCTAATAACGTATGGCACTATGGTTGTTTTAGCTTCCTTTATTTTGGCTGGTATTATATTGGTTCTGCCTCTGCTTATGATTATTAAATTGATACTTCATTAGCTTTTGAAAGCTTTTGAGTATGTATTTTGTATTTCTGACAAGGTCTTAACTTATTTACACAATGCAAAAGCCAAGCTATTCATATTTAGAAATAGCTTGGCTTTTATTAGTTTATTCATATATTTATATAATATAATGCTTATTGTACCGTATATTAGTTCGCTCTATAATAGACTTAGGATAGTTAGACGAGGTTGGGCCTCTCTTCGTTTTGAAGGGAGGGATAAGTCTATGAGTGATTATGAAATAATCATGCTCCTCTTACAAGTACTGGCTATTGTCATTGCTTTTGGAGCTTTAGTAGCCCTTATTTGCCTTACAAAAAGCAAATAGCCCTCCGTTGCCTAGTGTAACTAGATAACTGAAAGGCCATTTCTTCATGCTTTTGTGTAACTAGAGATGAGCCTGACGTCACTACTCGTCTGACTATCTACTTATATTATAGGGATAAAGATATATATCGTCAAATTGAGATAAACCTTATAAATACTAAATATATACAAAAAACTTATACATACTAATATACTAAAATATAAAATTATTAATAATAGGCACAGCCTTGTTTGCATAGTATACTTATGCTAACAAGGTTGTGCTTATTTTGTTGTAATATGAGAGAAGAAAAAGAGAGGGTTTTATGTTACGTAAAAGTGTAATTATGATGGCACTGGCAACTGCTTTCACCATGAATGTAAGCGCTGTTCAAATCGAAGTCCCAGCCGGTCAACCGCCTATGCCAGGTGCTGATGCGAGTATTCCGGCTAATGCGTATGAGAACTATCGGGCAGGTAAGCTTAGTAATTATAAATCTAGTGATATTGTTAAGGCTAAGGCCAAATACCAAGATAAGTTAGATAAAATGGTTGCTAATGGTAAGTTGTCAAAGGATAAGTTAGATGCAGAGGCTCAACGGGGCTATAATCAAATAGATTTAGCTGCGAATGAATCAACGGTAATCTTGTTACATGATCAAGATAATAATATTCGTGCTAGTATGCCAGCAGCCATACTAGAAGGGGACTATTTGTCTCGTAGTCGTTCTAATGAGAAAGAAGATTTACAGCTTTTAACTGAGCGAAATACACTCTTTATGTTGGGGTCTAATGTAACGGATATTCTTGATATTGTTAAGACAAAAGCTGATCAGAAAGGGCAATTCCTATATCCAGAGATAACAGAGGGGACCTGGTTTATGAATGATAAATTCTTAAATCAAAATAATCCTATGATGGGTGCTGTAGTGCGTCTTAAAGAGCAGCCAAATCGACCATATATCGTTGGAATTGCTTATAGAAATCATCCTGTTACAGAAAAAATGGAACAGGTAATGAGTAACTATATCATTCCGTCCATTCATTCTCTGGATGATATGGATTCGTATAGTGAAACGATTACATGGGAAAATTTAACATATCGGATTCCAAAGGGAATGAAGTTGAAAGCTCAGAGAAATCTGGATAATACTACGACTGAAGTTAGAGAGTATGTAGGACCTTCTGCAAGATTTTCTGTGCTTAGATGGCCTGTAAAAGTGGACAATCTATATGGTAACTTTTCTTTTAAAAAGGTTATTAATGCATCTAAAGTAGGTCAACCATTATCTGATGAGGCATTAGTTCAATCTGCTTCTGTTTGGAACAATGGTGTGCCAAGTTATATGATTGATAATTATCGGAAGGGCAAGAAATCTAAAATTCATAGAGTTCTTCGAGATGATAAATATTATTATGCTATTGATTTACTCTATACTGATGGAGCTGCGCCGTACTCTCATATACAATTAAGAAATACGGTAGAGTTCTCAGACTTTGGTAATGTAAAATTACTTCGTAAGAAAAGTGTTAATATTAGTAATAAAAATAAAATTAAGAAAGACAAGAAGTAAGTGTATTTTTGTGTTGTAAAACTTAGAGGAGAGAGGGTTTTATGTTACGTAAAAGTATAATCATGATGGCATTAGCAACTGCTTTCACCATAAATGTAAGCGCTGTGCAGATCGAAGTACCAAAGTGGCAACCACCAGTTCCAGGTGCAGATGCGAGCATTCCTGCTAATGCGTATGAAAATTATTCCCATAGTAATGAAAAGGCAATACAAGAAGCGGAGGAATTTAGCGTTAAAGTTCAGAAAAGTGTGGAGAAACCCAAGATTGCGATAGAAAAGGTTTTTAAGGAGAAAACTGGATTGGCTCAAGCTGTTAAGCTAGGGGAATTCTCAGAATCTACTGTTATCTTACTTCATGAAGGAAAAAATAATATTCGTTTATCTGTACCAAATATTAGCTTGCGTGGTGACACGGTTGAATCTAAATCGAGTGGCAGTCCTTTATTTGTGGTTCGTGGTTTTACAAGTATTTTGATGGTGGGGCCACCACATGGTAAAGAATTTAGTAAACGTATGCACAATGAAGGTGTCTATACATATCCGAGCTTAGAAAATGCATCTTGGAAAATCCTTAAAGCGAAGACACATGTAATGTACACAGAGTTTACACCAAGTAAGACAAAAACGACGTATGGTATTACGTATCTTGGTGGCGGGGATGTGAATGATCCATACCAAGATAAATTTGCTGAAGTGGTAATGAGTAATTATATTATCCCATCTATTGAGACTCTATCTAGGCTGGATAATTATAGCCATGTTAAACATTGGGACAATTTCAGTTATCGTATTCCTAAAAAGGTTAAGCTCGTGAGCGAGGCTATGGAAGATAACAAATATGAGGTTCGTACTTATGAAGCCTCAGGAATCAAGATCCGTGTGTTACGCTTTCAAATAGACCCTAATGTTGTTGATAAAAGTTTGGCAAAAAAACAAATTTTTGCATTTTTGAATAAATATGGTGACCTTGAGGCTCCTACACAGTATGCAACAGTTTGGAATAATGGTATTCCAGGCTTCCTAGTTGATCGCTATAAATCTAATGGGGAATCCTATTTACGCCATTTTACAAAGGATTCTGAATATTATTATAGTTATCGCATTGACTATGATGAAAGCAAATCTTCGTATAAGCATAAACAATTGCGCGATATGGTTGAGTATGTAGATTTTGATAATGTTGAAAGTTTACGAAAAGCACCTCAATGGCGTATAAGTAATAGCCATAAAAAGAAACTTGATGCGGATCCAATCTTTAATCCGTGGTATATGGAATGGATTAAAATATTAACTCAATAAGAAATTTTGTTTTTAAGTTTCATAATATTAGCTAGGAGAGTGCCAATGAGTAAACTCAAATATATCAAAACTATATTAGTGCTTTTGCTTAAGGCTTATCTTGTCTATCTATGGATTAACTTTGTCGAGACGTTTATTCGGCTACTTTATGACATCTATGTATTAAAAGTATATTCAGTGGAGCATTTTGGTCTATTTCTATTCTTTCTCTTTGGGAATATATGCTGTATTCTGTGGCTCGTTTTATGGTGTAAGCGATTACCGCCAGCTTTTAACAAGCCCAAAATATACTATGAAATTAAAGATTGGATACGATCTAAGAAACAAGACGCACCTATCTATAAAGTCCTGTTTGTCAGTTTAGCGCTTATGTTAAAACTATGTTTTGTGGTGTATATCTTAATTGTCGTCTCTACTGTGTTAAGCATTCCACTGGTAAACTATTAATCTATTTCAAACGTTAGTCTATGAGCGATTATGAAATAATCATGCTCCTCTTACAAGTACTGGCTATTGTCATTGCTTTTGGAGCCTTAGTAGCCCTTATTTGCCTTACAAAAAGCAAATAGCCCTCCGTTACCGCATGGTAGCTAAGTAAACAGAAAGGCCATTTCCTTAGTATTTTGATTTTCGAGATGCGCCTGACGTTTCGACTCGTCTGGCTATCTTCTTATATTATAGGGATAAAGATATATATCGTCAAATAGAGATAAACCATATAAATACTAAATATATACACATAACTTATATATACTAAAATATAAAATTATTAATAATAGGCACAGTCTTATTTGCATAGTATACTTATGCTAATAAGGTTGTGCTTATTTTGTTGTAATGTGAGAGAAGAAAAAGAGAGGGTTTATGTTACGTAAAAGTGTAATTATGATGGCACTAGCAACTGCTTTCACCATAAATGTAAGTGCTGTACAGATCGAAGTGCCAGCCGGACAGCCGCCTATGCCTGGGGCAGATGCGAGCATTCCTGCCAATGCGTATGAGAATTATCGTCATATTAATAAAGTAGGGGAGCAGAATGCAGAGGATTATAGTGAATTTATAAAATCACAACCTGTAAATCCTACATCTGGGATGGATAAGTTGTATCGAGAACGCCCTGGTTTGGCTAAGGCGTTGGAGTTAGCAAATTCTTCTCAATCTACCGTTGTATTGCTTCATGAAGGGGATAAGAATATTCGATTATCCGTACCAAACATTAGCTTTCGTGGAGATACTGTAGAGTCTAAGTCTGGAAAAGGGCCGTTATATGCTGTGCGAAGCCTTAGTTCATTTTTAGTAGTAGGGCCGCCACATGGTAAAGCACTCAATAAATATGCTGAAGAAGAAGGGAAATATACATATCCAGGTTTGCACGATGCATCTTGGAAGCTTATGTCCAACAATGCCCGTGTAATGTATACGGAGTTTACACCGAATGATTCAAAGACTACCTATGGGATTAGTTATGGCGGTTGGGTTAATACGGAGGATCCGTATCAGGATAAATCACCGGAAGTTTTGATGAGTAATTATATTATTCCATCTATAGAATCCTTGTCTGGATTAGATAATTATAGTCGTGTTGAGCATTGGGGAAATTTCAGTTATCGTGTTCCTAAGACTGCAAAGTTAGTGAGTGAGGCTGTAGAGAATACTCAATATGATGTGAGAACCTATGAGGATACAGGGGCCAAGATACGTGTAGTGCGTACCTCCATATTGGGTGAAAAACGAGATGGAACGGTCATCAAGAGTTCCATATTATCCTTTTTGAGAAAGTATAACGATTTAGAAACACCTACACAATATGCAGTCGTATGGAATAATGGTATCGCAGGCTCTTTGATCGATTCTTACAAGCCTAATGGAGAGTCTTATCTCCGTCATGTTGTGAAAGATTCTGTGTACTTTTACAGTTATCGTATTAATTATGATGAAAGTAAGACCTCTTATACACATAAACAATGGAGAGATATAATTGAATATGTAGGCTTTGATGATGCGGTCAAACTCAGAAACGGTCCACAATGGAGAGAAGATGGAACCTATAAAGAGAAACTAGAAAGTGGACCTATATTTATTCCTTGGTATATGGAGTGGGTTAAGCTATTGAATCAATAGTGTGTAATATAGTGAATGTAGTTTGAGCTAATTATAAGAAATTTCAGGAGAGAGACTATGAAAACAAAATATATGGTTATGGGGCTTGTTATAGGCCTACAATTGGTAAGTGGTTATAGTTATGAAGCTGATGCGAGTTGGCTGAGTAAAACTTGGGACCGTCTAGAAACGAATGCCGCGAAGCAGTCTTATGATTGGCCCAAAGCTGAGCAGTATACTCATTATGAGGGCGGGCAAATTGTAGGTACTACCTTGCCAGATGAGGACATGATGGTCCTTGGTGTTTCGTTGGGTAATACCTTTGATAGTGTAAAAGCTAGTCTAGGACAGCCTGCTAAAGAAACAAGTCGAGGACTTACCTATGGTGGTGTTACATTTGGGAACTTTAAAATGGATGGTGTGGGCCCTATTGTTACTTATATGATGATCGAGAATCGTGATGCTACTACACATAGAGGTATTGCCGTAGGCGATTCCATGCGAAAGGTCCTTAATGTATATGGCAGACCCGATTTAGTAGATACTAACAATCGATGGTTTTATGGGAAATACCGTTATCGAACTGATATGATGCATGGCATACAATTTGAACAAAAAGGCGATAAAGTCAGCAAGATTTTAATTTATAAATGATTATATTCTTACCATATTTATGAAAAAAGCCGAGCTTTTAATTCATAGAATTAGCTCGGCGTTTATTACTTTATTCGTATATTTATATAATATAATACTTGTTGTATCGTATATTAATGCATCATATAATGTGATTAGGAGAATTAGATGAGGTCGGAAAAATAAAAAAATAGCCCTCCGTTGCCTAGTGTAACTAGATAACTGAAAGGCCATTTCTCAAGCTTTTATGTTTTCCGAGATGAGCCTGACGCAACTACTCGTCTGACTATCTATCTATATTATAGAGTTAAAGATATATATCGTCAAATTAAGATAAACCGGAGGTCATTATGAAAGCATTTGAAACAAAAGATTATAAAGCGTTTTCTATGTTTGAGGATTGTTGGGCTCTTGTTACAGCTGGTACGCCTGAGGATTTTAATACTTGTACGGTTAGTTGGGGCAGTATGGGCAATGTATGGGGACCTAATGGTGGTGACATGTCCACGGTGACGGTGTATATCCATCCGGCTCGTTACACTCAAGAGTTTATGGCTAAATACGATACTTTTACCGTTAGTTTCTTTCCTGAAAGCTATCGCAAGGCGCTTGGTTATTTGGGTTCTCATTCGGGCCGCGATGAAGATAAGGTGGCTAACTCTGGTTTAACACCAGTGGTAGCAGGCGATGGGGTAACTTTCAAAGAAGCAGATTTAACATTTGTATGTAAAAAACTGTATGAATATCAATTTGATGAAGCTCACTTAGCGGATAACGTAAAGGAATATTATGCAGCAAATCCATCTATGTATACCCAAGTTGGCAAAGATTGCTGGGAACCACATTATATGTACATCGGTAAAGTAGTTGAGGCTATAGAGGCTTAGCCTTAAATAAGTTTTATATAAGGCCGATTTATATTTTATCTATATGTGTAGATAGACTTATGTCTAAAAAGAAATAGAGAAAGAAAAACAGCCAGTATTGCGATTTGCAGTACTGGCTGTTTTGGTTACACATCTTATTAGATTTTGAACGATGTTTTAATGGGCATGGCTCTCCTCTGTATCTGGGAATAAAATATGCTCTTTTAGTTTAAAGCTAGGATTATTGGTAGACTCAAAAAACTCAATCATATTTCGTAATTTTTGGACTTCTTCAGCATGTAAAAAACTTGGGTAAAAGATGATATAGGTAAAGCTATAGGTCCCATCATAGGATTGAAAGGTTAGGATGTGATCATCCTTATGAGGTGTATAGATGTGTGTGGATAATCCAGGAATATTATTATTCCATATAACGGAATAATTAATATAATCTGATGTTGGCTGGGAATAGTATATATTCCAGAACGTATCTAAATTAATTTTAAAATTGTAATGCCCGTTTACAACAAGATCGCGCGCATATGGGTTTTTAGGAATATTATTAGTAGAAACAAAGAATGTTATGTTCCCCTTTTTGTAGTATCTAATATCTTGGTACTCGGTGCCTTTTTCCTCACCTATGTATATAGCGTCTTTTGGTACGCGGTATTGTACACCGTTTAAGTTTTCTATGCGTGAATATTGATTTAATTC
>USAV01000051.1 GCA_900552715.1 uncultured Veillonella sp.
TTGTTGTAGATGTCATAATCTATATCCTTAAATACATTAAATACCACTTGTATTTTACTATTTGTTTCTTTTAAATAGGTTCTCACCGTATCGACTGCAATTCGGCCAGCCTCTTCATTAGGGAATCTGAACTCACCAGTAGAGATACAGCAGAATGCAATGGAGTGTAAGTTATAAGCATTAGCTAGTTGTAAACAGGACCGATAACACGAAGCTAGTTCATTTTTCTCCTTATCTGTTACCTCCTCATAAATAATAGGTCCTACCGTGTGAATTACATGCTTTGCGGGCAAATTATACCCATAGGTCATACGAGCTACACCCGTTTTTTCAGGCATCTCCATATACTCAGTCATTCTAGCACATTCCATGCGAAGCTCTATACCAGCAAAGGTATGGATTTCATTATCGATACACTTATGATTTGGAACAAAACATCCGAGTAATTTATTATTGGCTGCATTTACAATAGCATCTACAGATAATCGAGTAATATCTCCTTGCCACAAATAAATCTGAGGCTCTCGCTCTTCCATATCACTAATCGTTACGATTCCCTTTTCATGGGCCAATATATTTAAATATTCAGACTCTATCTTCATCCATTCAAGAGACATGCCACCAACAGGACGAATATTACATAAAGATCTAAAGAGAGTAAATTGCTCTTCTTCATTCATAGGGATCTCTATATATTCGTTATGCCTCTCTTTGTATTCTGCTACTAAGCCTTCAACTAAATAGCGTAACCGTTCTTGCTGTGTCATATGTAACTCCTTTTAGTATAAAACTATACGTTCACCTATTATATAACAAAAAACTGCTAGCACATATGTATATGCTAGCAGTAACTTTACTGTGATTATATTATACTATATTCAGTTTTAAGGTCTTACAAATGCTTGACCCCCATGGTTGACGAGGACATCCCCATCTAAAACCTTTGTGGTAACATTTTGTAGACTACCTTGGATTTGGCTCATCATGAATCGATAACCAGGACTATTCAAATGTTTTGTTAAGGCGTCTTGATCACTATAAATTTGGATAACATACCAATGATTTTTTACATTTCTTTCACGAAGCACATAACCAGCCTTATAACCCGCATCATCGCGTACGGCCCGTTCAATATCGAGTTGGTATTGACGTTGTACTGTGTCGATATCATTGCTATTAACAGTAAACTCTGTCAAAGTCACTATTGCTTTACCATCATTGACAATAGATAAAGCATCTTTTTTCTCAAACAATAGTACAGACTGTACGTCGTACATTTTACGATTTGTTAATTTAGAACCTACTTCATTAACAAAGGCCTGATAATGATCAGATTTGCGATGTGTTTCAATAGCAGCTAAATCTTTATAAACCTCTACTACATAAAACTCAGATGGATTTCCTTTTACATGCGCTACATTCATAGATAATGTATTAGGTTCTTTCTCCATAGATGCTGTTAGATTGGCAACACTTACACTGTTATATGTGCCCTGTAACTCTGTAGGCACTTGATAGCGATACATGCCTACACTAGGTGCTGTATCTAAACCTTCATCACGTTCCATAACAAGCGCTGCAAAGGATGTGCTCACACCTAATACTGCAATCGCAGAGGTTACTAGAATACGTTTTAATAATGTTCTATTCATACATGCTCCGATTCGACTAAATTACAATGTAATATATTCTACTATTGTACCATGTTCTTCAATTAAGTTAACCAAGTCTTTTCCCTGTAGCCATACGGTAGCATCATTTTGATTAGGATGTATACCGATTAGATTATCTTTATAATCCGCATCAATATAGTAATGAACTTTCCGTGCTTCATCGTGAAGTAAACAGAATGGAGATACGTGACCTGGTTTAATCTTCAAAATATCCCATAGCTCTTCTTCAGAGCCAAAAGAAATCTTTTTTAGCTTATGGTCCTTACGAAACTGTTTTAAATCCACACGCTTAGAACCACGAACAGTAATCAAATAATAGTGTTCCCGCTTGTGGTCTCGAATGAATAAATTTTTCGCATCCCACTCAGGATATGGTAACTCTACATTGGGCTTGTCGTCCATACTAAATAGCGGTGCGTGATCCGTAACTTCAAAATCGATATGATGGTCACGTAAACAATCATATACGCCTTGTTTATCTAACATGTAATACCTCTAATATATAGTTTACGCTTGGTGAAAGTAATATTTATAGTCATATTACTATTATATAACCTAACTATATAATCTAATTATCCCACCAAATTTATTCTGGAACTTTATAGGTACCATCAAATACAAATAATTCAGGATGTAAATGTACGAATGTATCTTCATAGATTCCATCATATTCATATACTACATCATCTTTTTTATCGAGGAAATCAAATACTTCATCGTCCCAATCTTTTAAAATAGCCCATCGTTCTTCCCTGTCAAATGGAACGGAACCACCAAAGTAATCGATTACAGATTGTAAATTATCTGCAAGTATATCCATCTTAAAGAGGCGTAAACCAGTTAGAGCATCCTTCCATACAATGCCTGTAGAGTTATAGAAGAACTGATGATGTCCACCATTATTAACCTCTGCAAAGTACCAGGATATAGCATTAAGGTAGCGTTGCTCTACAGTAAAAGAATTTGCAGATTCTAAATAATCATCGTATGAGCCATATATATTGATAGTCCAGTACATGGGCTCATTAATGGTCCACATATCGTCTGTAGCTTGTATCTCTTCAACAGTGATAGTGCGATGACGAGGTACACCTTCTCTTTTCTTCTTTTTCTCTGCTATATACTTGCTATAGGCAGAGCATAAATCAGGATAGTCAATTTCACATTGTTCAAAGTCCATTTGTATATAGCACATATCTATGACTTCAAAACAATATGATTTTATATCATCTAGTTTCGCTTCCGTAGCTAACCGTACACCCTGATCCACTAATCTTAGCATCTGTTGCATAGTATCAGATGTGTACGCTTCATTATTATCTAAAACAATAGCTCCATACGCATAGGCACAGCGATAATACCACACCGCATCACGATGCTCGTCATCAATAGCCTCTAATACCTTAATTGCCTCTTTTTCATTGCCATTATTGTTATAAGCTCTACCAAGCTCACCTAACAGAGGTATAGATAAATTTTCTATGCCCACACTAGTTAACACATCAATAATAGTTTTTACGTTTCCACTATCATTAAGATCTTTAATAGTTTCTAACTGTTCAGCATCAGACAAAGATAAAAACTGTTCAACACTTAAAGACATACAATACACGTCCCCTCATAGCACAAATATGTATATGAAATCATCTTAAGATAATTATAACAAACAACAGAAAACTATGGGTTACAGATTTTAAAATAAAAGTTTATAACAAAACAACAATTTAACTAGCTACCAAGCCATACGACAAATACAGGAGTACCTTCATCATCATCGTCGACATCTTCGGCATCGTCAGCTTCAAACTCGTGATCATCATAGGCTAGATTTTCAAAGAATACATGATCACCGAGCTCTTTATTAGCCAATAAGTTATGAATCTTAAAAAGTATCTCTTCAGTAGTAAAGTATTGGCCATTATCTGCTTTTAGGCGAGCATAGATTTCAACTTGCCACATACCGTCTTCTTTATCGTATTCTTGTAATTCATCATCTTCGTATAAGTATTCATTAGGGTGAAGCTGACTTTTGCTTTCAATCCACGCTTCATAGCTCACCAAAATTTCAGGCTCTACTAATGGCGGTAAATTATCACGATTAAGGTTATGCTCTTCTAAGAATTTATAAAATTCTTTAGCAAACTCTTCTTTAGTATAGGTAGTTTTATTGAAAACCCAAGGAATTCCCTTAAACTCATGATAATAACCTTCATATATTTTATTACCATCTTTATCAGTACCAAGATATTCAATCTGCTCTGCATTCTCATCCTTGTTAAACAGGTTTTTTATGGCATTAAAAATCATAAGATAATCCTCCTTGTAGTCATTTAAACAATGCTTTTATTTCATTATTCATAATATATTCCTCAATATTGTAAACTAATCTCATATGAAATAACGTAGCCCAAAGCACAAAATTATAATAATTCAATCTATTTTATTACTGTTATAAGTTTGCGTGTATAGTAAAAGCCCTTCGCATAAGCGAAGGGCTAATCTATTAATTTTTATAATGTTGTATACTAACTAGCTACCACACACAATATAGAATACAGGTATGCCATCTTCAGTATCTATAAGTCCGTAACCTTCACATTCATGGCCTTCGTATTCAATGCCTTCAAAGAATACGTGATCTCCTAATTCTTTATTGGCCATCAAATTGTGCAATTTAAAGAGCAATTCTTCTCTTGTAAAATATGTACCATTATCCGCCACAAGATGAGCCATAATTTCTACCTGCCACATGCCATCTTCTTTATCTTCTTCGCGTAACTCCTCATCGGTTACACGTTCATTGTCAAAGAGTTGGTCTTTACTTTCAATCCAAGCCTCATAGGTTACTAGAATTTCTGGTTCTTCTAATCTATCGTCGTCATCTTCTTGATCATCATCTACATAGTTCTTTACATTTTCATTGTATTCTTTGGAAAACTCTTCTCTGCTATATGTTTGCTTATTAAATACCCAATGTACTACATCATATGTAGGATAGTTATCTTCATCGCATTCAGTAACGTCTTTAATATCTTTACCTTCTGTAGCATCTTTGCTATTTTTCTTATCAAAGACAGTCTTAATAGTTTCATATACCAAAGGATAATCCACCTTGTACTCTTTTGGCTTAATTTTAGATAGGTGATATTTTACCACTTCACAGCACCAAACAAGCTGTTTATCTAAGTGAGCTTCTTTCGTCACTTTTATGCCCGTCTCTATTAACTGTAATGCTTTCTGCACATGTTCAGATTCGTAGCTTTCACCAATAGCTAACATCCCATGAGCATAACCACAACGATAATACCAAGACCAATCACGATGTGCCTCATCGATTCGTTCAAACAACTCGATAGCCTCTGACGCACGGCCATTATTGTTATACATACGTCCTAAGGTACTTAATAGTATAGGCGACAAATTATCAATGCCTATGTTCGTCAATAGCTCCATCGCACGCTTGATATCAATGCCCTCTTGTTCATTAAGGAGCTTAACCTTTTCCGTATCACTTAATACTTGAAACTCTTCATCCGTAATTTCTTCTATATTGAAATATAAGTTCTTAATAAATTCACCAAAGTTATCTGCTAAGGGAGTCATGGAGTAATCACATTCTTGATCGACCCGTACAACCTTAGGTTCACCGGTTGGACCGCACTCACGATAATCAAGGAAAATCATATCATGCCCACCAGAAATCGTATCGGCTACAACGACACCGATAGGGGGATATTTTACTTTTGAAATCCAAAACTCATTTCCCATCTCACCTAAAAGAGAGTATTTTTTATCTCTATCGATACCATATATACCTGTTACATATACACAATCGTCATCATCGTTAATAAAACAATTTTTCTTTACTACACCACCATTATGGTTTTTAAGTAGCTCAATATAGGCTGCAGGCAATGTATAGCCAAGCTCAGCTTCAGCATCCTTAATATCCTCATCGGTAACAGGTTTACCAATATAGGATTCAAATGCATAATCAACATCGTTCCAAAATCCGGTCCAATCAAAGTCTTTTAGATTACTCATAATACTCTCTCCTAGTTTAAACCAATATAATCTAAATGTTTAATTACTCATTCATAGAATAAGTTTTGATTAAAGCTTTCACCTCACGCCGTATCAATATTGTATCAATCATATAGGAAACAATGATATAAGGAGATGCATTTATAATCGCTATAGGGGCTAAAATAACTGCTACTCGCAATAAGTCTAGGGAATATGCATACCACTTAATATCTATGGTATTTAAAATGGGTATAACATAATCTATAACTCTTAATTCCCATTGCATTAATGGATTCAATTCCTCACTTGTTCCTACTAGCCAAGCAAAGATAATCCCAAAAAGCAAAAAATATAATATGCCAACGGGAATTAATATCTTCGCTCTCTTTTTTAATAGATTACGACAAATCTCATCTTCTTCCTCTGGTGCTATATCATATAACATATTGCACTGAATCTGAATCCGTCTAAATCGATAGCGAATATACTTATACAAAATGTTATTCGGTGTATATAACATAATAGACTCCACATATAAGTCATACTAGCAAAATCATGGAAAATATATCATCCATCTATAGCAAAATAATGTAAATCTTTGAATTCATCATCCCAAAATATAAAAGAAAAGATATGGGTATATTGACTTAACTGTTCATCATATATTACAGGATTAGTCATCGTTTGTACCCTTTACATAGCTTTCCATCTTCGGTCTTAAATCTAGTACGACTTCCCAATCGTCTAATGATGGCACCTTATGATGAGCAATCAAACCTTCTATTATTTGAAATGCCTCTTGAGGGCCCAGCTCATTTTTACCATATATTATCGCACCCTGCTCGCCATCATTAGTTACACTAAGCTCTATATGTAATAAATCGGTATCTTGATCACTACAAACCTGTACAAAGTTATATATTTTATTATCTATGGGAATTGCCTTTGATGGTGATATAACTACAAAATTCTGCTCTTGATCCTCAATAGCGTAGAGATTTTGCTCAACCTCATTCAATGTAATTCCTTCATACTTATAGTCACCTACATCAATTGACCAGTCTGTATAAGTTTTCTCAACTGCATCTGCCATATGTATCTCCTCAACTTTACAATATACATTAGAATAAGGTTTCTAATTGACCTGCCATATCTGCTATAAACTCATCAAACTTACAAAGCTCTCGTAATTCTTGATGTTCTATATCATAACAGACGATTTCTTTAGTTTTAGGATCCCATACAATTTGCCAATCATTATACTCGCCTAGCTCTTTAGATAGTCGTAATAGTTTACGACGACCCACTTTAAATGGAACTGTATCAAGTAAAGGTAAAAACTCTATAGATATAAAATCAGAGTCTGGCAATTCAAAGTAAAGTGTATCACCCTCTAAAAACGATACTAATGCTTTTGGGAGTTTAAATGGTTTTAATTGATCCATTTTATTCTGTTTATCATGGTACTCTACAGGCTCTAATGTTTTAAAATACTCCGCCATTTCCATATCGCCTTTTTCAATGGCAATGCTATAAGGACGCATACCATCCTTTTCCGTGATAGTCACATCGGCACCATGTTCTACTAGATATTTGCACATCCGTAAATCAACATACCGAGCCGCTACACATAATGGAGTCGGCTTAAAAGGATACACAGAATCAGGCTTATTGTAATTAATATCTACACCATTATGAATAAAGAAATCTAGAACCTCATAATTTTCATCTGTAATAGCATTTCTAAAAGCTTTACCGCCATACTTCTGTACTGTATGGCCTAAGTCATGAATCAGTTGTAGGTTCTCATATTTCTTGCCATATAAGGCAGCTTGAAAAGCATCTACCTCCACAGAATTCAATCCGTGAATGTTAGCACCATGATCTACAACATAATCTATTATCTCTTGATCAGCATACCGTACAGCTAATAGGAAGCTTGGATTTTCTTCATCATTTAGATCTGCTCCATGTTCAACTAACCATTGAACACTTGGCAAACAGTTCATTACTAATGCCAATTCTAGAGGGGAATACTCACTGTACTTACCCAATTGTACAGGTTTATGAATATCCCAACCATCTGCTAATGTATTTTCTAAAGCTTCAATATTTCCTTTTACAATATCTATTACTATTTCAGGTACAGATTCAAAGGTACCTAAATCCTTTAGATCTATCATGTCTCGCTCCCATGAACTATATTTTTAAAATGATTATCACTAATTATATTATATTACATTTATAAGTATGAGTGTATAGTAAAAGCCCTCCGCATAAGCGAAGGGCTATCTTACTATTTCTCTTGTACTTGTTTACCACTCATATGTTCAATAGTGATTTCAAACATCTGAGTTGCTCTACCATTACGAGCAATTTGTTCATCAGCTAACGCTTCATCAGGATAATATTTCATAGCAAATTCTTTTAATCTAGCTATAGATTCTGGACCTACCTCTAATAAACGGCATCTACCAAATACTACTGCACTTTGTACATATGGGGCCCATGGTTCAGATTCATCAATATGCTCATCCCCATATACTGTAAAACATACCTTATCTGAAGCTTTTAATGCATCTACTTTATGACCAGCTTTGGCTCCATGAAAATAAATTTTCTGTGTTTCATTATCATAAAAATAATTAATTGGAATAGCATATGGGTATCCATTATCTCCATTCATGGCTAAAATACCACGACGATTAGACGTTAATAATGCTTCGGTAGCAGCGCGATCTATTTCATTTATCTTTTTACGAATTGGTTTAAACATAATATGTCTCCTACTTTATTTACTAATCCTATTTACAAGATACATAAAAGTGCCACTATTAGTATCATCAACTTTGGAGTATTCTTTCCAATGTATTGGGTACATACCGGTTAATACTATAGGTGCTTCCATCCCACGCATTGTTCCTTTTCCTGTATTATCCGACCACTTCATGCATCCAGTTTTAATAGAACCATCATCAATAGAGAATTCAGTGTATGTACAATTTGCTTTTATAGGAGGATTTAAATAAGACATCTCACTAGTTATCTTAATAGTATAACCTTCAATAAAGTTATTACTCTTATCTCTAAATTCCTCTATACGCATTATATCTTTTAAATAGTTATAACAACCTTGATCCTTAGCACCTTGCTCCTTCAACACATACACTTCTTCATTTATAGTTTTAATACATTTTTTTGTCGTATATTTAAGCTCAATAGGAATCCATTTGCCATCTACTATAACAAGAATATCAAGATGTAAATTAGGATTAAATTCAGGTACAAATTCTAGTCTGATATCACAATTTGGATATTGTTCTTTAATTATCCATGCTAGGCTAAATTGAAAGTCTGCTTCTGAATGAAATATTGGTCGCCTTTTACTCAATTGGTACATTATTTCATCAATATCTAAGGTTAATCCCATACCATATACCTCATTCAAAATGATTTAACTACTTATGTTAATTATATTATATTTTTATATATGTTTGTATCGTGAAAGCCCTCCGCATAAGCGAAGGGCTTAACTATTATTTCTCTATCTCGATTCCATTAAGATAGGCAAATTTAATCATAGGAGCTCCATAAAATTCACTCGTATCTAAGGAAATCTTTTCCTGAGGCAATTCTCTCAACTGATTATAAAAACCAATATATCTACTTCTTAACGTATCTTTTTGAATTATTTTATTAAAGTACTGTTGAGCTTTAGCTTTTCCACCAAAATGATAAATATAATAAAGTAGATTATGATTGATTATGTCTCCGTCTATGAACTTATCAATATTACTTTCTGTATCTTCAAAATCATTAAATAGAGGCATGATGTTTTCCGCTAGCAGTTTGGTAATCTCATCTACAGTATACTGATAACTAGCGCCTGCTAATTGATACCAATACCACTCCTTTCGGTGTAGCAAACGGCCTAATTCACCGCCATAAACAAAACCGTTATGAATATTAGCTTTTGCCATAGATTTAGAGTAAATAGCAATATGTGGAACAAATTCTACGCTGCATACATAGTTATTTCTATTAGCCTGAAAGTATATCTCAAAAGTAAGATCTTTATTTTTAGATATTTTCTTTAATTTCTGACCTTTACTAACTACCTTAAAATCAGGGAATTTACTTGCAATTTCTTGCCAAGCTTTCTCACATAATTCTCTAGGTTTCATGATTATAAACTCCCCCACTTTAATACAGGTAATCAATTTAAAGATTTCCTTCAACTACTATAATCGATGTATGCTGAAGTGCGTCCTTAATCCAATCAATAAATGTGTTTAAAAACTCTTGCTCATCTTTACTAGAGTTTATAAGATCAACTTCAATATTATGAATTATTTTAATCCAATCGTCTTGCTTAATCCAATTATCAAAGCATACATCAAAGCTATCTCTTTCAGTATTATCTGATGCATCTATAATAGGATACACTTGATTAAAGTAAGAAACTAAGATATCAAAATCTGGACTATAAATCCGTAATGGATTTCTATAACAGTGCCAATCCTTCCAGCTTGGTGAGGAATTAGAGGTATCGGTAACTTTTAGAGGATTAAAATCTAATCGTATAGGCTCACCTAATGGTGCATTAAGCCTTAACTCCATATACTCTTGTTTTTTATAATCCGTTGGTTTCAGCCAGACCATATAGTTTACTCCATAAACTTATAAAAGTATTATATCCATTTTTCTCTTCCCTATATCTAGCATAATTTTATCTGTAAAAAATAGGGTTTATTTTTTGACACGATACACCATATCTCCGCTATTCCAAATATACATAATGACAGATACTGGAGGTTTTTCATCGATCCAAAGCCAACCTGTATATGTAGTTGTATTGGCAAAATAGCCTTCCGTAATTATTTCAAATTCTGAGTCTACATACTCATTCATAAAATCACGTAAACAAATGGACTTTCCATTAAATCGACCTTCACCTAATGTTTTGTTAAATATTAGTACCTTACACAAGTCCACATCACAGTCTTTAAAAGATATTTCACCGGAAAATGTTCTTTCTTCACCATCTACCAATTGATACATTTCGTCAACTGTTAACGTCAATGTTTTATTATGAATTCTGATTCTATTTACTTTACTACCATAAAGACTGAAAAGGATGTTACTCTTTCTATCATGTATAAAATCCATAATATTCCTCACAAGATTAAAGGTAAAACTGTAATCCATAGCCAGTGCTAATGCTTACTGCATCATTTCACTCCTAGTAAGCAAAGCCACTGCCTCAGTCGTAGGCTGTTTCCAATCATTCTTCACTTCGTTCGAATTCTTGGACATCCCTGACATGGGCAGTGCTATTGCTCACTGCGTCGCTTCGCTTCTAGTGAGCAAAGCCACTGCCTCAACGTGAGCTGTCATTGGGAACATGTCCACAGGTTGGACTTCTTTTAGTTCATATCCATAGTGTGTCAATATTTCAATGTCTCTTGCCATGGTGGCTGGATTACAGGATACGTAAACAATGCGTTTTGGTTCCATACCCGCTGCAGAGGTGAGTACTTCTTCTTTACAGCCTGCGCGAATTGGATCGAATACGATGACGTCAGGTCGTACGCCAGCTTTGTAGAGTTTTGGCATTTCTATGGCCGCATCAGCGACAATAAATTCTGTATTGTCATAGCCATTGCGTTGAGCATTTTCACGAGCATTAATAATGGCAGGTTCTACGATTTCAATACCGATAACATGTTTTGCTTTATGTGCCAAAAAGAGGGAAATAGTTCCTGTGCCACAGTACGCATCGATAACAGTTTCATCCCCTTTTAAATCTGCATAAGCTAACGCTTGGTCATACAGTACTGTAGTTTGTTCTGGATTCACTTGGAAAAAGGAATGTGGAGATAAGGTAAACTGTAGGTCTTTAATATGGTCTGTAATCGTACCATCACCGTAAAGGATATTGTTTTTAGGCCCTAATATAACATTAGTCCGTTTACTATTTACATTATGAACGATAGTTTCTACTTGAGGAATTCGTTCCGTTAATTTTTCTACCCACTTCTCTTTATGTGGCAATTGTTCGGTTGCTGTTACAAGAATAATCATCCATCCAGATTGGCCAATACGACCGATTACATGGCGTAGTACGCCTTTACCTGTATGTTCATTATAAGGTTCAATATCAAACTCTTTAGCGATTTGGTAACAAGCTTGAGCAATAATATTATTACCTTCATCTTGTATAGGACAGTTTGTACCTTGCACGATATCGTGAGATCCCATCGCATAGAAGCCCATTTGAATATCGCCTTTACTACCTCCTACAGGCATTTGCATCTTATTGCGATATGCCCATGGTTCTTTAGGTCCCAATGCTGGCTTAACAAGGTCTGGATTTTGATGACCGATTCGCTCGATAACGTCCTTCACCTTTTGTGTTTTTAGTGAGAGCTGCCCTTCATAGGTAATGTGTTGTAATTGGCAGCCTCCACAGAATCCATAAAGGTCACAATTAGGATCGATACGATTAGGAGCCATAGTAACAATATCTAAGAGTTTACCTGTAGCATACGTCTTTTTAACCATATTGATGGATACTTTTACAGTTTCCCCTGGTAGTGCAAAAGGAACAAAAACTGTAAAATCATCTACACGGCCTACCCCTTCACCACTGCTACCAATACCGTGAATGGTTACTAAAACTTCATCACCTAATTTAACAGGTGTATTTAGTATAGCCTGTTGTTTTTTAGACAATGCAGTAGTAACAGATTGACCTTGATTCGCACGATTACCACTTCTATGTTGTTGTTTAGATTTCTTCTTACGAGATGTACGATTTGTACCGTTCATTACGCGTCTCTTTTCTTCCAAATTTTAATCATACCAGTCACAATGAGTACGAAGAATACAGTACCAAATTTCACGAGTAATTCTTCACCTTGAATATATGGCATAAGAAGTGGATCTTCCACGATCATTTCACCAGCAACCCAACCGAGTAGCGCACCACCAGCCCAAAGGATAGCAGGGAATTTATTGATGATACGTGCAAATAATGTGGAGCAGAATACGATAATTGGAACAGTAATTAACATACCTGCAATAACAAGCTCTAAGTGACCTCTAGCGGCCCCTACTACACCGATTACATTATCGATACTCATCATCGCATCGGCTACAATAATTGTCCAAATGGCACCCATTAAGGAATTCTTAGCTTCGATATGGGCATCTTCATCTCCACCTTTTAATAGTTGGATGGCGATCCACACGAGTACTAGACCACCGCCTAAATGAATAAGAGGAATTAAGGTAAGAGCCTCTACTAAAAGAGTAGCAAATACGAGGCGCATGACAATAGCACCTACTGTGCCCCAAATAACAGCTTTCTTTTGTAATTCTGGAGCTAGCTTACCTGCTGCCATACCAATTACTACAGCATTATCGCCAGCTAATAAAATATCAATCAAAATAA
>USAV01000052.1 GCA_900552715.1 uncultured Veillonella sp.
TCGATGTTTTCTACATCTGTATCGAAGAATTGAGCGAACTTAGCAATAATCTTAGTGCGTAATTCTTCAGCAGCCATTTTTGCTGCCGTACCAGTTACGTATGTTGTACTAGATGCATAAGAACCTGGATCAAATGGTACGATGTCTGTATCAGATTCAACAACAGTCATGTATTCCATAGGACAGCCGATGATTTCACAAGCCATTTGAGTCAATACAGTATTAGCACCCATGCCCATATCGGAAGAGCCCGTATACAATGTGTAGTTACCATCATCGCCAAGACGAATTTCTACAGATGCTACGTCAATGTTAGCAACACCAGAACCTTGTAACGCTAATGCCATGCCAAGGCCACCGCGATAACGTTCGTCAATATCCCAAGAATGAGGACGCTCATCCCAACGAGCCATTTCTTTTACGCGGTTTACTGTATCTTGGAATAGACCAGAGTCAAGGTATTCATCTGGAGCATATACCAAGCTTTGTTCACCTTGAGCAATCAAGTTCTTTTGACGCAATTCAGCAGGGTCAACACCCATTTTATCTGCCAAATTATTAACAGCACACTCTAATGGCCATAGCGCTTCTGTAGCACCATAACCACGGAATGCACCGCCTGGTGTATGGTTCATGTACACGCCTTCTGTACCGTAGTGGATAGCTGTCGCTTTATTGTATAAAGGAATGGACTTATGCTCACCAGCTGTAGTAGTAGTGAAACAGTGAGTTGCATGAGCACCTGCATCAGTAATGGAGTCCATATCAATTACTTTGATAATTCCATCTTTTGTAGCACCTACACGGATTTTCCATTCACGAGCATGACGTGTAGTGGAGCAAGTCTGTGCTTCAGTGCGATCGTATAAGAGGTAGCAAGGTTTCTTCAATGTCCACGCCACAAAAGCTGTCATAATTTCTGTACAAGCCGTTTGTTTAGAACCGAAACCACCGCCGATACGAGGTTTGATTACGCGAACCTTTGTAGCCGGAATTCCTAATGCACGCGCAATATGACGGCGTACATGGAATACGATTTGTGTAGAAGATACGATAACTACGCGCCCTAATGCATCAATGTAACCATAACTTTGGAATGGTTCCATTGCTGTTTGCCGTGTAGCCTGGTCAAAGTAAGTACCGTCTACTACATAATCACATTTTGCAAGTTCAGCTTCAATATCACCTACTCGTTTATGATAAGATACGCAAATATTGCGTTTATAATCTTGACCTACAGGGATATTATTATGAATATCATCTTCAGGATGGACTACTGTTTCATGGTCGATAGCCGTATGCATATCGAGCACAGGTTTTTGTACTTCGTATTCAACCTTGATAAGAGGCATCGCTTTAAGTGCTGTAGCTTCATCTTTTGCGACAACAAGAGCCACTTCATCGCCTACATAGCGAACTACAGGATCCAAGATAAGCGCATCATAAGCAGATGGCTCTGGATAGGTTTGACCAGCCAATGTAAAACGAGTATTAGGCACGTCTTCATGTGTAAAGATCGCTTCTACACCAGGAATCAATTTAGCTTTAGATGTATCGATTGATTTAATGCGCGCCTGTGCATGAGGGCTACGAAGAACCTTAATAACGAGCGCATCTTTTGGAACAAAATCGCCAGTATAAGACGGTTTACCCGTCAAAATACCTTTAGAGTCAACCTTGTCATAGGATTTACCAATGTGCTTATTCATTATTTTAGGCCTCCTTCTAAGAATTTACGAACCCCTCGAAGTTGTGATTCATAGCCAGTACAACGGCACAAGTTACCGATGAGGTATTCACGAATCTCATCATCACTAGCCTTTGGATTTTTACGTTTCAAGTTGATAGCACTCATCATCATGCCAGTTGTACAGAAGCCGCATTGGTCAGCGCCTTCGCTAGCAATACAAGCCGCTAATAATTCAGCCTCTTCTTGCAAGCCTTCTAATGTAGTGATTTTATGACCTGGTGCACGGAATGTAGGATATGCACAAGACAAGATAATTTCGTCATCTACCCATACAGTGCAAAGGCCACAGTTTGTTGTGTCACAGCCACAACGTACGCTATAGTAACCAAGATTACGCAATGTATCCAATAACATTTCATCAGTTGGCACATTAACAGTTACATTTTTATTATTAATATTAAGTACGAGTTCCATTATTGTGCCACCTCCTTAGACAAGCGTTGAACCATAGCTTTTACCATTTCCATGCGATATTCTTTGGAAGCATGAGAGTTAGATTGGTAAACCAACTCTTCAGATGCTAATTGACCTGCTTCTTTTGCTGCAGACAATCCTTTTTCTGAAAGCAGAGCACTTGCTTTTTCTGCTAATTGAGGCACGCCAGGTCGTGTACCGATGTACACTTCAACGCCTTTGTCATCACGGCGAAGAGCACCTGTCAACACTGGGAAGTCACCACGAGAGATGCGAAGAGCCTCTACAGCTACAGGCACATCTACTTTAGGGATACGGATTTCCACGAGGATATCACGTTCTCTGTATTTCATATAGTCATGTATGGACATGCGACCGCCTTTAAAAGTAACGATGTCTGCATGTACTGCCATTAATGCAGGAATAATGTCGGAGAAGCCGAAGCGGCTTGCTACAGATCCACCCATAGTAGCAGTGTTCCGGAATTGAATGCCAAGAATTTCTTTAACACCTTTAACAACAGCACCACCACAGAATTGTTGTAATGGCTCAAAACGTTCCACGTCGCCTTGCGTTGCCATAGCACCAATGACAAATTCGTTATCCTCTTCGCGAACATAACGCAAGTCAAGACTAGCCATATCAATCACTGCAGGCCATGTGCGCCGACCTAAACGCAACCAGCAGCCACCAGCTAGCATTGGGGCAGTTTTGTTTTTTGTGGCTAATTCATAAGCCTCTTCCACCGTCTTCGGTTGTAATACTTTCATAAATGCTAACATAATCTGTCCTCTCAATGGTATACTAATACTAACAGAACTGGATGATAACCACAAAAATACAGATATCACCGAACTACAAACTTAGCAGGAATCTATAGAATTCCTCACGTTTCTTATACTTTTATTTTACCAATTATTCGCCACTAAATCTATGATGAAAGATATAAATTTACAGGAATTTTGCAAAGAATTACATATTTATGAATTTGGGATTGCCCCTTGGCCTCTACCTGAAAATGCAAAAACCATTTTGTACGAAACCAATCCCTGTCCATTTACAGCTGCAGATGTGGAGGAACGACTACTAGGAACAACTGATTTCACACCTAAAAGTGCTATTGTCTGTCTCTTTCCATACTACGTAGAACATAACGGTCCATCCAATCTGTCCCGCTATACATGGGGCACAGATTATCACCTGGTCATTAATGAATATTTAGAAAAACTTATTGAAAAATTACAAAAAATGAATACTTCAGCTCAATTTTCTATACATTGTGACACCTCTCCCTTGGCAGACCGTTACATGGCATACTTAGCGGGCCTTGGCTTTTATGGCAAAAACAATTGTTTCATCAGTCCTAAATGGGGATCCTACGTAGTAATAGGAACGATATTAACCACCTTAGAATTTGAGCCGAACACACCACTTGAACAATCTTGCATGGGTTGTAATCGTTGTATTACCGCTTGTCTAGGTCAATGCTTAGGGCACGAAGAATTCAAATATGATACTTGTAAAAGCTACTTAACACAGAAAAAAGGCGAACTCACCGACCGAGAACAACATATTATCGCTAAAACCCCATTAGTATTTGGCTGCGATGTATGCCAAGAGGTTTGCCCTCATAATCAGAGTATCCCCGCAACGCCTATACCTGAATTTCAACGAGTAGAACCGTACATAGATATTAACGAACTAGAGACCCTAACAAACAAAGAATTCAAAGCTAAGTATGGTAATCGGGCATTCTCGTGGCGGGGGAAGAAAATATTAATGAGAAACCAAAATATTATTGAAGAAAAATAGATATTATAATTTGTATTTGAGATGTAAAATGGCTGTGACGTCTATTAAGATGTTATGGCTATTTTTATAGAATAAAAAGAGACGATCGCTGGTCGTCTCTTTTTTAATCATTATTTGATTTCGTAGTAATTTAGCTCATCCAAGCTTTTACCAAGAGCAGGCATATAAGTCTCAAGGAACATATCTACTTCTGGCATGTTGAGTGCTTTCAGTTTAGCCAAAATGGAGTCATGTGCTTCTTTAAACTCATCGTTCCCTGCCTTGAGTTCGTTTACACATTTCATATAGGCCGAAATTGTATCTGCCGCCTTAACGATAGGCCACTCAGGATTACCCTCTGCATCTACTATAAAAGGCTTATAAACAGCTTGTAATCGTTCTGGCAAGGTAGATAACATTTTCTCTTGTGCTAATGTTTCAACTTCACCATACAGTTCACGAAGTTTTGGGTCAAAGTATTTAATAGGCGTCGGCATATCGCCGGTAAAGATTTCACTCACCTCATGGTACATGGCAATGACCGCTACCTTATTAATGTCCACATTGCCACCAAAGTATTCATTCTTTAGAGCTGCTAAGTTATGCGCGACCATGGCTACTTCTAAGCTATGTTCTTGAATATTTTCAGTTTCTGTATTGCGCATAAGGCTCCATCGATTGATAAAGCGCATGCGTTTTAAAAATGCAAAAAACGAACTCATATATCCCCCATTACATAATAGGTCCTGCAGTGCAGGACCTATTATAATACTATTAATTTAACTAGATAACATAAAATATACTACGCATGTTCTAGGCGTGCTTTAACCATACTCAAGTAACGGTCAATTAAATTACACCGCGAAGTTTAAAGCCATAGTCAAGGAATTGTACTGCTTCATCCCAACGGTTATCATCGTTAAGCATAACTACAATCATAGTATGACCATTACGGGTAGCCGATGCAATCAAGCATTCTCCTGCCGCATTCGTAAAGCCAGTTTTTAAACCATTAGCACCGGGATATTTATTGCGAATGAAATGGTTTGTGGTGCGAATTGTTTCTGGCGTACGGTTTTGATAAGGCACCTTATAATAATCATTGGCTACTTTATCGCGGAACATTTGGTATTTCATACCATACGCTGCAATCATCGCCAAGTCACGAGCCGTAGAGTGATGGCCCATTTGTGTCAAACCATGAGGATTTAAAAATACACTATTTTTTGCCCCTGCTTTTGCAGCAACGCGATTCATGTCCTTTGCAAAATTCTCTACAGAGCCACTTACATTTTCTGCTACTACAACGGCCGCATCATTACCGCTGGCAACCATCATGCCTTCAAGAACGCCTTCCAAGGTAATTTGATCACCAACGCGAACCCCCAGATTGGATTCCTCCATACTAGTGGCATAACTACTAATAGTCGCCAGTTCATCAAGTTGTGTACCTTTGAGTTCTAGAGCTGTTAACAATGTAACCATTTTCGTAGTACTCGCAGGATGCATCCACTTATCAGGATTCTTTGCAAATAGGATTTCTTTTGTATCCGCATCAATGAGAACAACAGCCTCACCTATCGTAGATGGTGGCGCAATATACGCCGCATGAGAAACACTAGTACCGAAAATAATAGCGCCTATAAAGGCTATCATCAAAATAAGTCGTTTCCAAACTATACAAACATTAGTTGTTAAAGATATCATATATCTCACTTTCTGTATCACATATTAACTTTCAGGGTTATCATCAATGGCAACATCCGTTCCACTTGCCTTTTTCTTAGTTCCCTTAATTTCACCAGTAGAGTTATCTACATTTTGAAGATATACAACACGTTGAGGATATGGAATGTCGATACCATATTTATCGAACGCATCTTTTACATCAGACATAATTCCATATTGCACATCTAAGAAGTCTTTCGACTTAACGCGTGCATAGGCAGCAATGCGTACAGAGTTATCGCCAAATTCAGAAATACCAATTTCCATGTTTTTAGGATTGAGTACACGTTTATCAGCAGCAAAAATATTTTTTAAGATTTTAATTGCTTCATGATGATTATTGTTATAACCAATATCAAAGACGAACGGGATAACCCTTTCGTGGGTATAAGCAATATTAGTTATGGCTTGGGAGGTAAGGATAGAGTTTGGTATATACACATTTTTTTGATCTTTAGTAGTGATAATAGTATACATAAATTGAATAGACTTAACACTACCTACAGTATCTCCAACTTGAATAACATGACCTGCTCTAAAAGGCTTAAATATAAGAATTAATAAGCCTGATGCCAAGTTAGATAAGTTGTTTTGTAAGGCCAAACCAATACCTAAACCAAAGGCACCAAAGGCTGCTACAAAGGATGTAGTAGGAACACCAATTTGATTTAAGCAAATCAATATTAGACCTACTAGCAATGCATAATTGATGATCTGCGTAATAAAGCTCATCGCAGCAGAGTCATAAGAGGCCTTTGTCATAATACGGACAGCAAAGGTTTTCACCCATTTAATAGCATAACGACCTACCCAAAATATAATAAGAGCTAATAATATATTGCCCGCTTGAGAAAAGAACCAATCTCGAAGTTGAATCAATACATTAGCATCTTTAAACAGTAATTCAGAAGCCCTATTTAAAAGATCACTCATACTAACCTCCATGAATAAAATATAACGCTCATTCGGTAGAATCAGAAATATATTCGAAATAAACATATGTGTTATAATCTAACATATGTATTTTACAATAATTTAGTAAAACTATTATATCCTTATATTATATATATAACAATCTAAATCTAGGGAGACTTATATGTTTAACAATCCATATGAAGCACCACAAGAGCTTGCAACAGGAGGTCATGTAACGAAAGAATTAAATTCCGTTACAGTACACTTTGATGACATCCATTATTCCTTATCTAGTGGTCAACTCAATGGCGGATATCACCATACTTTGGCCGTACGAAATCAGCAACTGACGTATCAAATTGAAACAGAAAAAGATTTGCCTGGCGGCTCTGTAGCAAATTATTTAGCACAAGAGTTTGAACACATCGATACACCTGTTCATTTTAGTACAGCGCTTCTTACGTCTGCTACAATGAACCTTCACGCGTACGCTAAGGTTGAAGAACACGATACGATTGTGGAGACCATCGTTACTGCAGGCTATGAAAAAACAGCCCATCGTGCAGGAACAGGCTATTGCTACGAGGAGCGAGATGGTAGTTTTATAGTACCTGGTACCATTAATATTCTTGTCTTTACAAACAAGGCATTAACTGACAGCGCCATGGTGAAAGCCATCATGACAATTACGGAGGCTAAAACCGCAGCCCTCCAAGATTGGGGTGTTGAAAGTGTACGCCTCTATCCATTTATCAACGAAGATATTCCTGAAGCAATTACAAAAGAACGCAAGACTTCTGCTACCGGTACCTCTACAGATGGTGTGGTTCTCACTATCGATACCAATGGTGATGTGTTAACAGATGCAGGCTCCTTCTCCCTATTCGGGGATACATTGGCTAAGGCTGTTTATATAGGTATACAACGAGCCTTAGAAAATGCTATTGGCGCCGAATAAAAAATACGCATTCTAGGCGAAATAAAAAACCGCACATCCTAGGCGATCGGGATGTGCGGTTCATTGTATATAAAACTGTTACACATAGTATAATACTTGAAAATGAATATCAAATTAAGATTTGAGAGTTTTTCTCAAATCTTTTTTTTGTTTTCTAATTAATATTCATAGAAGAACTGTTGTAACTTTTTAAGATTTTTAGTTTTTGTAAGCCCCAGCATCAATAAGATACGAGCTTTTTGTGGACTCAATGTATCACTTACGAGATAGCCTGCTAGTGCATCTTGTGGTACAGCAGATACCATGCCACTCCCTGTACGAGAGGCACGTACAGTTGGGAATGCTGTATTTTGTGTTATTTGACGTACATTTTGAGGAATTGTACCATGACCCAATCCAGTCAAGATGAGCCCATCAGGATTAGTGGCAACTACACTCATTGGCACCATGTCATCCATACCGCCATAGCAAGTCAAAATGACTACACGAGGCAATTCCTTAAAATCATGTACATCAAAGATGGATTCTTTCGTATGACGACGAGTAGAGGCTTTATAATAATGAGCTACACCATCCTGGACGATACCAAGATGCCCTACTAATGGACTGTCAAAGGTAGCCACATTAGTTGTATTCCGTTTGGACACATCACGCGCCCCATCAACATAGCCATTTAGAACAACAAGAACACCTTTACCTACAGATGCAGGTGTTCTTGCCACTTGAATCGCTTGTAATAAATTAATAGGGCCATCTGCACTAATTGCCCCAGCAGGTCTCATCGAGCCAGTAATAACGATGGGTTTATCTGTATGAACAGTAAGATTAAGAAAATAAGCTGTCTCCTCCATGCTATCTGTTCCATGAGTAATAACAACACCGCCTATAGCCTCTTGATTTACTAATTCTTGTACTAACTTAGATAAATCCAACCAATGCTGGACAGTAATATCGGAACTTTCAATATTACTAAACTGAGTATATGTATATGGACCATATGGTTCTGTGCCTGGTACGGAGTCTAAAATTTCATCGAGGCCTAGTACACCTGCAGTATAGCCCGTCAAATCTGTATCGGATGCGCCTTGTCCAGCAATTGTACCGCCCGTACCAATCAACGCAATTTTTGTCTCCATATTACCTCCATCATAAAATACATAAGAAATAGTAAATCTTTGGTTAATCAACATTAGCATGAATAAATCTTTTGTTAATCAACATTAGCATGAATTAGACTAGCTAAAACAAGTCCTCGCTAAACATTATGGGTGAAAGGACGGCATCAATTCTAATTTATGCTTATTAATACGATTCAAATAATCAATACGTTCTTTCGTTTCAGGATTTTCTATCTCTCCAGTTCTAATATATCGATCTAATACAGCATAGGTAAATCCTAATTTATCCTCATCAGATAGACCGCTGAGTCCATCACTAGGCGTCTTATCTACAAGATATTTTGGAATATCAAGTAATCGACCTATTTGGCGCACCTCTTCTACGACAAGATTGGCAAGAGGACTAAAATCTCCAGCACTATCGCCATATTTTGTAGAATACCCTACATAATCTTCAGATCCATTACATGTATTAGCTACACGTGCGCCATTCAGCAAATTTTGCCCTACTGCATATAGCGTTGTCATGCGAAGACGCGGTGGTGTATTAATTCCTGCATCCTTGGATATATCAGATCTACCAGTAACTGCTTTATACCCTTCACCTTGAATGATAGCATTTGTCAAAGCTTCATAGGCAGCTCCAATATTCACTATGATATGTGGAATCCCCAAATGTGCCACTACAGCCTTGGCATCATCGATATCAGACTGAATTCCATTCGGCATAAGAACACCTACTACGCGTTCTGCCCCAAGGGCTTCTTTACATAAAGCAGCCACAATTGTGGAATCCTTACCACCTGAAATGCCCACTACGGCACTACAACTAGGCCCATTTTGACTAAAATAATCTCGAATCCATTGAACAAGAGCCTCTTTTGTTGATTCTGGATTGTCTAACATAAGCCCTCCTATTTCTTCCGGAAAATACGATTTAATAAATCCATTTTCATTTGATAGTATCCTGGACTCATATCAAGGTAATGACGATGTGGATTTTCAAAGCGCTGTTCTTCTAACCAAATTTCGCGGTCTAGTTGGTCTTTAACGTATTGACGAAGCTCTTCTAATGTCGGCAATTTTACGATAAGCTTGCCATCTTTAATAATGAGTTGTTTCATCTCTTTAAAGGTGCAATTTTCAAAGTACAATTCACGCCATGGTTGTTCTGGATCGATATAACGATATGGTTCTGTCGTATCTGGCACCTCTTCTAACAATGTTAATAAATCTGCAATGGCACGCCCTTTATCATTGTATACGCGATACACCTTTTTAAAGCCTGGGTTCGTAATCTTTTCAACAGATTCAGAAATCTTGATGCGAGGCTCCCACACACCATTCTTTTCAACACCAGCAATCTTGTATACGGCGCCAAATACAGGATCGCTCTTAGAGGTAATTAGTCTTTCACCTACACCAAAGATATCAATGGGACCACCCTGTCCCAACAAAGAGGTTATTGTATATTCATCAAGACTATTGGAAGCCATAATTTTGCAATCTTCTAAGCCTGCCTTGTCAAGCATACGACGAGCTTTTTTAGCTAAGTAAGCAAGGTCACCAGAATCAAGGCGGATACCTTTTAAGCGTTTTCCCATAGGTTCCAATACCTCTTTAGCTACTTTAATAGCATTAGGAACCCCAGAGTTTAATACATCATAGGTATCAACAAGGAATACAGCTCCATCCGGATACACTTCAGCGTAAGCTTTGAAAGCTTCGTATTCAGAGTCATGATACATAACCCAACTATGAGCCATGGTACCACTCACAGGAATACCAAATTGTTGTCCCGCTAAAACAGTTGCCGTAGACTGTACCCCACCAATGTAGGCTGCTCTCGCACCATATACAGCGGCATCCACATTATGAGCTCGACGAGCTCCAAAGTCGGCTACTACACGCCCATCCGCAGCACGAACGATGCGATTAGCCTTTGTAGCGATAAGGGACTGATGGTTCATCATAGTTAGCACTGCAGTTTCTACGATTTGTGCGTCTATGAGAGGGGCTACGATGGTTATAACTGGTTCATTTGGATAAATAATAGAACCTTCTGGGAACGCATATACATCACCAGTAAAGGAAAAATCTTTAAGATAGTTTAGAAATTCCTCACTAAAGATCCCTTGATTCCGTAAAAAATCGATATCACTTTCATCAAAGTGTAGATTTAAAATGTACTCAACGATTTGTTCAAGACCACCAAAAATGGCAAAGCCACCCTTATCTGGATTGCGTCTAAAGAACACATCAAAAGCGACGCGATCCGTATTTTCATGTTGTGTAAAATAGCCGTGTGCCATGGTCATCTCATAAAAATCCATGAGCATACTAATATTGCGACTGTCGTGTTGCATCGGTTCACCAACCTTCTAAAATCTAATGGATTTAATCAATCGTTAATCGTATATCCTCATTATACATTATTATTCCTATATAGCCAGTACATACATATATTACAGATTTCATTAACTATCCTAATAATCATTCTTGTGATATAACTATATATATACTAACTATTTATATATTTCATATATATGTCGGTGAAAGTTATTACTGGGATAAACTCTTTTATTAGTATTACAAATTCAGATACTAATAAAAACACTAAGTATTCCGTATAATCAATCAACATATATATCTATTATTTACATGAGAATGAAAGGAACCATTATGGAATCAATCGTTCAAGCAAAACGCGTATTAGAAATATTTAAAGAAATGAGCCAAATTCCTCGTGAATCAGGAAACGAAAAAGGCATCAGCGATTATATCGTAAACTTCGCTAAAAACTTGGGGCTTGAAGTTCATCAAGACGATCAATTTAATGTAGTCATCAAAAAGCCAGCGTCTCCAGGTTATGAAAACCGACCTTCTATCATCTTACAAGGCCATATCGATATGGTTTGTGTACGAGATCATGACTCCAATCATGACTTCTCCAAGGATCCTATTGCAAACATCATCGAAGGTGAATGGATGCACGCAGACCACACTACACTAGGTGCGGACAACGGTATGGGTGGTGCGATGATGCTTGCCATCCTCGAAGATGATAGTCAACAACATGGACCTATGCAATTATTGTTCACCACAAATGAAGAAACTGGCATGGATGGCGCTTTCGCCATTAAAGAAGGCCAAGTAAGTGGCGATTACTTACTCAACCTCGATACAGAGGTAGAGCACGACTTTACTGTTAGCTGTGCTGGCGGTTGCCATGTTCACGTAAACATTCCATTATTGCGCGAAAACAACCAACCTGGTTATGATGCAGGCTTATCTTTTACCGTAACAGGCCTTAAAGGTGGTCACTCCGGTATTGAAATCTGCGAACAACGTGCTAATGCTAACCAAGTATTAACACGTGTACTCTATGATATTCAACAACAATATCCTGTATGCTTAGCATCCTTTGAAGGTGGCGTAAAACATAATGCCATTCCTTCTAAAGCAGTTGCTGTATTATCCGTACGCGCTGAAGATGTAGCGGCCATTAAAACATTAATTGCCTACCAAGAAAAGCAATATCTCCATGAATATGGTATCCAAGATCCAGGTCTTAAATTTGTTGTAGAAGATGTCGCTACTCCTGATGTAGTATATGCAGATGACACAACAGAAGCTCTTATTACTTATATCTATCTTGCACAAGATGGTGTTCATTCTGTAAGCAAATCTATCCCAAATCTTGTAGAAACTTCTAACAACATCGCTATCGTACGCGAAAACGAACATACTATTGAAATACTCATTTCAATTCGTAGCTCCAATAGCAACAGTCTTGAATTCTTGGCTAAGAAAATGATATTACTTGCGAAAACACTAGGTGTATCTGCAGAGCGTACTGGTGGTTATCCTGCATGGGAATACGATAAAGGCTCCAAGCTTGAAGAACAAGCTATTTCCTTACATAACGAAATGTTTGATACACCAGCTAATGTAAACGCTATTCATGCAGGTCTTGAATGCGGCTTGTTGAAAGGCGTATTACCAAATACCCAAATGATTAGCTTTGGCCCTACTATCGTAAGTCCACATACACCAATGGAACGCGTTCATTTACCATCCGTTGAAAATGTGTATGTATACCTCAAAGCATTGTTAGCTAAGTTACAATAAAGTTACAATAAAATTACAATAAATATACTATATTAAATAATGACTATATACTTCATATATAATTTGGTATACTAAAAGTAATCTAATTAGAGATTTATATAACGAATTCTCTTCCCCCCTCCTATGAAGGCTTCAGTCAACTCTTCCCGACCTGTCTCTTATACACATCTGACGCTGCCG
>USAV01000053.1 GCA_900552715.1 uncultured Veillonella sp.
ACTGAAGCAGCTGAAGCTTTGAAAGCTCAATTGGAAGAAGCTGGCGCAACTGTAGAATTGAAATAATTCTAGCCATAATAAAAGGCGTACCCTCGGGTACGCCTTTTTTGTTATAGAATTAACATTTGAAGTTATCCATTAATAGCAATTAGCTGATTTTCCTACGATTATTGAATTTTATAAATGCTAGCCGATTTAGTTTTTCCAACTTCTGTTGCTATGTTATTGGTTGGTGAATTAGCAAATTCTTTACTATATTTATTTGGTACAATGATGGTAGCACCTTTTTCAGTAGATACCCTTGTATCAAACTCATCTACTGTTATTGTGGGCATCAATGTTTTGCCTGCTGTCCATAGAGGATTATCTGTAGTATGTACAAATACTTGAGTTGGTGTATCTTTTGTATAATATACAATCGATGTATAGTAGGTACCATATATATATGTGTGTTGAGCACTTGACTCAATATATGGCTTGAATTGAAGCCCCGATTGATCAGATAAAATAGGTATTACAGTTATTGTGATTGCCGTATATAAAATAGTTAAAGGTGTGGCTAAATAGATAGATAATGGTACGTTGCGATTTCTATACCGTTTAACTACTAGTGCAAATAGTACTAGTAATACGAATGCACTAATTAATGGTATAGGATTTAATTCTGGTGTTGCGATGCTGGCTACTAGGAATAAGATTGTATATATGCCTAATGGAATCGTTACAATATATTTAAAACTACTACTCTTGTTATGGCAGCTAGTTGTGATAGCTTCAGCGCCCCAGATAAGACATGGGATTATTGCTGGTAACGTATAGGTTATATACTTTGTGGCCACTAGTGAATAGAATAATACAATTACTACAAACCAGATGGCGCCGAGAAGATAAAAATTATTTTTCCATGTAATGTTTTTGAGTCGGTAAATAACGGCTGGTGTCCATGGTAATAGAGCAAGAGGGACAATGATTAGGTAATAATACCAAACATTGAATTTTGGATGCTCAGATACAAGTGCTCGCTCCATGTTGTGAAGCCCTAGGAAACCAGATATGAATTCTTGACCGTGAATCGAGTACATAGCGATGTACCATGGACTGGCAAGAACTATAAATAAGAGAATTCCCAAAGGATTAAATAATAATGTAATATCCTTAGCAAGTGAGTATTCATCCTTATCTTTTTGGGTGAACCATCGTACAGCAATGAATAGTAATAGTATTAATCCAGGCAGAACAATACCAACGGGCCCTTTAGTTACGACCGCTAGGGCTGCTGCCCCATAGGCTTTCACCATGGAATGTTTATCGTTCTTGGTGAAAGCTAGATAAGAATAGCCGAAGATGGCTAGTGAAAAGAAGAATAGGAAGCCATCTGTTATGACTGCGTGTGAAATGTACCAGAACTGCAAGGCACTAAATAAAAGTATGGCACTCGTAATTGCTATATGCGTGGACTCTTTAATGCGATACACAAGATGGTACATAAGCGTTACACTGCCACCGGCAATGAGTGTATTCGGTATACGCGATGTAAAGTCAGATATGCCGAATAGTTTATAGCTTATCATGAGTGCCCAATAGGTGAGGGGCGGTTTATCATACCAGACTTGGTCATATATCATGGGTGATATCCATGAGTTATGTTTTAGCATTGTAATAGCAGATAATACATAGTTGGATTCAACCGGATCGGTTATGGGTAGATAGGCGTTATAGAAACCGTAACTTAGTACGGTTAATAAAAATAGCGCACCTATGCGCAGCATGTGATTGTTAATCATAGTTACTCCTTACTTACATAGTCTATATTATTGTACTATAGGGCGTGTAATAATTAAACCAATGAAAGATAAAGCTTTTAGCAATATGGAAATAGTTACAAAAAAATTATTTATGAAATAATATATTGTATAGAATATTGTTTGTACAGAATACATGAAATGACTTTTATGTATACAAAATACATGCTATAATGAGCGCGTAAGATAAAACCGTTTCATTGAAATACTATTTTGTATAAAAATAGTAGAAAGAGGATTTATTATGAGAAAAGAACATGATTTCTTAGGTGAATTAGAAGTAGCTGATGAATTATATTACGGTGTACAAACAATTCGTGCATTAGAAAACTTCCATATTACAGGAAAACACTTGGACCAAGATTTTATCAAAGCATTGGCAATGGTTAAAAAAGCATCTGCTTTAGCGAATATGAAAACTGGTCGCTTAAATGTATCTATTGGTAAAGCTATTGTACAAGCTGCAGACGAAGTAATTGAAGGTCAATTTGCTGACCAATTCCCTGTTGATCCAATTCAAGGTGGTGCAGGTACTTCTGTAAACATGAATATGAACGAAGTATTGGCTAACCGTGCTTGTGAAATTTTGGGTCATCCAAAAGGAAGCTATGATATTGTAAGCCCTAACAACCATTGTAATATGGCACAATCTACAAATGATGCTTTCCCAACAGCAATCAAGGTATGTGCGATTTTGAAATCTAAACCTTTACTTGAAGCATTGCAACGCCTTGTTGATGAACTTGAGAAAAAGGCTGATGAATATAGCGAAATCTTGAAGATGGGTCGTACTCATTTACAAGATGCGGTGCCAATTACATTAGGTCAAGAAATGGGTGCTTATGCATCTGGTGTTCGCCGAGGTATTAAACGTATTAAATCTGCCGTTGAAGGTGCACATGTAATTAACATGGGTGCTACTGCAGTTGGTACAGGCCTTAATGCGGAACCTAATTATATTCATGATGTAGCATATGAACTTAGTGAAGTAGTAGGCGAACCATTCTACACTGCGGAAAACTTAATTGATGCTACCAACAATACAGATATCTTTGCAGATATCTCCAGCGGTTTGAAAGTTACGGCTCTTGTATTGATTAAAATGGCTAACGACTTCCGTTTGATGGCATCTGGTCCTCGTTGTGGTATTGGGGAATTAAAATTGCCTGCTCGCCAACCTGGTTCTTCCATCATGCCAGGCAAGGTTAACCCTGTTATCGCCGAAGTATTGAATCAAGTATGTTACCAAGTTATCGGTAATGACTTAACCATCACATTGGCTGTAGAAAATGGTCAATTCGAATTGAACGTAATGGAACCTGTATTGGCTTACAATTTGTTCAATAATCTTTGCTATCTCAAAAACGGTGTAAATACATTCGTTGATAAATTACTCGTGGATCTTGAAGTAGATCGTGAACAATGCGAATACTGGTTGAATCGTTCCGTTGGTATCGTAACAGCATTGTTGCCACATCTTGGCTATGAAACAGCATCTTCTCTTGCGAAAGAAGCGTATACTACTGGTCGTGCTATCCGTGATATCATCTTGGAAAAAGGTTTATTGACTGAAGATGAAATCAATCATATCCTTTCTCCTAAAGAAATGACTCGCCCTGGTATTGCTGGTGCTAATCTTTTAAAACAAAAAGGCAACTAACATAGTCAGTTGTTTTAATACATGAATAAAGCATGAAAATGAAAGACTGTCAACCCTTTTGGTTGACAGTCTTTTTTAATACTGATAGAATTATATATTGCAAAAGTAGCGTTTCCTGCTTTTGGATATAAAAACTATAACTTGAATAGTGATGAGGTTTTCTTCCAAGGTTGTGCTTGGTTAATGGAAAGCAAGGTTATTTTTAAAAATGAAATGGGCCTTGCTTTATTTGACGTTATCCGAGCAGGAAAACTGAGACCTGTAAGATGTCTTTTCCGTGCCGTTATAGAAAATGGTAGACCAGTGTGTTTTGATAGGGGTGAAAGCAAATATGTTCAAACCTGAACAGGTAGGCAAACGAACTCGTTATACGTACGCAAAAATTAACGAAGTTATCAAGATGCCGCATTTATTGGACATTCAGCGTAAATCGTATGAGTGGTTCTTGGAGAGTGGTTTACAAAATATTTTCAACGATATTTCTCCGATTAAAGACAATTCAGGTAATCTAGTACTTTCTTTCGAAGGTTTCAGCTTAGGTGAACCTAAGTATGATATTAATGAATGTAAAAACCGTGATGCTACTTACGCAGCACCACTTCGTGTAAATATTCGCTTAGTAAATAATGATCCAGAAAATATGGACATTAAAGAACAAGAAGTATTCATGGGCGATTTCCCATTGATGACTGACACAGGTACTTTCATCATCAATGGTGCAGAACGTGTAATCGTATCCCAATTGGTACGTTCTCCAGGCGTTTACTACAATAAAGAAATCGATACAATGGGTAACCGTTTGTACGATTCCACAGTTATTCCTAACCGTGGCGCATGGATCGAGCTTGAAACTGATGCAAGCGAAGTTGTTGCTGTTCGTATTGACCGTAACCGTAAATTACCAGCTACTGTATTGGTACGTGCATTAGGTTGGGATACTAATGAAAGTATCCTTGATCTCTTCTGGAATGGTAAAACTGATGAAGATGGTTTGCCAGTATATGATGAACGCATCGTTCGTACATTAGAAAAAGATACAACTCAATCTGCTGATGAAGCATTGGTTGAAATCTATAAAAAATTACGTCCAGGCGAGCCTCCAACCGTAGAGTCTGCTCGTAACTTGTTTGATAACTTGTTCTTCGATGCACGCCGTTATGATTTAGCGCGCGTTGGTCGTTACAAATTAAACAAAAAACTCGGCTGGCGTCAACGTATGTTGGGTCAAACATTGGCTCAACCAATCGTAGATCCAGAAACTGGCGAAATCATTCTTGATGCAGGTGTACAAGTTGGGGAAGAACAACTTGATATCGTTGCTAATAGCCATGTATTCGATGGTGAAGGTTTCGCTGAGTTCTACATCGTAAATAACGATGGTGTAGAATCTAAAGTTATCTGTAACAACTGCAACTTGCCATACGATCACCGTACAGTAACACGTGAAGACATGATCGCTAACATCTCTTACTTGCTCAACCTTATGGATGGCGCAGGTCATACAGATGATATCGACCACTTGGGTAACCGTCGTCTTCGTTGTGTAGGTGAATTGTTGCAAAACCAATTCCGTATTGGTTTAACTCGTATGGAACGTGTTGTTCGTGAACGTATGACAATTCAAGAAATCGAATCTATCACGCCTCAAGCGTTGATTAACATTCGCCCTGTAGTGGCAGCAATCAAAGAATTCTTTGGTTCTTCTCAATTGTCTCAGTTCATGGACCAAACAAACCCATTAGCAGAATTGACTCATAAACGTCGTCTATCTGCCCTTGGCCCTGGCGGTTTATCTCGTGAGCGTGCAGGCTTCGAAGTTCGTGACGTGCATCACTCTCACTATGGCCGTATGTGTCCAATCGAAACTCCAGAAGGTCCAAACATCGGTTTGATCAACTCCTTGTCTAACTATGCGAAAGTAAATGAATTCGGTTTCATTGAGGCTCCATACCGTAAAGTAGAAAAAATCTATGGTACAGGCGCTGATGCAGACAAAGTTGTAAAAGTTCGTGTCACTGATTCCGTTGTATATATGACAGCTGATGAAGAAGAAGGCATGACAATTGCCCAAGCGAACTCCCCAATCGATGGTGAAGGTTACTTTACTAATGAACACGTAGCTTGTCGTCGTGGTCATGACGTATTGGAAGTTACACCTGATAAGGTAGACTACATGGACGTTAGTCCAAAAGAAGTTGTATCCATCGGTACAGCTATGATTCCATTCCTTGAAAATGACGATGCTAACCGTGCCTTGATGGGGGCGAACATGCAACGTCAAGCGGTACCACTCTTGCGCGCTCAAGCTCCACTTGTTGGTACAGGTATGGAATATACAGCAGCTACTGACTCCGGCGTTTGTGTACTTGCTCGCGAAGCTGGTAAAGTTGTACGTTGCTGGGGTAATGAAATCCACGTTCTTCGCGATAGCGATGGTCGTGTTGATACATATCGTTTGAATAAATTCCTTCGTTCTAACCAATCCACATGCTTTAACCAAAAACCAATCGTTAATCGTGGCGACCATGTTGTAAAAGGCCAAGTATTGGCTGATGGCCCTGCTACTGATGGCGGTGAATTAGCGTTAGGTTATAACGTTCTTGTAGCGTTCATGCCTTGGGAAGGTTATAACTACGAAGATGCGATCTTGCTTAGTGAAGAACTTTGCAAAGAAGATATCTATACATCCATTCATATTGAAGAGTACGAATGCGATGCGCGTGACACTAAATTAGGTGCCGAAGAAATCACTCGTGAATTACCTAATACTGGTGATGACACACTTAAAAACCTTGATGAAGATGGTATCATCTGTATTGGTGCAGAAGTACATCCTGGCGACATTCTCGTAGGTAAAGCTACACCAAAAGGTGAAACTGAATTAACTCCTGAAGAACGCTTATTACGCGCTATCTTCGGTGATAAAGAACGCGAAGTTCGCGACACATCCTTGCGCGTACCTCATGGCGAATCTGGTAAAGTTGTAGACGTTAAAGTCTTCACTCGTGAAAACGGTGACGAATTACAACCAGGTGTAAATAAACTTGTTCGCGTATACATCGCTCAAAAACGTAAGATTCACGAAGGCGATAAAATGGCGGGCCGTCATGGTAATAAAGGTGTCGTTTCTCGCGTTATGAGAAAAGAAGATATGCCATTCCTTCCAGATGGTACTCCAGTACAAATCGTATTGAACCCATTGGGCGTACCTTCTCGTATGAACATCGGTCAGGTTCTTGAAACTCACTTGGGTTGGGCTGTTCAAGGCTTAGGTATGAAAATCAAAGCTACAGACCTTCACATCCAAAATGTATTGAAAGAAGCTCGTACTGATGCATCTTACTGGGAACAAATTGACGCTATTCGCGGCTTATATGCTGAAATTGAAGAATTAGAAGTAAAAGCTAAAGAAGATGTAACTGTTCCTCATTTCGATATCGATGAAAAAATCATCGACTTGAAATCTCAAATTCTTGGTCATGTAGAATCTGCAGCGCAAAAGAAACTTGAAGCTCTTGGCGGCGAAGCTCGTTATCAAGAACTTAAAGCTATTGAAGCTAAATACAATGCACTTCATGTAGAATTCTTCGATTCTGAAGAAGATGCTCCAGAAATGGATCCAGCTCTTGTAGAAGAATTAGAAGCTATTAATAAAGTTAAAACTACATTGAACCATATTGAATCTGCTCGTGCTAAACGCGTTGAAATTCGTCATGAACTCGAAGGCCTTGGTTACGACTATGAAACATATGGCATGCCAAAACCAGATGTAGCAGGTATTCACATTGCTACACCTGTATTTGATGGCGCTCATGAAAAAGACGTATTTGAAACATTAGGCATTGCTGGTCGTTCCGATGATGGTAAAACAGTATTGTACGATGGTCGTACTGGTGAACCTATGGATAACCGTGTAACTGTTGGTTACGTATACATGCTTAAACTCCATCACTTGGTTGATGATAAAATCCATGCTCGTTCCACAGGTCCGTACTCCCTTGTTACACAACAACCATTGGGCGGTAAAGCTCAATTCGGTGGTCAACGTTTCGGGGAAATGGAAGTTTGGGCTCTCGAAGCATATGGCGCAGCTTATACACTTCAAGAGCTATTAACTGTTAAGTCTGACGACGTTGTTGGTCGTGTGAAAGCATACGAAAAAATCGTTAAAGGCGAAAACATCCCTGAACCAGGTGTACCTGAGTCCTTCAAGGTATTGCTCAAAGAACTTCAAAGTATTGGTCTTGATGTAAAAATCTTGAATGAAGATCAAGAAGAAGTTGTTATGAAAGAACTTGATGACGAAGATGAAGTGGTAGAAACTGGCATTGAAGAAGTTATGGAAGGCAGTGCAGTAGAAACTGATGAAGTAACTGTTGTAGAGCCAGAAGTAGAGGAAGAAGCACCTGCTGATAACGGCGGTGAAGACGATATCCTTAGCCAATTGGCGTTCCCAATGGGCGATTCCTCTAACGATGAAGACTAAAACTATCTATAAGGAAGGGAGCGATAGTAGTGCTAGACGTAAATGAATTCGATTCCATGCGAATCGGTTTAGCCTCTCCAGAGCAGATCTTAGCTTGGTCTCATGGGGAAGTTAAGAAACCTGAAACTATTAACTACCGTACGTTGAAGCCAGAACGTGATGGTCTATTCTGCGAACGCATTTTTGGACCAACAAAGGACTGGGAATGTCACTGCGGCAAATATAAACGCATTCGCCATAAAGGCGTAGTCTGCGATAAATGTGGTGTAGAGGTTACACGTGCAAAAGTACGTCGTGAACGTATGGGCCATATCCAATTGGCTACTCCTGTATCTCACATTTGGTACTTTAAAGGTATCCCATCTCGCATGGGCCTAATCCTTGATGTATCTCCACGTTCCTTGGAACGCGTATTATACTTTGCTTCCTACATCGTAGTAGATCCAGCTGGTACTCCATTGGCAAAACGCCAATTGTTGTCCGAGCAAGAGTACCGCGAATATGAAGCTCAATTTAACGAAGACGGTTATACTATCGGTGGTAAATCTGTCGTAATCGAAACAGTAGCTCAACGTAACGAACGTTTGGCTATTGTTCGCGAAGCACAACGCAAAGAGCGCTATAATGCGGCTCTTCGCGATGATGCAACAATCCCAGAAGCAGATAAAGAATACGAAGAATTAACTCGTGAAGAGCGTTATGAATTGGGCGCTGCTGAAGAAGTTCTCTTCGTATGTATCGACATGGGTGCTGAGGCTGTAAAAGCTCTCTTAGCAGAACTTGATTTAGAAGCATTGAATGCTGAATTGCGCGAAGAATTGAACACTGCTAGTGGTCAACGTAAAATCCGTGCAGTTCGTCGTTTAGAAGTAGTAGAAGCATTCCGTCAATCTGGCAACCGCCCAGAATGGATGATCATGGATGTTGTTCCTGTTATCCCACCTGAATTGCGCCCTATGGTTCAATTAGATGGTGGTCGTTTCGCTACATCTGACCTCAATGATTTGTACCGTCGTGTTATCAACCGTAACAACCGTTTGAAACGTTTGTTAGACTTAGGTGCTCCTGACATCATCGTGCGCAACGAAAAACGTATGCTTCAAGAAGCTGTTGACGCATTGATCGATAATGGTCGCCGTGGCCGTCCTGTAACAGGTCCTGGTAACCGTCCATTGAAATCCTTGTCCGATATGCTTAAAGGTAAACAAGGGCGTTTCCGTCAAAACTTGCTTGGTAAACGTGTTGACTACTCTGGTCGTTCCGTTATCGTAGTAGGTCCTGAACTTAAAATGCACCAATGTGGTTTGCCTAAAGAAATGGCATTGGAATTGTTCAAACCTTTCGTTATGAAACGTTTGGTAGAACGCGGTCAAGCATCCAATATCAAGGCGGCTAAACGCCAAGTAGAAAGAATTGGCCCTGGTGTATGGGAATCCTTAGAAGAGGTAATCAAAGAACATCCAGTTCTCTTGAACCGTGCCCCTACATTGCATAGACTTGGTATTCAAGCCTTCGAACCAATCCTTTGGGAAGGCCGTGCTATCAAATTGCATCCATTAGTATGTACTGCCTTCAACGCCGACTTTGACGGTGACCAAATGGCGTGTCACTTACCATTGTCCGTAGAAGCACAAGCAGAAGCTCGTACATTGATGCTTTCCAGCCATAACATCTTGTCTACTAAAGACGGTAAACCAGTAGCAGTACCTTCTCAAGATATGATCTTGGGTACATACTACTTAACAGTTGTACGCGAAGATACTCGTGATAAAGCAAAAACATTTGCTACTTATGACGAAGTAATGCTTGCATACGAGTCTCATGTCATTGGCTTGCAAGATATTCTTTATATCCGTTTACCTGATCATGGCCGTGTAGAAACTACAGCTGGTCGCTTAATCTTCAACAATGCACTATTCCCAGAATTATGGCAATACGAAAAACGTGAAGATGGCACTTACTCTTTAGGTAAGGTTATGGATAAGAAAACAGTTGGTAAATTGGTTGACCAATGCTTCCAATTGTTTGGCAATGAAAAGACTGCAGAACTCTTGGACCGTATTAAATCCTTGGGTTACTCCTTCGCTCGTCGCGCAGGTATGACTGTAGCTATTGCAGATATTAAAGTACCAGAAGTAAAAACTGGTTTATTAGACACAGCAGAACAAGAAGTAGAAAAAGTATCTCGCTTGTATCGCCGTGGTCTTATTACAGAAGAAGAACGTTACCGTAAAACTATCCAATTGTGGACTCAAGCAACAGAAGATGTTACTGACGCCATGATGGATAATATGGCGCGCGACAAAGATGGCTTCAACCCTGTTTACATGATGGCTATCTCTGGTGCCCGTGGTAACAAACAACAGATCCGTCAGCTTGCTGGTATGCGTGGTTTGATGGCCGATCCATCTGGTCGTATCATCGACTTACCAATTAAAGCAAACTTTAAAGAAGGTTTGACTGTATTGGATTACTTTACATCCTCTCATGGTGCTCGTAAAGGTTTGGCCGATACAGCGCTTCGTACAGCTGACTCCGGTTACTTGACTCGTCGTCTTGTTGACGTATCTCAAGACGTTATCGTTCGTGAGGACGATTGTGACGTTGTAGGTATCGATCTCGTTCGTGAACGCGCTCGTTTGGCTACATCTCCACGTCAAGCATTGGAATTGTTGAAAGACAAGCTTATTGGTCGTGTTCTAGATAAAGATGTAGTGAATGTAGAAACAGGGGAACTTGTTGTACCTGCTGAAACTATCTTGGACGAACAATGCTTAGCTGATATTGCAGAATCCGGTGTTACATCCGTCGCATTGCGCGGTGCTCACTTGGGCTCTGATAGCGATATCAACCATACTAATTTGGTTCAAAAAATTATTCTTGGTGAAAGCGATGACAGCATCCGTGCAACATTAAAAGAAACTATGGTTCAAAATATGTTGAACAAGGATACCGTACAAGCAATTGTTGACAGTGAAGGTGTAGAAATCTTCCCTGCTAATACTCGCCTTACTGAAGAAGGCATCGAAGCTATTCTTAACTCCGATGTAAAAGAAGTACAAGTACGCAACAACGAAATCCATGGTATCGAAGTGGAAGCAATCGTTGAGGGTACTGGTGTTATTGAACCATTAAAAGATCGTATCGTAGGCCGTATTGCCGCTGAAGAATTAGTTAATAAAGAAACTGGCGAAGTTATCGTTCCTCTTAACGGTGAAATTACAGAACCATTGGCTGATGAAGTTGTAAAACACTACGAAACAGTTAAAATCCGTTCCGTATTGACTTGTCGCAGCCCTTATGGTGTATGTCGCAAGTGTTATGGTCGCGACCTTGGTACAGGTGGTCAAGTTCAAGTTGGTGAAGCTGTAGGTATTATTGCAGCGCAATCCATCGGTGAACCTGGTACTCAGTTGACAATGCGTACATTCCATACAGGTGGTGTCGCAGGTGACGATATTACACAAGGTTTGCCACGTGTTGAAGAATTATTCGAAGCGCGTAAACCAAAACGTAATGCTATCATCGCAGAAAACGAAGGTACAGTTCGCGTTGTACCTAACGAAGGTAAAAAAGGTACTAATACTATCTTCATTACTGGTGAAGACGGTATTGAACTCGATTACCTCATCCCTTATGGTTCTCGCATTATTGTTAAAGACGGTGATGTTGTATCCTTAGGTGCACGTTTAACAGAAGGTTCTATCAACCCTCATGATATAATGCGTGTAATGGGTACTGAAGCAACTCAACGTTACCTCGTATACGAAGTACAAAAAGTATATAAATCTCAAGGTGTAGAAATTAACGATAAACATATCGAAGTTATCGTTCGTCAAATGCTTCATAAAGTAAAAGTTGAAACAGCTGGCGATGCAGATATGCTTCCAGGGGATATGGTCGACGTTAATACCTTTGACGAAGAAAACCGTCGTCTTACTCTTAATGGCCGTGAAAATGCTACAGGCAAACGTACATTATTGGGTATTACTAAAGCTGCATTGGCTACGGATTCCTTCTTGTCTGCTGCGTCCTTCCAAGAAACAACACGTGTTCTTACCGACGCTGCTATCAAAGGTAAAATCGATCCATTATTGGGCTTAAAAGAAAATGTAATCATCGGTAAATTGATTCCTGCTGGTACTGGCATGAGCCGTTACCGTAAAATCGAAGTTGTGAAAAACACACCTGAAATTATCGATATTACAGAAGAATCTGCTGTAGAAGAATAATCTATAGAGAAATATAAAAGAGCGTGCCTTAGGGCACGCTCTTTTTTAAAATCCCAAACTTGCTGTTACAGATAGAAGTGTCATAGAGAATAAATAAAATAATAAATTTAATAAAATCGTTATTTTGAATAAACTAAATAAAATAGATCAAAAAAATGGCTAATTATTTTTTAGTTATATCTATTTTGCATACATGAAATGAGATGAATGAAAATAATATAAAATTTATGCATAAAAATGAGTCTAAAACACATAAAATTGTATAAAAATAACAAAAGAGTTTATATAGTTCGAGATAATGAAACGCACGGAAACGTGTACACATAAAATGCAGTTGTATAGCGGTGTAGACCGTCGAAAAACGTTTGACATGAGCTTGTGTAATTGATATACTTACAGAGTGCTCAGGGGCAAGTATGCCTAAGTAGCATAATTTCGTAAGGAGAATTTACTATGGACATTGCCCATCTGAAGTCGATGAACAAAACAATCGGTGCCAAGCAAACGTTGAAAAACATTGCGCGAGGAACTGTGAAGTATGTGTTCGTAGGACGCGATAGTGATGAGCGTGTAGTTGAACCTATACGAACAGCTTGTTCTGAACAGGGAATACCTGTGAATGATAAGCACACTATGGATGACCTCGGTCGTGCGTGCCGCATTAAAGTGCGGGCCACAGCGGTAGGTATCCTACGTTAATCTTGGTAATATCCGATGTAACACTTTGTTATGACGGATCAATTATAAATCTCAAATTTGGAAAGGAGGTGCCCAAATGCC
>USAV01000054.1 GCA_900552715.1 uncultured Veillonella sp.
AGTCACTCTCACATTCGCACAAGAAAAACTTGGAAACCGAACATTCAAAGAGTACGGGCGGTTGTAGACGGTGCTACTAAAAAAGTAAACGTATGCACTCGCTGCCTTCGTTCTAATAAAATTACACGCGCGTAAAATAAAAAGTACATGTACTCTTTGGGGTTCTAGAGCCCCAAAAAAAGCAGTTAGTTCATTTGAACTAACTGCTTTTTTTGTTATCTATGTAGCTATTACTAAAAGTTACAAGGTAATATTTGGAATGTAATACTGTTTAAATAGCTTAATAGCATATTGATCTGTTAAGCCTGCTACATAATCCACCACATCACGGGTAGAATAAAACTCTCTTGTACTTTCACAGCCCTCCATATCGTCAGGATGTTCCATAAAGTGAGTAAATAAGTTTTTCACCACATGAGATGCCTTATTTCGATCTGGAATTAAAGCCGGCGCCAAATAAACATTTTTAAACATAAATTGACGGAATAGATTCATGGTCATCTCTATATCACTAGACATAGAAATAACAGGTTTATCTAAAGACTCTCGCACCATATCTTCAACCATGGCGGTGATCATACTAGAAGGAGTCATTCCAAAGTGTTCACACACTTCAAAAGGTAATTCCTCAGCCGTCAACATACCAGCGCGCTGTGCATCATCAAAATCATGACACAAATAGGCAATGCGGTCTACAATACGAATAATTTGACCTTCCAAAGTGACAGGGATATGTGCCCCTGTATGACCTACGATGCCATCACGTACAGCAGTGGTTAAATTAAGACCTTGGTGGTCGCCATGCTTTTCTAAAACCTCAACCATACGCAAGCTTTGTTCATTATGATTAAAGTGACCAACCATATCACGTAACGCATATTCTCCAACATGACCAAATGGGGTATGTCCCACATCATGACCCATAGCGATAGCTTCTACTAAATCTTCATTTAGTCGCAACGCACGAGCCACTGTACGACCTATTTGTCCTACCTCAAGGGTATGGGTCATACGCGTCCGATAATGGTCACCTGGCGCAATATAAACTTGTGTCTTATGCTTTAACCGCCTAAAACATTTACTGTGAATAATGCGGTCCCGATCACGTTGAAAGGCAGTTCTAAGTGGATCGGGTGCTTCCTCTAAATCACGGATGGCATCGCGGCTTTTAGCTGCATAGGGAGAGAGAAGTAAAGCCTCCCGTTCCTCTATTTGTTCCCGTATATTCATTTACCCTCCGATGCACGGTTTTTATCGATCAATTGCATAACTAGAGATGCTGTTTCTTCGATAGATTTATTAGAAACATCTAGCACTTGGCAATGTAAACGACGCATAATAGCCTTCGCGTATTCTAGTTCGGATTGAATACGCTCAATAGATGCGTAATTTGCTTCATCTTCAAGACCAATAGCACGTAACCGTTCACTACGAATATTATTTAATTTGAATGGGTCAATAATAAGGCCCACGATTTTCTTTGCTGGAATTTTAAATAATTCCTCTGGTAATGGTACCTCAGGTACTAATGGCAAATTGGCAGCTTTAATTTTTTTGTAGGCCAAGAACATAGACAATGGTGTCTTACTTGTTCTAGACACACCGATAATAACTACATCGGCCTTTTCAAAACCTGATGGATTTTTACCATCATCATATTTTACAGCGAACTCGATGGCTTCTACCTTTTTGAAGTATTCTTGGTCAAGCTTATGAACCATACCAGCTGTCATGCGAGGCTTTGTAGATGCTACAGTACCTACTGCATCGAGAACTGGGCCCATAATATCTACGGCAGGAATATTGTATTCTGCTACTTTTTCATGAAGATATTTGCGCAAAGACTCAGATACGATGGTATGACAAATAACATGATTACCACGTTTTGCATCTGCTATAACTTCATCAATTTGGCTTTCACTATCAATATAAGGAATACGAACAATTTCAATTTGTTCCTTATCATATTGACTCGCCGTAGCTCTTGCTACAGCCTCTGCGGTCTCCCCAAGGGAGTCCGATATTGCATAAATAATTTTTTCTGCCATTCTATCAACCTCAATGTATGCTACATTCTAAAAATACTTTCGCTACCGTCGTTTTAGATACACGGCCTACAACCTTTAGACGTTTCTTGTTTTCTACATCCTCGCGAACGACGACAGGTAAACAATCCACTTCATAATCTATCATCTTCTGTGCAGCCTCTACTAATGTATCTGTAGGCTCCACTGTTATAACCTTACTTACAGGGGTCATAATCATAGATATAGGCATTGTGTGCGAATCTGTTTGCCCCATAGAGGCACGCAACAAGTCCTTACGAGATACTACACCTACTAAATAGGAATCATCACACACTAGAATAGTCCCTACATCTTCAGTAAATATAGTAACAATCGTGTCATACAAACTTGTATCCCCATTGACTACGACGGCTTGAGATAATACATCACTTACCAGAAATGATTTTAATCGCTCCGCCGTTTGTGTTTCTTTTGAAAGTCCCACATAGTAGTAACCTACATTCGGACGCGCATCTAAAACACCTAGCATAGTTAACACCGATAAATCTGAACGCAATGCAGATCTAGTAACCTCTAAATGTTCAGCAATAGCACTGCCCGTTACGGGCCCTTCTTCACGAACGATTTGAGCAATTTGTTCTTGTCGTTTCGACAGTTTCACACGGTAACCCCCTTTCATCTCTGTTTGTATTATATCCTAAGTTACCATTCAGAAAAAGAGGAGACCAACGGGCCTCCTCTTTCAATACCACTATATGATTACCAAGTTAAGTCATCAGTTTCTTGACGACCACGACCAGTCATAGCATCGAGCATAATTCGTTGTTCGATTTGAGCCACCATTTTCTTAGTGTTCACAACCGCATCTGGGTTAACAGAAATGGAGTCGATACCACTCTTCACGAGGAATTCGCAAAGTTCAGGATACACACTTGGCGCTTGGCCACAGATGGATACAGTTTTACCATCTTTGTGAGCCACTTCAATGAGATGGCGAATCGCTCTGCGAACTGCTAGATTCCGTTCATCATAGATATGTTGAACTGTTTCGTTATCACGGTCACAGCCAAGAACGAGCATAGTCAAATCGTTAGAACCAATGGAATAACCATCTACATATTTATTGAATTGATCAGCTAAGATAATATTTGCTGGAATTTCAGCCATAAGCCAGATTTTGAAATCTTTACCGCGTACAAGGCCTTCTTGAGCCATCAAATTAGTTACTAATTCAGCTTCCTCTACAGTACGGCAGAATGGAATCATAACTTGTAAGTTTTTGAAACCAAATTCATTACGTACTTTTTTGATTGCTTCTAATTCTAATTTGAAAGCAGGTGTATATTTTGGATCATAGTAACGAGCTGCACCACGCCAGCCAAGTAATGCACTGGATTCATGTGGTTCATATTTGTCGCCACCGTTGAGATCACGGTATTCGCTAGATTTGAAGTCGCTCAAACGAACTACTACTTGGCGAGGAGCTAATGCTTGACACACTTTACGCATACCTTCTGCCAATGTATTAACTGCAAAGTCACTGCGACCAGTTTCGATAAGGTGTAATGGATGTTCGTGAATGAAAGTAGTCCAAATGAACTCTTCACGCATTAGACCAATACCATCACATGGTAATACACCATGTTTTTCAGCTAAATCAGGATTGCCTAAATTCATGTAAATCTTAGTGCCTGTTACAGGAACATATTCAGTTGCAACACTTGCAGTAGCTTGTGCTTCTGGCTTTTTAACGATATCTTCTAATACGCCATCATATACGATACCATTTGTAGCATCAACAGTAATCATTTGACCATCTTTAATAGATGTTGTTGCTTCATGGCTACGGCTCTTAGTACCTACGATACAAGGAATACCAAGCTCACGGCTAACGATAGACGCATGACAAGTCATACCACCAGCATCAGTAACGATTGCTTTTGCCTTTTTCATTGCTGGTACCCAGTCAGGAGCTGTCATAGCTGTGACAAGGATTTCGCCTTCTTTAAATTCATCAATATCCTCAGGATTGATGATAACATGAGCTTTACCGGCTGCATTACCAGGGGATGCTGGCAAACCTTTTACGATAATATCGCGATTACCTGCATCTAATGTGCTAGGTTTTTCAGATGTTTCTGGTTTTTCTTTACGGGACCAAACTGTTTCTGGACGAGCTTGTAAAATCCAAATTCTACCGTCCCGTTCATCTACTCCCCATTCCATATCCATGTAGCAACCATAATGTTTTTCGATTGCTTTAGCGTATTCAGCAAGTTCCAATACTTGAGCATCTGTAATAACTTGCTGTTTAGCTTCATCTGCTGGTACGACTTCTTCAACACAGTCGCCATCAGCTTTACGAACCAAGCGGATATTTTTGTCATTGATCATGCGATCTGTAATTTCCATTTTAGCTTTATCTACACGGAAATTATCTGGTGTAACTGTACCTTGTACAACGTACTCACCAAGACCCCAAGAACCTTCGATAAGGATGTTGTTATCGTTGCCTGTTACAAGGTCAACAGTGAACATTACGCCAGCGGCTTTAGAGAATACCATCATTTGAACGGCAGCACTCAATGCTACTGTCATATGATCGAAACCTTGTTTTACACGGTAGTATGTAGCACGATCTGTGAAAGTAGATGCGTAGCATTCTTTTACTTTCTCGATGATAACGTCAGCACCACGTACATTTAAATATGTATCTTGTTGGCCTGCAAAGCTTGCGTCTGGCAAGTCTTCTGCTGTTGCACTAGAACGAACTGCTACGAACGGATTTTCTTCGTTTACTTTTTTACCAAGTTCTTCATAAGCATGACGGATAGCATCTGCCAATTCTTTTGGCATTTCTTCTTCGCAAATCATGCGGCGAATTTTAGCACATACTTCACGCAATAATGCAGAATTTTCTACATCATCTAACGCATCAAGCTCAGCGCGGATTTTATCTTCCAAACCTGTTGCTTTCATAAACTCACGATAACCATGAGCAGTTGTAGCAAAACCGTAAGGTACAGGTACATTAGTGGAGGATGTCAATTCCCCTAAGGAAGAAGACTTACCACCAACTAAATTAACATCTTCACGTTTTAATTCATCAAACCAAAGTACGTATGCTGTTTCGCGATTCATGTGAGAACCTCCTAGTCAATTAGTGCAACACATTAAACCTTTTACACATAAATAGTATACCTTAATTTGTAATCTGTCAATTTATATAAGGATTATTATGCAAATAAATCTCCTTATATATATCTAAAAAGTTTTTTAGCACTCGCCCCGTTAGTCCCCATATGGTGTATTGTTTATAGGGATAGAAATAAACGGAGTAGTTTTGTCTAATTTTCCAGTCTATGTTGTAGCCTTCTAATAAATGGAATGGAAAGTCCTTTAACGGTCTTGTAGCTATATCTAGATGACCTACAGTTGGCTCCATCTCTAATAGATATTGTAATGGAACGGTGAATACTTCTCCCACTTCATCAGGATTTGGTTTTAAATCACTTGTATGTAGGCGTACGGCTACGGCATATAGTTTTACCCCTATAGCAGATACCAAGCAGTCTAAATTACCAAGTAATTCTATTTTGTCTAAATCTATACCTAGTTCTTCAGAGCACTCACGCATGGCAGCATGGGCACTGCTTTTATCATTAGGTTCACAGTGGCCACCAGGAAAGCTAATTTCACCAGGCTGACGGCGGAGTTTGTTACTGCGCACAGTAAAGACTACATGATCTTCCCCATCGATTTCTAATAATGGAACCGCTACTGCCGCAGTTATAACATCAATATCAGTAAGAATAGTATGTTCTCGTTTTTCTAGGAAATTAGATAGTTTCTTGTCCATATATGATCCTCTTACTTTATAGTAAAATTTATACAATATCTGTATAAATGTTTTATGTATCAAATTAGTATTTTATATTTATCTTTTATATTCATTATACATTAACTTGTACGTCAATTTTTGAGTTACTATTAGTAGATACAATAGAGGAAAATCTTATAAAGAAAATGGACAAAAAACTGTGATGAGGTTTCTCCCCCATCACAGTTTTATATTAGTTAAATTTAATTTTCACAAATTTACGTTTACCTACTTGAACGATCATGCCCTCTTCAAGGGTAAGGTTTTCTTCTGTATATTTTTCACCATTTACTTTGAAAGCACCAGCTTTAATAGAGCGACGTGCTTCACCATTAGAGGCAGTTAAACCAGCATCTGTACAGAATTGTGGTACAAAGATTGGTTCTGTTGGCGCATCCATAGCGTATTCAGGAATATCTGTAGGTAATGCGCGTTGTTGGAATACACGTTTGAATTCTTCTTCTGCCTCAAGAGCAGCCTCTTCACCATGGTACAAACGAACAATGGTACGAGCTAATTGCATTTTAGCGTCACGTGGATGTAATTCACCACTTTCAAGACGTTTTTCCATGTCCTCTTGTTCTTCAATTGGCATATCTGTAACGAGCATGAAGTAGCGCATCATCAATTCATCAGGAATAGACATTGCTTTACCGTACATTTCTTTAGGTTCTTCGTCGATACCGATGTAATTGCCTAAAGATTTACTCATTTTTTGAACACCGTCAAGGCCTTCAAGCAATGGCATTGTGATAACAACTTGAGGTTCTTGACCTTCTAATTCTTGTAAATGACGGCCCATTAACAAGTTAAAAGTTTGGTCTGTACCACCAAATTCAACATCAGCATGTAATGCTACAGAATCTTGACCTTGCATCAATGGATACATAAACTCATGAACACCAATAGCACGACCTTCTTTAAAGCGTTTATTGAAATCATCACGTTCCATCATACGCGCTACAGTGTAAGAACTTGCCAAGCGAAGCACATCAGCAAAATTCATGGATTCAAGCCATTCACTGTTGTCGCGGACCATAGTTTTTTCAGGATCCAACACTTTGAAGATTTGTGTTTTATAAGTTTCAGCATTTTTCAATACTTCTTCTTTTGTAAGTGGTGGACGAGTTGCGCTTTTACCAGTAGGATCACCAATACGTGCAGTGAAACCACCGATAACAATCACTACTTGATGACCAAATTCTTGGAACAAACGTAATTTACGAAGTGGTACAGTATGACCCAAATGAATATCTGGCGCTGTTGGGTCCAAACCTAGTTTTACAACTAACGGTTTATTTTCCTTAATGGATTTTTCTATTTTCTTTACAAGATCTTGTTCATTAATTAAATCTGCTACGCCGTGTTTAATTTGGCGTACTTGTTCTTGAGCACTAACCATGATAATCCTCCTCGAAATACTATTGTTTTAGTATACCATTATCTAAAAACTTTCACAATTATATATATAGTATTGGTTTTAAGCCATTTATGATATAATATTTATAACTGCGTAATAGAATTTACGTTATATTTACTAACAAAAGAAAAAAGAGGTGACTCTATGAGTAATAACTCAAATGCGAGAAGCAGCCGCCGTTCTAACGGTAGCGGCTCTACACCGAAGAAAACAAGTCCAAAGCGTCTATTTTGGATTTGTGCCCTTCTCCTTATACTCATCGTAGCCGGAGGAGGCTGTGGTTTTATCAGTGCCACACTGTCTAACCTACCAGATGTATCCAATGTACGTCCTTCCGCATCGTCTCAAATTTACGATGTGCACGGTAATCTCATCACAACGGTTCATTCCACAGAGAATCGATTACCAGTACCTTTAAAAGATGTACCAAAGGATTTACAAAATGCCTTTGTTGCTACTGAGGACTCTCGCTTCTACTCCCATCACGGTATCGACCCAGTTGGTATCTTACGTGCTGTATGGGTTAACCTTGTTCATAGTGGCGTATCTGAAGGTGGTTCTACTATCACTCAACAGTTAGCGCGTAATGCATTCTTGTCTCAAGACAGAACATTTAAACGTAAAATTTCTGAAGCATTACTAGCACTAAAAATTGAACAACACTACACTAAGGATGAAATCCTAGAAATGTACATGAACCAAATTTACTTTGGTCAAGGTGCATACGGTGTACAATCTGCAGCTCATGTGTACTTTGGTAAGGATGCTAGCCAATTAACGCTTGCTCAAGCAGCGCTCATTGCGGGCTTACCACAAAGTCCTAACTACTACTCTCCATTCAATGATTTGGAAGCTAGTAAAAAACGTCAAGCCGTTGTATTAGGCCAAATGGTTAAATACGGATACATTACACAAGAGCAAGCTGATGAAGCGCGTCAAGCAGATTTAGGCTTAGTGGCAAAACAAGAACAAACGCATGAAAAATCTAATGCGTCTTACTTCATTAACTATGTTATTGCACAAGTTTCTGAAAAATATGGTGACGATGCAATCTATAAAGATGGTTTAAAAATTTATACTACTCTCGATATGGATGCACAAAATGCAGCTGTAGCAGCAATGCAAAACTTGCCTAACTACTACACAGATAGCAATGGTTTACATCAACCACAAGGTGCTATCGTAGCTATGAACCCTCATAATGGTTACATTATGGCTATGGTTGGTGGCCGTGGTGATGATGCATTTAACCGTGCTACACAAGCAGAACGTCAACCAGGTTCCGCTATGAAACCATTTGTATATTTGGCAGCTATTCAATCTGGTAAAACTCCTGGTTCTATCGTAGATGATAGCCCTGTTACATTTGGTAACTGGAGCCCTAAAAACTATGAAAATGACTTCGTAGGTAGCATTACATACCGCTATGCATTACAACATTCTCGTAACGTAGCTGCCGTAAAAATTGCTGATGAAGTAGGCATGTCTAAGATTATTAAACTTGCTAAAGAAATGGGTATCTCTACTCTAACTGATCAAGATAATAACTTGTCTACTGCACTTGGTGGTTTAACTCATGGTGTAACACCTCTTGAAATGGTTCAAGCTTATGGTGTACTCGCTAATGGTGGTATCAAAGTTCAACCTACGGCAATCGTTAAAATTGTAGACCGCAATGGTCAAGTTGTGGAAGAAAACTCCATCCAAGAAAAACGTGTTGTAGATGAAAAAGATGCAGCTATCATTACAAATATGCTAGAATCCGTTATAAATGGCGGTACTGGTGGTAATGCCGCAATCGGTCGTCCTGCAGCAGGCAAAACTGGTACAACAGATGATTCCAAGGATGCTTGGTTCGTTGGTTACACGCCTGATTTAGTAGCTGCCGTTTGGATTGGTGATGACTATGGCTCGGAAACATTACGAGGCATGACCGGTGGTGACACACCTGCTATTATGTGGGGCCAATTCATGGCAAATGCGCTTGCCAATACCCCTGCTTCTGACTTCTCCGTTCCTGCTAGCGCTCAATCAGCTGTTTCTGAAGGTTATTATAATCCTGTAAAAGCACAGCCTAAAAAAGACGCTGCTAAGGACGAAAAAGCAGACAAAAAAGACGATAAAGACAAGTCAAAAGATGAAGCTGTAAAAGATGACAGTGGCTCAAAAGATGATGCAACTGAACAGAAATCTAATTCATCGAAAAGTAAAAAGTCTAGTAAAAAAGATCGTTAATCTAATACTCTAAAGGAGCGGAACATGTGTTCCGCTCCTTTCTTTTACGTAAAAAGGTAGTAAGTTCTAAGAACTTACTACCTCTTCTATTTCTATATATGTATATGGCTATACCCCATAACCAATTTGATATACGATAATAATTTACTGTATTATCTATAACTATATCACTATTGTGTAGCTTTATTTCAGAACTACATTGGTAGCTCCTGCACCACCTTCATCATAGCCTGCCGTTTCAAAATGAGCTACATGCGGTAAGGTACGCAAATATTGATGTACACCTTCTCGTAATGCGCCAGTCCCCTTACCGTGAATAATGCGCACTTGATTAACACCACCAAGTAAAGCTTGGTCAATAAATCTACCAACAGAAACTGTCGCTTCATCTACCGTTTGTCCAAGAATATTGATTTCAGTACGAACCTCTTTTTGGCGTTGTACGGCAGAGCCCCCCATACGTTTTCGTGTCTTAGGCATGGATGCCTTTTGTTCACGAGCCAGCTTATTGCCTTCTTCACGTGTAGTAGATTGTAATTCGCTAACCTTTACAGTAGCTGTTAATCCATTAATATCTACATTCACTCGATTACCATTGATAGACAATACAGTACCTAATGAGCGCAATGACGTAACATATACAGCTTGGCCCACCTTAATAGCATCTGCTGTCAAGGACTTACGATCATCATCTACTGGAGCTTCTGGCACATGCACATTAGAGATGCCCTTACGAGCTGCATTGATGGCAGATTGACGCTTATCTTTATTTGTTTCAGAGAATTGCGCTTTCAATTGCTTGATAATCGCTTCTCCTTCAACGCGTAAACTACGTTTCATAGATTCTGCATCAGCTTGAGCTTTGGCTAAGATTTGTTTACGTTTTTCATTAAACTGTTTCTTTTCCTTCTCTAATTGACCACGCATACGACGTGTTTCATCTAGCTCTTTCTTTAAGGCTCTTTCCCGTTCAGATGCTTTACGAAGCTGTTCATTCAAATCTGAAAGAACCTCTTCCATTTCATGACTACCAAATTGAGATTTATACTCTGCAGCACGTGTTACGATGTCTTTTGGTAAGCCTAAACGAGCCGCAATACTCAATGCATGGCTACTACCGGCTACGCCGATATGGAGTCGATACGTTGGTTTTAATGTACGCTCATCAAACTCTACATGGCCATTTTCAATACCTTCCGTATGGTATGCATAATTTTTAAGCTCATTATAATGGGTACTTACCATCATGAGAGCGCCTTTTTTACGGAAGAACTCAAGGATAGATACTGCAAGCGCACTACCTTCTTCTGGATCAGTACCAGATCCAAGCTCATCGAGTAATACCAAATCATTTGGACCACAATGTTTAATGATAGAAATAACTTGTGTCATATGAGCGGAGAACGTACTTAAGCTAGCTTCAATACTTTGCTCGTCCCCAATATCGGCAAAGACATTATGGAATATTGGCAACATGGATCCGTGATCAGCAGGAATAAATAAACCACATTGGTTCATTAAACTCAATAGCCCTAATGTTTTAAGGGATACTGTTTTACCACCTGTATTAGAACCAGTAATCAATAAAATACGATACGATGTACCTAATTGAATATTTGTAGGCACTACCACATTCGGTGGGATTAATGGATGACGAGCTCTCATGAGATTGACATTTCTATCAGTACTCAAGATGGCCGGTACACCCTTATAAGAAATAGCAAGGCTCGCCTTACCATATACAAATTCGATATGGGATACCTTTTCACAAGCATCCATCAAATCATTACTATGTTGTTTTACAAGGGCTGATAATTCACGGTAAATACGCAATACCTCTTGCTCTTCACCAATCAAAGCCTCTTGTAATTCATTATTTAGATTCACCAAGCGCATCGGTTCAATATAGAGTGTTTGACCCGTTGCAGAACGGTCGTGAATAAGACCATCAAAATATTGGCGATATTCCTGTTTTACAGGGATTACATAGCGATTATTACGCTGTGTAATGATCGTTTCTTGGAAATACTTCTGATTATCCTTGTCGTGTAAGATAGCTTGAATATCATTTTTGATCTTTTCCCGAGTTTTGATAATCGTATTTCTTAGGCTCGCCAACTTAGGAGATGCTGTATCAAGCAATTCCCCTTTTTCATCAAAGACGCGTTTAAAGCGATTTTCAATGCGATCTGTATTTGGCATATCCTGTACCCATAAGGATAGCAATGGATATTCCATATATTTCGTTCTAAAGAACTTTGTCATGCGTTTATAAGCACCAATGGTTAAATAAATATCCCACAATGCTTCACGAGTAAGGACAAAGTCTTTACGACTCTTCTTACAGGACTCACGAATATCTCGCGTACCGCCTAACGGTTGTTCTACCTCAGTTTGCAAAGAACGCATGGCTTCTGCCGTTTCATCAAGGTTCTCTTGAATGGCTTTTGCATCTGTCATAGGTTCGATGTGCATGGCTAATTCTTTAGCAATGGTAGAACTACAATATTGTTGTAATTGTTCTTTTATATGGTGAAAGTCTAATACATCTTCGTTAAACAATGTACTACCTCTTTTATAAAATACCTCTAAAATAGTGGCCCCTTGTAATAGGCGTATCATCCTTGCCTACACTTTTAGGAGGAGCCTCTTTTGTTCCATTTTGAATGGATACATAATCTGCTACGATAATACGCAATCTCTTTGGATTCATATGACGTCCATCGATGCGCAAAATATGTAGCCCTTTTCGATGTAACTCTGGCACATACGCGCGCATATCCATTTCATGACTGTTCATGATGTGCATACGGCAATACGGATCCGTACGAAGTGGGAACACTTCCCCTTTACGGTCCTTTAATGCGTAATCTTCCTTTACACACGGCATAGGGCAATTTTCCTTTTTACCAGTCCCTACAAAGCTAGCGATGGCACAGTATTCAGAAATCATCATTTCCGTATAGCCATGAACCATAACCTCTAATGGCAAATTAGTAGATTTTTGTAAGCTTACGAGTTGCGTCAAGGTTAACTCTAAGGATGGCGCTATGCTACTCATATTAAAGTCTTGCCATACTTGTAGTGCAGAGCCATTAAATATATTAAGACCTGTATCGGCTTCAACAGCACCGGTATACCCTAAATCACGGAGCCACAATAATGCTTGTGGGACGTGAATAGAAATGCTATCCGGTTTAGCCTCTACCATAGTCTTAAGCGTATTCATATACGCCTTTACTTCATCATCTTTCACGACACGAGGGGTAGCAAATACACAAAGTACATTATGATCTTTGCAAAGCTTAGCTACCTGCTCGTAGATGCTAAGTTCATAAGGCTTACGTTGTAAACGGTCACCACCGAAGATAATCTTCTTAGCGCCCCCTTCAATAGC
>USAV01000055.1 GCA_900552715.1 uncultured Veillonella sp.
TCGCTCGTCGGCAGCGTCAGATGTGTATAAGAGACAGCGCCAAGATTCTCTTACAGAATTTGAAAAGGCAGGTCGTGAAGATCTAATTAGTCATGTTAAGGAAGAAATAGCTGTTCTTCAAAAATATATGCCAGCGCAAATGACAGAAGATGAAATTCGCGATGTTGTAAAAAAAGCCATTGCTGAGTGCGGAGATAATGTAAATATGGGTAACGTTATGAAACATGTTATGCCACATACTAAAGGCCGTGCAGATGGTAAATTAGTAAATACCATCGTAAAAGAATTACTAGGTTAATATTCTGGTAAAATTCTATAGAAATTTGTTGACAAGAATTTTCTCACTATGGTAATATGTACTCAAGAAAATAATTAGTCAATGAAGACTCCACTGGATAGGTATGCAGTTTGTATATCTATATTGTTGGAGTCTTTTTTTATAGTTTAGGAGGCACAAATATGGCTACAAAAGAATTATTGTATTACATTCCTGCAGGTCAATATGGTAAAGAAGGTGTTTTATCTCTATTAGAACAACATCCAGAAATTAAATTCGTATCTTTAGTAGGTATCGACTTAGCTGGTAATGATACAGATGAAAAAATCCCAATGGCTGCATTCTTTGATGATTATGAAGCATTCTTTGAAGGCCGTGCTGTTCAAACTGATGGTTCCTCTGTAGTATTGACAAATATCGCTACATTGAACAATGCTCGTGTTGATATGTGGGGCGACCCAAGTGTAAACTGGTTTGTTGATTACAACTACGAAAACATTGATGAAGCAACAGGTTTGCCAACTGGTACACTTCGTATTCCTGCATTCTTGATGCATAACTATCGTTATGTTGATTCTCGTTCTATCTTAAAAAATAGCTGTGACTATGTTCGTGCAGAATTATTATCTTTGATTAAAGAACATGGTTTACCTGGTATGCCTCATGTGAAATCTGATGATGTTGTAGATATTATCTTCACATCTGCTACTGAATTGGAATTCTGGGTAAAAACTCCATCTAGAACAGTTACTAAAAAAGAATTATCTGTATCTCAAAAATTACAAGAACAATACTGGCAACGTACTCATGGTACAGTTCGTACTGCATTAGAACAAGCGGTAGAACGTCTTGATCAATATGGTATGGAAGCAGAAATGGGCCATAAAGAAGTAGGTGGCGTTAAAGCTAAACTTGATGAAGATGGTCATGAAGCAGTAGTATTAGAACAATTGGAAATCGACTGGAAATTCTCTGGTAACCCATTACAAACAGCAGATAACGAATTACAAGCTCGTATTATCGTTCGTGAAGTATTCCGTGAAAACGGTCTTGATGTAACATTCAATGCGAAACCTATTATTGGTGTAGCTGGTTCTGGCGAACATACACACTTTGGTGTTATGGCTAAATTGAAATCTGGTAAACTTGTTAACTTGTTCAGCCCAGAAGATATGCGTAAAGAATCTGCTAGCTCCTTAGGTATTGGTGCAATCATGGGTCTATTGAAACACTACGAAGCAATCAATCCATTCATTAGCTCCACAACAGACTCCTTAAATCGTTTGAAACCTGGTTTCGAAGCACCAGTATGTATCGTTACATCCTTAGGTACTGATCCTTCTGAACCTAGCCGTAACCGTACCATCCTTTGTGGTTTGATTCGCGATATCGATAATCCTATGGCTACACGCTATGAATTGCGTTCTCCAAACCCTTACACAAACACATATACTGCATTAGCATTGATCTTCATCTCTGCATTTGATGGTATGAAATATGCTATTACATCTGGTAAAACACAAGCTCAATTGGAAGCAGAACTTTCTAAAGAAGTTGGTGAACCAGCTGAATACCTTGCTACAAATCGTGCATACCGTACAGAAAAAGATGTATTCGATGATTTCACTCAAGAAGAACGTAATCAAATGTTTGGTATTGCACCAGCTACTGTATGGGAAAATATTAAAGGTTACCAAAACAACCCTGAATTAGTTGAAACATTGGCTCAAGGTAATGCATTTGCTAAAGACTTGATGGATTCCTTCATTGCATCTATTTTGAAACGTTGGAAACTTGTATTGGCTCACCGTTTGATTCCTAATAATCTTGATACTGTTCGTAAAATGGTAGCTATTCATACTGATAGCCGTAATAGTGTAGATGATAAACGTTTTGCAGAAGTTAACGATTTACGTTTCTATCTTGCTAAAGATAGTGATGATCGCAAATCCTTGTTCACTCGATTAATCGATGCACTTAATGACGGTGAATATGACTTAGCATCTCAATTACAAATTGAAATGAACGATAAAATGGAAGAATTAGAAGCTAAATATGCTAACTATGCAAAAAACATCTTCTAATATCGGTTGATTCTATTACTCAAAAAGGGCTCCTACATTTGTAGGAGCCCTTTTATTCATATTAACTTTTTATAATTTAGCCGTTAAAGCTATTACTCGTTATGTCCTATAAACTTTTCTACTAGTACTAAGCTACATACAAGTACAAAAATTGCAACAGACCAGATTAAATTATCATATGACGATTCATGATCGATGATTAGCAGTCTAACAATTGCAGTTATGCCAATATATAAAAAGAAATTAAGCGGGAAGTGGAAGTTATTTTTAAAGTATTTTACGATGAGAGCAATAAACTCAAAGTATAAGAAGAAGGTAATTAATTCTTCAATTAATAAATAGTAAGTGCTATAACCTTGGATATTTGCCCACGTAATAAATCCTAGGCTAATTAAGGTATTAATGAGGGCAATACAAAGAGCAATGCCTACACCTACAAGGGCTATATTTTTTATAGTTAATAATAATTTAGAAATACGTATCCACATATATAATTCACCTACAATAAATATCTAAATACTATACCACATAAAAAAGACCGTACACCGTACGGTCTTTTTACGATTACACCACAGTATAATCAAGAGAATATCAAAGGATTAGATATCAGCTTTAATTGCTTCTAATGCAGCATCGAAGTTAACTGCTTGAGTTACTTCAGGAACGTATTCAACATAAGTTACTTTATTTTCTTTGTTGATTACTACTACGCCACGAGTTAAAAGACGAAGTTCTTCAATCAAGAAGCCATAGTTTTCACCGAAGGAAGCGTCTTTGTGGTCAGACAAAGTAATAACTTTATCTACGCCAGCAGCGCCACACCAACGTTTTTGAGCGAAAGGTAAGTCCATAGAGATAGTCAATACTACAACATCATCAGAAAGTGCTGTAGCATCTTGGTTGAACCAACGAGTTTGAGCGTCACAAACGCCTGTATCAAGGGAAGGAACAACGGAGATAACTTTTACTTTACCTTCGAAATCTTTTAATGTTTTAGGTTGTAAGTCGTTGCTTAAAACTGTGAAGTCAGGAGCTTGTTGACCTACTTTAACTTCTGGACCAACCAATGTGATAGGGCCACCTGCAAATGTTACTACGCCAGTACGTTTTTCCATGTTGTATTCCTCCTAAGAGTTTTAATTCTAATGTTCGTAAGGATACGTTTTGTATCTATGCATAGTATAACACTTACATTACCATAAGTAAACTAAAAAATTCGATATAGTGTTTTTAAGGGAATAAATAGTATGTTATTGGCTTCATAATCAAGAAAATATCTTAAAACTACATTATATACGTATAGGTGTATTATGATATATGAAAAAAATGTGTATACTATAAGGAGTATATTTAAATAATGATAATCCTGTAATACAGAAATTTAACTGAGAGGTCCTATGAAACCTATAGAGCTATTTATGCAGTTTTTCCGCCGAGAAGGCTGGGTATATGCCATCGGCTTAACTATGCTAATCGCTATTGATATAGCATTTTTATTTGTTCCACAATTCATTGGTAATGCCATCGATACACTAAGTCACAATAAAGAGGGCTTAGTCAATTATATTATTTACTTTATTTTATTATTTATTATTATAACGATTCTAAAAGTTATTTCGCGACGCACCTTACTTGGTTCCATCCGTCGTATGGAGTACCTTTTTCGTGAAATCTTGTGTAGAAAAGCATTACAAATAAAAACAACATATTATGAGGCAAATGGACCTGGTAAAGTTATGGCGTTGATGACAAATGATGTTACATCTCTTCGTGTAGCGTTAGGTTTAGGTGTAATGATCGTGGTGGATATTATATTTTATTCCATTGTAGGATCTATTATTTTAATACAAAAAATAGATGGTCTATTAGCTTTTAAAATCATGACACCTGTATTCTTCATCATTGTTGCAATATTTGTGTTGGGAAGAAAATTACGTGCTAAACAGCGTAGTGCTCAAGCTACTTATAGTGATATGACAGAGTTTGGGCAAGAATTATTCCAAGGTATAGATGTAATTAGAGCCTTTAATCGAGAACGTATTATTTCTGACTCGTTTGAAAAAATAAATAAATTGAACTATAAGAAAAATATGGAGGTTGCCTTATTAGATTCTGTACTAACACCGTTAACAAGAATTGCACCGTTTATTTGTATTAGTATCAGTATTTTCATATGTGGTCACCTAGCTGTAAATGGTCAAATGTCCATAGGTGAATTTGTAACTATCAATTCATTCATTATGCTAATCGTAGGACCTTTAATTGGCTTTGGTGGACTCATTTCGATTGTACAAAAAGGCTTGGCATCGTTAGATCGTATTACCGATTTCTTACGACTACCAATAGAGTCAATTGATGACTCAACTGAAGTATTACCACTTGAGGATATTAATATACGATATTTAGATTTTAATTATGAAAATTCTAAAGGTCATGCATTGTCTCAAGTATCTACAACTATTCGTAAAGGCTCTTTTATAGGCATTGTTGGTAAACCTGGATCTGGTAAAAGTACTCTCTTTAAATTACTCATTGGTTTGCAACAAAGCCCCGCTAAATCTATTTATTTTGGGAACCAAGATATTTCAGATATACCTTTATCTAAGCTTCGAAATTCAATAGCTTATGTACCAACTCAATCTTATTTATTGAGTACTACTATTGAAGATAATATTAAATTTGGTAAAGAATTACCTATGCATGAATCCGTAGAGGTGGCTGCAAAAAAAGCCGACCTATATAGAGATTTAGGTAATCTATTAGATAATGACTTACATACTCTTGCAGAAGAAGGACATGATTTATCTGGTGGTCAAAAGCAACGTATTAATATGGCTAGAGGTTTTTATAAAAATGCACCATATTTATTATTAGATGATTGTTTCTCAGCTTTAGATGCCGTAACAGTAAATACTATTTTAGAGACATTACATACAGTAAATTCACAAACTATATTATGTATTTCGCAACGATTAGAGGTTATTGAAAAAGCTGATAAAATTATTGTCTTTGATGAAGGTCATATAGTTGAAGAGGGGACACATGAGGAATTATTAAATCTCAATGGTTTATATAAAACACTCTATGAAGCACAGAAAGGAGAGGCTCAAAATGAAAACGCATAAAGAAAGAAACGATTGGGCTTTATTCTCCTATATAACTGCATATATTAAACCCTATTTAGGAATCTTATTAGTAGCAACAATTGCACTTGCGGGAAATCTTGTACTACTATTATTTAGACCATATCTTACAAAACAAGTCATCGATCTTGGTTTTGCTACAAATGATATTCATGTCATTGAATATTATGCTATTTTATATGGTCTCACTATCATTGGCAGTGTGTGCTTTATTTTCATAGAAAATTACTTTTTAAAAAGTTTTGGCCAAAAGATTATCTACAATATTCGCCATATTGTGTTCCAAAAAATTCTACATAAATCACATGATGAATTCTATAAATTGCCTATTGGTAATTGGGTAACACGCATTACAAATGATGTAGAATCACTGCGCACCTTATATACAGACGTATTATTGAATTTAGCTAGTAGTGGATTAATGATTACCGGTATATTAGCCTTTATGTATGCTATTAATATACCATTAGCCATTATTATGACAATTTTAGTGCCTATTATGGGTGGCATTATTTGGGTATATCAAAAGTTCTCTAGAAAGGCTTTTCGTCAAGTAAGACGATCCGTAGCAGCGTCAAATGCGAGTATTAAGGAACTACTTAATTATATTGTTATTGTAAAGTCCTATGGTGGAGAAAAGGCTATAGAAGATAAATATGAAACTGTTAATAAAGGTTTTTTAGAAGCCGGTCTTTTTGAAGTAACAACATTTTCTATTTTTAGACCTCTCGTTGATGGATTATTTTTTGTAGCATTAATTGTTATATTTACCACTACCAATTTAATTGATTCTATAGCTGATGCAGGTACTGTTTTTGCTTTCATTCAATATATGGATCGATTCTTTCAACCATTAAAGGACATTGCAGACAAATATAATTCCCTGCAAAGTTCATTAGCTGGTGCAGAACGGTTAGTTCCATTATTAGAGGAAAAAGAGCGAAATATGGTAGATGAAGTTCCAAAGGAACTGATTCCAGTAGAATCAATTGAATTTGATCATGTTTGGTTTTCCTATGAGAATAACGATGTCTATGCATTACAAGATTTCACCTTACATATTAAAGCTGGTGATTTTACTGGTATTGTAGGACCATCCGGTAGTGGTAAGTCCACATTATTGTCCTTACTAATGGGTATCTATAAACCTACAAAGGGTGCCATCTATATAAATGGTATTGATATTGCTAAATATGACAGCTCTGTACTTCGTCACTTAATGGGGTATGTATTCCAACAAGCTTACTTATTTAAAGGTTCTATTAAAGATAATCTTACACTTTTTGATAACTCTATATCTCATGATGAAATGGTAAAAGCTGCAAAACAAGTAAATTTAGATTCTATGATTGAACAATTACCTGAAGGCTATAATACACCTGTTGGGTACTTAGGTTCTTTATTATCAGATGGACAAAAGCAATTACTAGCCTTTGGTCGTACATTAATAAGAAATATACCTATTTTATTATTAGATGAAGCAACTGCTAATATTGATAGTCATACGGAAAAACAAATACAAGCAAGTATCGAACGTATTCGGGGTAGTAAGACGATTGTAAGTATCGCTCATCGGTTATCGACGGTACAAGAAGCAAATAAAATTGTTTATATTGAATATGGTAAAATAATAGAACAAGGTTCTTTTAAAGAATTAATAGACCTAAAGGGGGCCTTTTATAATTTATGGATTCGTCAAAAAAGCGGGAGTTAGCATGGAATTTATCCAATCTAAAGATAATAAGACTATCAAACGTATAGTTTCTCTAGGACAGCGTAAAAATCGTAATAAACATGGTGAATATATTGTTGAAGGTATTCGTTCTATCCGTGATATTTCATCTAATGGTGTAATAAAAACAATTGTTATACGAGAATCTAAATGTAAAGATAATAATATCGAAGCTTTATTAGCTTTAGATTCTATGCAATCAATTCCTACTTATATTGCGCAAGATCCAATATTTGATAAAATCGATAATACCGTAAATGGACAAGGTATTATTGCAATTGTAGCTAAACCTAAACATAGTATGGAATCTATCTCTATTGAAGATGGTGTCTATATTACACTAGATGGCGTCCAAGATCCTGGTAATCTAGGCACGATTATAAGGACTGCTGTCGCAGCAGGTGTGAAAGGTATATTTTTGATGAAAGGTACCGTGGATCCATATAATGATAAAACGGTACGTAGCACAATGAGTGCGTTACATAAAATACCAGTCTATGAAGACGTCACATTATCTATGCTCAATGATCTGATTGCAGAATCCAATATGTCTACCTATGTAACTGCCCTAGAGGAATCAAAACCTTATAACATGGTTACATACGATAAACGATGTATGTTGATTTTAGGTAATGAAGGGAATGGGGTAACACCTGAGGTTATGAATCTATGTGAGCACCGAATCATGATTCCCATGTATGGTGACATTGAATCGTTAAATGTGAGTGTAGCAGCGGCTTTATGTATGTATAAAGCTCAAGAGCAATTGATATCATAATTAAAATACTTGAGAATCAGATCTAGTATTTATGATAAAAATTTATAAGTATATCGAAAGTCCTCTACTAGTATACAAGTAGAGGGCTTTTGTATTGATTTTATAGTTCTGTATTTGGTACAATAACATATATCCTTTGTGGGAGAACAAAGTTCTCCCTTTTTTTAATGAAAAGGAAGTAAACTATGTCCAAATTAATAGTAAATGCCGACGATTTTGGTCTTCATAGTGCAGTTAATGCTGCAGTCATTGATGGTCATCGTACAGGTATCATTACGAGTACCTCTCTATTAGCGGGAGGTGAAGCTTTTACAGAAGCTGTAAGTATGGCAAAAAATAACCCTAAGTTGGGCATTGGTGTTCATATCGCCTTAGTAGGTGGACTTAAACCGGTATGTGATCCATCTGAAGTATCATCTCTGCTTACATCTGAAGGCGTATTTCCAGAAACATATATCGATTTTATGAAACGAATTTATACTGGAAAGATTAACTATAGTGAGTTGCGCAAAGAAATTCACGCTCAAATGGAACGGATCATGGAGTCCGGTTTGCACGTAACGCATATTGATGGTCATCAACATATGCATGTATTACCAACGGTACTACCAATCGTTATTGAGCAAGCGAAACACTATGGTATTAATGCAATACGCATTCCAGATGAATCCTCTTTATTTGTCAATTATATGTACTCGCCAGTGCGATTACTAGGCAAGGTCGGTTTATCTACTGTAGCGGCAAAGGCAAGGCCTACAGTGCGGGATAATGGTATGTATTCCACACAATATTTTTGGGGTATGGTAAACGGGGGACACATTAACCAGAAAACGTTAATGGGTATATTAAAATCCGTATCTAAAAAATCAGGTACTCATGAATTGATGATTCATCCAGGTTTAAATAATACGATTTTGGGAAATCAATATAAATGGGGCTATCATTGGGAGGATGAATTACAAGCTGTTTGTTCTAACCATACGCGTTTATATATTAGACAACATAATATTGAGCTAATTAATTATGGAGACTTGATATGAGTAAAATGATGAAGAGAGGCATTTTTATGTTTCTCTTACTATTGGCTGTGTCAATTGGTATCATTTACTACACTATTGATTTAGATGCATTAAAAACAATTTCATCATTTAATAGTATTTCTTTATTATTAGCTTTGATAGCTTTAGCAGCAGGCATGTATTTTGATGGCCTACGGTTACAAAGACTTGTAAAAATCGGTGGGTACAAGCTATCCATAAAGGCGGTACTTCGCGTAATTTTTAGTAATTATTTTATGGCCATGTTGACACCAGGTGCTAGTGGGGGTGCTGTTGCTCAAGTATTAGTATTACGGAGTTATGGTGTGCCAATATCTAAAGGGACTCCTATTGTGTTAATACGTACCGTATTTTCTATTATGTTCCTTGTTATTATGTTACCCTTCGTATTCTTAAGAGATGCTATTGAAATTCCATATATTTCAAGAGATATGCTATTGACTTTTGCAGTAGTATCTGTCATTGCAATGCTGGTAGGTACTTATATCTTACAAACTAAATATATGCGTCAATTCGTATATAACTTAGCGCAACGGTTTAAAGCACATAAAACGAAAGATTGGCTTTCTAAATTAGAAACATTGAATCAAGGTTTAGGATTACTATATAAACAACCGATTCAATCTTTTATTGTATTTATTGAGTCTGGATTGAGTTTATTATGCTTATACTGTATTGCACCTGCATTGATGTATGCTTTCACACCAGATATTCCTATCATTGATATATTAGATCGAATGATTCTATTAAATCTAATTTTATATTTCGCACCAACACCAGGGGGAACAGGGATTGCAGAAGGACTATTTGTAGTATTGTTTAGTACCTTTGTACCTAATGGAACTGTTGGTATTGTAGCTGTAGCATGGCGAGTTATGGCAGAATATTTGCCATTTTTTATCGGTATGTATGCAGTATTAACATTATATGGGCGTCAATTTGTAGCCCAAGAAACTTCAAAAGAACAATAAGGGAGTGTGTGTTCTATGACTAAACCAAAAAAAGATAAGTTTTATCTAGTGCAAGAAGATATATTGCCAGAAGCGATAAAAAAGACGATCAAGGTAAAAGAAATTTTGAAGCTAGGTGAAGTTAAAACGATTAATGAAGCAGTTGAAAAAATGGATTTGAGTCGTTCTGCGTATTACAAGTACAAAGATTATGTATTCCCATTTTTTGAAATTGCCCAAGGCAAAATCGTTAGTATTTATGTTTCCATGTCTAATGAATCTGGCATGCTATCTAGTGTATTAAAAGCCATTGCAGAACGGAATGGTAGTATTTTGACAATCAATCAAGATATTCCTTTACAGGGTATTGCAAACAGTAGCATTTCCTTTGAAACAAAAGATTTACAAGGATCATTAGAAGATTTATTATTAGATATTCGCTCTATGAAGGGCATTATTAAGGTAGAAATTTTAGGCCAAGCATAGGCTATTGAAGAGAGTAGGACAATTATGACCACTATAAAAATTGCGTTATTAGGTTTTGGTACTGTTGCACAAGGTACATTTAATTTATTGCAAGACAATGCTGAGTTAATTAGAAATCGTACAGGTGTTAATGTAGAAATTTCTAAAATCTTTGTGCGTAATCCTGATAAATATAGCCATATTACATTGCCTGAAACAGCTCAATATGTAACTGATATTGATGAAGTATTACAAGATGATTCCATTCAAATGGTTGTGGAATTAATGGGTGGTACAACCTTTGCTAAAGACTGTGTAGAAGGCGCTTTAAAAGCCAAGAAAAATGTAGTAACAGCGAATAAAGATTTATTAGCTGAATCTGGCCCATACCTTTTGGATTTAGCTAGCAAAAATGGAGTGGATTTACGCTTTGAAGCATCTGTATTAGGTGGTATTCCTATCATCCGTACATTATATGAATCCTTAGCGGGCAATCGTATTACTGAAATCATCGGTATTATGAATGGTACAACAAACTTCATTTTAACGAAAATGTCTGAAGAAGGTTTAAGCTATCAAGATGTACTAAAGGAAGCACAAGATTTAGGTTATGCAGAAGCTGATCCTACAGCAGACGTTGAAGGTCTAGATGCAGCCCGTAAATTGGCTATCCTTGCATCCATTAGTTTCAATCGTCGCATCTTCTTTGAAGATGTATCTGTAGAAGGCATTACAAGCATAGATACAGAAGATATCAAATTCGGTAAAGAGTTTGGCTACAATATTAAATTATTAGGTATTGCTAAGGAAACTAGCCAAGGTTTATCTCTAAACGTATACCCTGCATTTATTCCTACAACACATCCTTTAGCATCTGTTCGTGGCTCTTATAACGCAATTTATGTTAAAGGTAATGGTATTGACGACGTAATGTTATATGGTCGTGGTGCTGGTAGCTTGCCTACAGGTAGCTCGGTAGTATCCGATATTATGGAAGTAGCCAAAAATGTTTCGTACAATGAAACAGGTCGTTTGAAACCATTCTATTACGATCAAAAGAACATTTACTCTCCTGGCAAGATTCAATCTAGCTACTACTTGCGTTTAGAAGTAGATAATAAAACAGGTGTATTAGCAAAAATTTCTGCAAAATTAGCAGAACAAAAGATTTCTGTATTATCTATTGTTCAACGCAATATGGATCCAGAAACTGCGGTTCTTGCAATTGTAACGTCCAAATGTCCTAGATCTTATATTTTAAATCTTATTGATTCCTTTAACAGCTTGCGTTCCGTTAAGTCTGTTAATAGTGTCATTCGTATTATGGAAGCTTAAACTATGAATACCATTCGCGTACAAGTGCCCGCTACTAGTGCCAACTGCGGGCCAGGTTTCGATTGCCTAGGATTAGCATTAAACCTTTACAATATCTTTAGCTTTACACCAGATCCAAATGCTACTGAATATACATATACCTTTGAAGGTTTCGGTGCCGATATTCTTCGCGCTGAAGACCCTAAAAAAAATCTTATAGGATTTGCTATGGATCAAGTTTTTGCTACTGCTCAAGAACCCATACAATACGGACATATTACGTCTGAAACCTTAATTCCACCTTCTCGTGGACTCGGCAGTAGTAGTACAGCCATCGTAGGTGGACTTTTACTAGCTAATGCACTAGTTAAACACCCCCTTACAAAAGAAGAACTATTGGTCATTGCAAACCGTATGGAAGGTCATCCAGATAATGTTGCTCCTGCTATTTATGGGAATCTTTGCTGTGCTACTGGTTTAAAAACAAAAGTGCTTAATACTGTTATTTCTGTCCCACCGGAATTGCATTTTGCTGTTGTGGTACCTGAAGTTATGGTATCCACAGAATATGCTCGTTCTGTTTTGCCTAATCATGTACCATTTAAAGAGGCTGTCCAAAATGTGAGCCATACATCTTTATTTGTAACAAGTTTAATTACACATCAATTAAGTAATTTATCTGTTGCATTAGATGATAATTTGCATGTGCCATACCGTAAAACATTGATTCCTCATTGTGATGAAGTATTTGAAGTTGCTAAAGCCGCTGGAGCATATGGTGCTACCATTAGTGGATCTGGTTCTACTTTGATTGCTTATGTCGATAAAGCACATGTACAAGATGTAGCAGAAGCTATGGGTGCTGTATTTACGTCTAATGGAATTGAAAATAAAACATACTGTTTAGAAGCCGATAGTTCAGGAGCGTCAATTATATAGTTTGTGGTATAATTATAGTGTTAAGCATAGTCCATAACTATAATTGGAGGAAACTATGAACAATATGAAAACAACGCTTTTATTAGCGACTCTAACGGCCATTTTAGTGGTCTTAGGTGATATGATTGGCGGTAGAAGTGGTATGATGATTATGTTTGT
>USAV01000056.1 GCA_900552715.1 uncultured Veillonella sp.
ATGGATATCGCTATGGAAACAGCTCGTAAACGTAACAAAAAGGTTGTATCCGTAGATAAAGCAAATGTATTGGCTTCCTCTCGTTTGTGGCGTAAAATCGCTCAAGAGAAAGCGGCAGCTAACCCAGACATCACAACAGATTATTTCTATGTGGATAATACAGCGATGCAACTCGTTGTAAATCCTGCACAATTCGACGTTATCGTGACAACAAACTTGTTCGGCGACATCTTGTCTGACGAAGGCGCTGTTATCTCTGGTTCCATCGGGCTTTTACCATCTGCATCCATGGGTACAGGCACAGCATTGTACGAGCCAATCCACGGTTCCGCACCAGATATTATGGGCCAAAACTTGGCGAACCCATTGGGCACAATCTTGTCTGCCGCTATGATGTGCCGTCATTCCCTTGATTTACCTCAAGTGGCTGACGCTATTGAAAAAGCTGTTGAACAAGTGCTCGTTGATGGTTACCGAACAGGTGATATCTACCGCGAAGGTTTAAAACGCGTAGGTACCACAGAAATGGCGCAAGCTGTAATCGAACGTCTATAATCGTATATAACAAGATTTTGAAAGTTCATAAAGTGAACTAAATCATTTCAAAACCATATCATATGTTTTATAATATGAAAGTATTATATATTTAGACGTTATAAAAGAGAGGGCAAGTCCCTCTCTTTTTTGTAGGAGGGGGTTATGTTATCTTATTTTTTACTTGCCTTATCTATAGGGCTTGAGTTATTTGCAACGACAATGTTAAAAGCATCTGACGGGTTTACAAGGCCGTTGCAGACCATTGCCTGTGCGCTTGGGTACATAGGGTCGTTTTATACGTTAACCCATGTGTTGAAATATATTCCGCTGAGCGTTACCTATGCTACATGGTCTGGTGTAGGTCTTGTAGTGACGACATTGATTTCTGTCTTTATCTTTCACGAAGGCATTAATATCTACACCGTGCTAGGTATTGCTTTAATCGTGGTAGGCGTAGTGATCCTTAATTTGTGGGGAAATGTAGGACACTAGATATATTAACTAAGGAGGCCTTTATGAATTCTTCAATGTATCGAAATTTAACCATTACTGCTTTGTTGATGGCATTAGCCATCATGATTCCTATTATGATGCCTCTGAAAGTTGTCATTCCACCGGCTTCGTATACGTTGGCCAGTCACGTGCCTATATTCCTAGCCATGTTCTTATCTCGTAAGATGGCTGCTTGTGTAGTTATAGGTTCTACACTTGGCTTCTTCGTAGCAGGTTTCCCGCTTGTTATCGTTATGCGTGCGGCCTCTCATATTATCTTTGCCTTGATGGGTGCTTACTATATTAAACATCATCCAGGTGTACTGTCTGGGGCTTTATCCTTCGCTGCGTTCAACCTTGGTTGTGCCATTATTCATGCCATCGGTGAAGTACTCGCATGCCTCTTGTTCTATACGACAACTACAATGCCAAACATCGATCTTATCTACGTCGTATTCGTTCTTGTAGGTGGCGGTACTATTGTTCATAGCATGGTCGATGGATATATTGCGTTATATATCTATAAAGCCATCCCTGGATTATCTAAGACAGGTAATAATTAGTTCATATCCTAGATTATCTGAGCTTGGTAATACATAATTAGTTCGTATTCTAGAATGTCTAAAGCGGGTAATAAGTATTTAGCCCTTATCATTACCTATATATTCAACCACTCATGGGGAATCGATGTGTACTAATGTATCGCATATGATTTCCTATGAGTGGTTTTTTATAATAATTCTCAAATCTGTACCTCCAGATACAGACTTAATAATGCGATATGGGTATAATAAAGCCATAGTTAATGACCGAGTTGTGATATATGCATAACAGTATAGTTCAATCTATACATAGATACCACATAGGCCATACATATTGTTAATTGTGAAAGACTTTCACAAGAATTATGGAGGTTATTATGAGAAAGCATATAAAAAATAACGTATCTTGGGTTGGTAAAATTGACTGGGAATTACAAGAATTCCACGGTTCTGATTACAGCATTAATAACGGCTCTAGCCAAAATGCTTACTTGATTGAAGAGGAAAAGACAGTCCTCATCGATACTGTGTGGAAACCACATTCTTCTGAATTTATTGATAATTTGGAATCTGAAATTGATTTGAATAAGATTGATTTCATCGTATGTAACCACGGCGAGGTCGATCACAGCGGTTCCTTGCCAGCATTGATGGAAAAAATCCCTAATACTCCGATTTATTGTACAGAAAACGCTGTTAAATCCTTGGTTGGTCAATACCATCATCCAGAATGGAATTTCAAAACTGTAAAAACAGGGGATTCCGTAGATATCGGTAACGGTAAATCTTTGGTATTCGTTGAAATGCGCATGCTTCACTGGCCTGATTCCATGGCGACGTACATGACTGGCGACAATATCTTGTTCTCCAACGATGCCTTTGGTCAACATTTTGCGGTAGAAGAATTGTGGGCTGATAAGGCTGATCAATGCCGTTTATGGGCAGAGGCGATGAAATATTACGCTAATATTTTGAATCCATTCTCTCCATTGGTAAAAGCAAAGGTTGAAGAGATTCAAAAGCTTAACTTGCCAATCGATATTATCGCTACAAGTCATGGTGCTATTTGGCGTGAAAATCCATTGCAAATCGTAGAAAAATACTATGAATGGTCTCAAGCCTACCAAGAAGACCAAATTACAGTGGTGTACGATACGATGTGGGATGGTACAAAGAAATTGGCTCATAAAATTGCTGATGAAATTGCAAAAGAATCTCCTGATACACGAGTTAAGATCTTTAATATCAGTAAAACCAATAAAAATGACATCATGACAGAGGTATTCAAGTCTAAAGCCATTGCTGTTGGTTCTCCAACAGTAGGGAATAGCGTTATCTCTTCTGTGGCAGGCTGGCTCGACTTCTTACGTGAGTTGAAATTCAAGAATAAAAAGGCTGCTGTATTCGGTACCTATGGCTGGTCTGGTGAATCTACAAAGGTACTTCGTGAAGAATTAACTAAATATGGTTTCTCAGTAGTAGAACCTGAAATCAAATGTAATTGGAACCCAGATGCAGATGATTTTGGCAAAGCTGAAGAACTTGTAAAAGCCTTGTTGGCTTAATATATAAAAAGCTCCTAACGTTCATATGATATGTACCCCCTTTACTGGACAACCAGTAAAGGGGGTATTTTCATGAGATATAGTTATGAATTTAAAAGGAAAGCAATTGAATTATTCTATCGAGGTGAATGGCCTAAGACACCTAACGGTGTAACGACAGATACATTTCATAGACTAATAAGAGACTGGGTTAAACTAGAGCAGCATCATGGTCCGGACATTAATAAAAATCGAGGAACTAATAAGTATTGGACTCCAGAAGAGAAATATAGTTTGGTATGCCAAGTCCTCTCTGGACAAGGATTGAGAGCAGTAGCTATTGTAGCTGGTATTAATTCTGGGCAGTTGTATCAATGGGTTCATAAATACAAAACTTTGGGATACAATGGTCTTATCAATAAATCTAAAGGGCGACCATTAAAGGATTCCAAAATGAAACTACCAAAGAATACTTCACCTCGAGCACTGAACGAGAGTGAATACGAAGAACTCATTCGCTTACGTGCTGAAATTGCGTATATTAAAGCTGAAAATGAAGTCATAAAAAAAGAGATCGCCTTGAGAGAAGAAAAAGAAGCTGCGCGACTCAAGGCGAAAAAGCAGCGATTATCAAAACGCTCCGACAACAAGGCTATCAACTAAAACATCTTTTGAAAGCTATGCCAATGTCCAAATCTACCTACTATTTTGAACTTACTAAAGTAGATCTTGTGGATAAAAGAAATACAGAACTAAAAGATGAAATTCAAAAGATTTTTACAGAACATAAAGGGCGGTATGGTGTACGCCGTGTATATCGGGAGCTTCTTAATAGAGGTTTTGTAGTTAATCATAAACGAGTACAAAGACTTATGCATTGTATGGGACTCGCAGGAAAGCGACCGAAGGAAAAGTATCACTCTTACAAAGGAAAAGTCGGTAAAGTGGCAGAAAATGTCGTCAATAGAGATTTTAGTACAACTGCACCATTACAAAAATGGACTACTGATGTGTCTCAATTTAATTTCTCGTGGGGAAAATGCTATTTGTCGCCTATTTTAGATATGAATACGAATGAGATTATTGCTTATGACTTAGCATTAAGGCCCAACTTAGAACAAATTTCTCGTATGTTAGAGAAGGCATTCAAGAAGTTTACGAATCTTTCAGGATTAATCCTCCATTCTGATCAAGTATGGCAATACCAACATAAATACTTTAGGAGAACACTCAAAGAACACGGTATTATTCAATCTATGTCTCGAAAAGGAAATTGTTATGATAACTCTGTGATGGAAACCTTTTTTGGTAGATTGAAAACAGAAATATATTATGGTTTTGAAACAGAATATTCATCATTTAATGCTTTTGCAGTAGCGATAGAAGAATACATTAACTATTACAACAACAGAAGGATCCAGAAAAAAACAAAATGGATGCCCCCTGTAAAATACAGGGAAGCATCCATGTGTTTAGGCTAGTAAATATTATGTGTCCAGGAAAATGGGTACATATCACATCAAATCACAGGGCTTATTTATAACTTATATTATTAATTATATATACAAAAAAAGAGCCGCCTAAGCAGCTCTAGATTTATTATTCTATACCAACCATTACGTTAGTAGCTTTGATAACAGCATATACTTCTTTGCCTACTGTTAAGCCCAATTCTTTAATAGATTGAACTGTAATGTCAGCAGTAATGATATTATCGTTACCTACATTAATTTTCACAATTGCATTTACGGCACCTTCTTGAATTTCTACGATAGTACCTTTTAATTGGTTTCTTGCGCTTAATTTCATATTTGGCTCCTTATAAGAATTATATAATACATTCAAATTTATATTTATTATATCATTATATATAAAAAAGGCCATGATGTATATCACATCATGGTTTTTTATGCATGGAGCGGGCGAAGGGAATCGAACCCTCCTCTCAAGCTTGGGAAGCTCGCATTCTACCGATGAACTACGCCCGCAGGATGTACATATTGTATCATATATGTATCTATACATTCAAGTAAAGTTAGTCGTCATGAATATACCTATAGTGGTAGTTGTATTGTATTGTTATAATAATAGAGGTATAAAGTAATAGAAAAGGAGGCATATGTATGTCAAAGATTTATAAAATCCATAAATGGTTATCTATAGTTTCTGTGATATTTTTCTTAATGTTCTGTATTACAGGGCTTATCCTCATGTTCAGAACTGAATTAAATGCGTGGGCTCAAGGGGGCACGAACCATACCTCATCTTCAATGGCTATGGGGCAAGAAGAGACACCTATTTTTGATTATGCTGATGAAGGGGCTCTACTAGTTAAGGCAAAATATCCGTCAAAGGATATTTTAAATATTTCTCCTGCCATGGGTGCTTCACATCTTTTACGGTATCGTATTATTGAATCATCAGCTACCGTAGCACCTCCAGCACGTATGGGTATGGGAGGGGACTATGCATTATATAATCCTGAAACAAAGGCTCTCATTACTACCCATCATGAAACACCTGCTCATCCTTGGGTTCGAAGTGTATTACATACGCTTCATCAACTACATACAAGATTGGATCTTGGAAAGACAGGGATTTACATTGTAACAATTTTATCGTTCCTATGTGGTGTATCTATTGTTTCTGGTATTTTTTTATACGGGCCATTTCGTAAAAGTTTTGCAAAATCTGCAGTATTGTCAAATCATATGAAATTAAGTTCATTGCATCGAGAGTTTGCAATGGTTGCTACTGTATGGGGATTTATCTTATGTATTACAGGTGTATGGATAGGTGGATTTTTTATTGCCAATGACAGTTATAATGCAGATGTACTACATACTGCAAAGCAAGAGCTTTCATCGGATCAATCCGAAATTTTACAACCATCCGAAGCTATTTCTCGCATTATGAAAGCTTATCCAGATCGTCAGCTTATATCTATTGATTATCCATCCAAATTTAATGACCATCACTATGCATTTTATTTAGGTGCTGAAAATGATGATGATCCTGCTATGTTTTTGGGACAGCCTGTCTATGCTAATTTACATGCTGATTCTGCTAAGGATATGTATTCTACAAAAACAATACCATGGTATTTTACTGGTATGACTACAATGATTAATCTCCATATTCATAATCATAATACAATGGTGCTTAAAATATTATGGGCCATCTGGGATATAGTTCTTATTATAGGTATTATAACAGGCATTATGATGACTATTATAAAGAAATTTGTTAAATCTCGTGCTATGGAATCTAGAGCACCCGTTGAGATACAACATGTTTGGCGTAAACCTATCCTTTATAGTATTTTAGTTCTCCTAGGTTTTATTGTGCCTCTTTGGTCTAATCCAATCACAAATAGTATAGCTGCCATTTGTTTAACCATTCCACTTATTGGATTCTTAATTTCTCTGATCAGAGGGAATAATTATTAATCAGTATTTTATTAGCTTGCTCCATAAGTATAAGTATGTCGCAAATGTTTGATTACTCTAGACTTAATCCGCATGGTTCATCATTAGTTTATTGATTATTTTCGAAGTGAAATGATATAATAAATTTAAATAAATAGTTTTTATGTATAAAATTCTGTATTTATATTTATAATTGAGAAAGTGGTAGTTACTATGAATTATATAAAAGCATTTATTCAGTCTGAATCATCTGGCGGTATTATGCTCTTACTTGCCGCTATTCTTGGTGTTATTACAGCAAACTCTCCATTAGCAGAACAGTATTTTTCATTAATGCACGTCTATTGGGGACCGATGGATATATTGGAATGGGTTAATGATGGGTTAATGGCACTCTTTTTCCTATATGTAGGGCTAGCGATTAAATCAGAAATGATTTCTGGCGAATTGAATACAAATTCAAAAAGAGTATTACCACTCTTAGCCGCTTTTGCAGGTGTTGTTACACCCGCTTTAGTATATTTCTTAATTGCTGGTTCTGTTCCTGAGTATACCCATGGATGGGGGATTCCAACAGCTACAGATATTGCATTTGCCATAGGTGTTATTATGATGCTTGGTAAACGTGTATCTCAAGCTATGAAAGCTTTTCTTTCTGCCTTAGCTGTTATTGATGATTTAATTGCTATTATCGTTATAGCTATCTTCTACGGTGCCGGTGTAGACTTTCCGTATTTGATTGGTGCCGCTATCGTAACAGGCGCATTGTGGTATACTAATAAACAGGGGTATGTGAGACCTGTATTATATGGTGTATTGGGTGCAGTTCTTTGGTATTTTGTATTAAAATCTGGCGTTCATGCAACTATTGCTGGGGTTGTCTTAGCTATGACGATTCCTGCAACAGGTAAACTTGACGGTGAAACAGTATATCCTATGCAGAAATGGGCAGATAAACTGAAGCATTGGGTTAATTTTTTAATTATTCCTTTATTTAGTTTCTTAAATGCAGGGGTATCCTTTGCTGATGTTTCAGTAGATCACTTATTCCATCCTGTTGTACTAGGCGTTTCATTAGGCCTTATTTTAGGTAAACAGTTTGGTATTTTCTCTGCAGTTTTCGTTTTGGTTAAATCTAAGATTATCAAGATGCCTACTAATACAACATGGCCAGAGGTTTATGGTACTGCCATCGTTTGTGGTATTGGTTTTACTATGAGCTTATTTGTAGCTACATTGGCATTTCCACCTGGTGTCAATCAAGAAATGTCTAAAATTGGTATCTTTATAGGTTCTATTATTTCTGGTTTATTAGGTGCTATAGTCTTAATTTTGGCATATAAAATAAGAACTTTTAAGCATAAATAATGAACGTATTATATTAGGAAGGAATCATATGGAACGGATATTTGTATTTTTACGTTCTCCTGGTTCGGCGACTGCTGTTCTACTAGGAGCTACACTTATTGCATTAATCGTAGCAAACTCTCCATTAGCGATACAGTATATGTCACTTGTTAATTTAAAGCTAGGTCCATTAACAACTATGGAGTGGGTTAATGATGCACTAATGGCAATTTTCTTCCTCTTTGTTGGGTTAGAAGTAAAGCGTGAATTAGTAAGTGGTGAACTTAATACGAATGCTAAGCGTATTATGCCAGGTGTTGCTGCATTATTTGGTGTGTTAGTACCTGCTATTATTTACTATCTTATTGCTGGTTCTAGTGAAGTGTATGTTCATGGTTGGGCTATTCCAACTGCGACTGACATTGCTTTTGCTATAGGTGTTATAACTGCTTTAGGGTCTAGAGTTCCTAACTCTATGAAGGTGTTTTTGACAGCCTTAGCGGTTATTGATGACTTAATTGCCATCATTGTTATTGCTATTTTTTATGCATCGAATCTTAATCTTTTTTATCTAGTAGGTGCTGTTATTGTAACGGGCTTATTGATTTACTGTAATCGGTCTGGTTACGTTAGATCTTTATCCTATATCATTCTTGGCTTAATTTTATGGTATTGCATTCTTCGCTCTGGATTACATGCTACTATGGCTGGTGTAATCTTGGCGATGACAATTCCTGAACGGGGTAAGATTGGTCGTAAATATGTTAGACCAATGCAACATTGGGAACATTATTTATCTAACTGGGTAAGCTTTGTGATTGTTCCTATTTTTGCTTTCTTTAATGCCGGTGTAAGTCTTGCTGGATTCGGTGTAGCAGATTTAACACATCCTGTTGTTTTAGGTGTTGCACTAGGCCTTATTTTAGGTAAACAAATCGGTATCTTTGGTGCTATGTTTGGGATGATTAAGTTAGGTATTGTACCTATGCCAGCAGAAGCTAACTGGAAATTTATTTATGGTACCTCCATTGTATGTGGTATTGGTTTTACTATGAGTATATTTGTTTCCGTTTTAGCTTTTGATCCAGGTCATGCTCAAGAGATGGCTAAGGGTGGCGTATTAATCGGTTCCATCATTTCTGCTGTTATTGGCTATACATACTTACGTATAGTTGGTGCTAAGCGTAAGGAATGCCATATAGGTGTATATCATAACTGTTAAAATTAAATAGGTATTATAAAAGTCTCCATTATTGACTGTCTATATAATCAAAACGTAAAAACTTTACTTGATTGGGCAGACTATAATGGAGATTTTTCATTGCTATACTATATTTCTATGATATATATGTAGTACTAGATTTGAGATATAGTTAAAAACGTGCATTATATATGCATTTTTTGTATTGCTATCTCAATATGGTTTATAGATTATTTAAAACTGTATAGTATACTACTGATGTAAGGTGAGGTGTATATGGTTAAGAAAATAATTATCGCATGTACGCTTGTTTGTATGACTACAATGGTATCTTCCGTATCATTGGCAAAAACGATTGATCGGGGACAACGGGGGCACCATGTTAGCAAGGTGCAAACCATGTTAAAGCATCAAGGTTTTTTAGATGATTCTGTAGATGGTATTTACGGTCATAATACGGAACAAGCTGTACGGAAATTTCAAAAGTCAAAGGGACTCGCTGTAGATGGTCGCGTTGGTCCTAGTACGATGAATGCTTTAGAAAAGATGGAGACTCGTTATGGTGGACATGGTACAGAATTAAGTCATAATGGTGTACCAAATAAATACTCTCGCGTTTTAACTATGCAAGCTAGTGCTTATTCTGCTCAAGATCCTGGCAATGGTAATTATACGGCTACAGGTAGTCGCTTAAAGAAGGGCATCGTATCTGTAGATCCAAAATTAATTCCATTAGGTACGCGATTATACATTGAAGGTTATGGTTATGCTGTAGCTGATGATGTTGGTGGCGCTATCAAAGGTCATAGAATTGACTTAGCTTATGATTCTCGTTCTGAAGCATTGCAGTTTGGTCGTCAAACTGTGAAGGTTTACGTTTTATAATAAAAACTCTCTAGTACATATAATAGTGTAATAGACTATAAGGTCTAAACTTACAGTATTATATGAGGACTAGAGAGTTTTTATTTTGCCGAATTATAATGTTTCTATAACCTCGAATATTCGGAAATTATGGTATAATAAACACAGATATATTTGAAATAACTCATGACATTTGTCACATGAGTGTAATCAATAGTTATATGATGAATGGTAAAGGAAATTCTATGGATAAAGTACGGCGTGTGGAACGCATGGTGGCAATGACTAAATTGTTAGTTGATTCACCGCAAAAATTGATTCCTTTAAATTATTTCTGTGACTTCTTTGGCATGGCAAAGTCTACGGTTAGTGAAGACTTAACCTGTGTGAGACAGTCTATGGAGCATTTTCAGCTTGGTACATTAGAAACCGTAGCTGGCGTAGCAGGCGGAGTGCGTTTCATTCCTCATCGTAAGGGTGCTCAAGCTAATGATATTTTACGAGATGTGCAAACTCGCTTGATGGAGCCAGACCGTATCATTCCAGGTGGGTTTATTTACATGTCTGATATCTTATATGATTGGCATGTAATGACACGCCTTGGGGAAATCATTATGACCCGTTTTATGGACCGCAACCCTGATTATATTCTGACCGTTGAAACAAAGGGGATTCCTTTAGCTGTCATGGTAGCACGAGCTTTCAACAAACCTCTCGTCATTGCTCGTCGTGATAGTAAGGTAACAGAAGGATCCGCTATTAGTATCAACTATGTAACAGGATCCTCTGGTCGTATTCAGACCATGACGTTAACAAAGAGAGCGATTCCTCCCAATGCTAGGGTTTTAATTATCGATGATTTTATGAAAGCAGGGGGCACAGCAAAAGGTCTTAAAGAACTTGTTTTAGAAATGAGTGGTGTCGTTGTTGGGACCGGTGTTCTTGTAGCAACGGCAGAGCCAAATCCAAAATTAATCGATGATTATGAATCATTATTTACGTTCTATGGTATTGATGAAAATACAAAGAAAATTAATATAGAACCAGTATTTGATGAAGAATAAACAATTAATATTAGATACATTATAGTTAGATATAATGACTTTATATCGCATATTGGACAATGGGCTAATATGATGTAAGTACTATTAAAAAGTCAGATATATGAGAGATAACAGATAGGAGATTACTATGAATATTGCAAGCCTTATTTTAGCTGCTGGTAAGGGTACGCGCATGAAGTCTAAATTGCCAAAGGTATTGCACAAGGTTGGCGGTAAGGCGATGGTAGAGCGCGTTCTTGAAACGGTTCAGTCTATCGGTACAAATCGCGATGTGGTTATCGTAGGCTTTGGCGGTGATGCGGTACAAAATTACTTGGGGGACCGCGCTGAATTTGTTCGTCAAGAAGAGCAAAATGGTACAGGTCATGCTGTAAAAATGGCTCAACCAGTGCTTGGTGATTATGATGGTACTATCTTATTACTTTGTGGCGATACACCACTTGTTACAAAAGAAAGTTTAGAAGCACTGTTAGAAGAACATAAAAATTCTGGTGCAGCAGCGACAATTTTAACAGCTCATATGCCGGATCCAACAGGTTATGGACGTATTATCCGCAATGAAGCAGGTTCTGTAGTTCGCATTGTAGAGCAAAAAGATGGTAAACCAGAGGAATTAGCTGTTCAAGAAGTTAATACAGGCATGTATGCTTTTGATAGTAAAAAATTATGGCCTTGCTTAGATCAATTATCTGATGATAATGCACAAGGTGAATTGTATATCACTGATGTAGTTGGTATTCTTGTAAATGATGGCGACAAGGTAAGCGCGTATATGACAAAGGACTTTGAAGAGTCTCTAGGCGTAAACTCTCGCTTGCAATTAGCGGAAGCCGAAGCTATTTTGAAACATCGTAAAAATGTTGAGCTAATGACAGCTGGTGTTACTATTATTGATCCAGCCAATACATATGTAGCTCCAGAGGTAACAGTAGGGGCCGATACAATCTTGCATCCTGGCACAATCCTCGAAGGAAATACTGTCATTGGTGAGCGCTGTGAAATTGGTCCACATACTCGTTTGACGAATGTAAAAGTAGGTAATGATACGATTATTCACTTCACATATGGTCATGACTGCGAAGTAAAAGACGGTGTAGATGTAGGTCCATATGTTCACTTGCGCCCTAATACCGTGCTTGGTAACAAGGTCCATGTAGGTAACTTCGTAGAGGTTAAAAACTCCAATGTTGGGGAAGGTACTAAGTTCCCACATCTTTCCTACATCGGCGATAGCGACGTAGGCTCTGGTGTTAATATTGGCTGCGGTACGATTACTGTAAACTATGATGGTAAAGTTAAACATCGTACTACAATTGGCGATGGCGCTTTCGTAGGCTGTAATAGTAATTTAGTAGCTCCTGTAACAGTAGGTAATTATAGCTATGTAGGTGCAGGTTCTACCATTACTAAAAATGTACCAGATAAGGCGTTAGCCGTAGGCCGTAGCAAGCAAATTGTGAAAGAAAATTGGGTAACTGATGATACTTTCAAAAAGAAATAAAAAAATATTATAATTTTTTAACACAATTAGGGCAAAATAGTATACAATAAAAAGGCAATAGTGTGTATCTGTAATGGATGATTATGGATAAGTAACCAGTATAGGAACAAATGAAAGGGTAACAAAATGGCATTTGAAGACGGCAAAAAACTTAAAATTTTCACAGGTAATGCGAATCCTGCATTGGCAAAGGAAATTTGTGATTATTTAGGTTTGCCTTTAGGTGAAGCATTTGTAGGTCGCTTTAACAATGGCGAAGTACAAATTATGATTGATGAAAGCGTACGTGGCAAAGATGTATTTATCATTCAACCAACTAGCTATCC